>DASTSW010000067.1:0-8639 GCA_035760445.1 Solirubrobacterales bacterium | reverse complement strand
CTCCCCGATAGCGCCGGGAGCGGGGTCGTGGTTCCAGAGCGTGAATCCCAGTCCGCGCAGGGCGCCGGGGGCGCGGTCGAACTGGCGCTGGTCGACGATCAGGTCGAGGTCGGAGTGCGAGCGCAGCTGTCGCCCGAGCAGGGCGTCGATCCCCCAGCCGCCGATCACGATGACGGCGACCCCTGCCAGGTCCAGTGCCAGCAGGGTTTCGATCACCCGCTCGGGCTGGATCGAGGGGTTGCGGTAGACCAGTTGGCTGAGGAGGGCCCTCGCCCGCCTTGGAGCCGGGAGCCGCCACACCAAGGCATTGATGCGGTCGGCGATCCTGGTTCGCCGTCGCGGCAGCTCTTCGGATCGAGGGCTCATCCGCCGGCCTCTGCCGTCTCGAGCTCGTCGGCGATCAGCCGGGCCAGCGCCAGCGAGGAGGTCGCGGCGGGGGAGGGGGCGTTGCGGACGTGGATCGCGCGCTCGGTGCGGTGGACGACGAAGTCGTCGACCAGCTTGCCGTCCCGGCCGAGTGCCTGGGCTCTGATCCCCGCCGGGCCGAGTTCGGCCTTGACGCCCTTCAGGGCCGGCACGAAGCGGGCCGCTTCGGCGACGAAGGCGCGGCGGCTGGCGGCGTGGTGGAGCTCGCGCAGGCCCGAGCGCCAGTGCCTGGCCATCAACTTCCAGGTGCCCGGCCAGGCCGCGGTTTCGCGCAGGTCGCGGGCGCGGACCTGGCTTAGCCTGTAAGCGTCGCGGGCGGGGGCCATCAGGGCGCTGGGCCCGATCAGCACCTCGCCGCGGAAGTTGCGGGTCAGGTGGGCGCCGAGGAACGGCAGGTCGGGCTCGGGCACGGGATAGACGTTGGCCCGGACCAGCTCGGCGGCGGCCGGAGGCAGCCGCAGGTAGCCGCCGCGGAAGGGGACGATGCGGGGGTCGGCCGGGGCGCCGCAGGCGACCGCCAGCCGGTCGGACCAAAGGCCGGCGCAGAAGACCGCGGCGCGGGCGGTGGTCGAACCGCGCGCGTGGTCGAGGGTGATGCCGGTCCCGCTGGCGCTGGCGCCGGCCACCGGCGTGCCGGCGTGGACGGTGCCGCCGGCCTGGCGCACGTCCTCGGCGTAGGAGCCGGCGACGGCGACGAAGTCGATGACGCCGGTGGCGGGCGAGTGCAGCGCCGCGACCCCGCGGGCGTTGGGCTCGATCTCGGGGATCTCGTCCCCCCGCAAGCGGCGTAGACCCGGGACGCTATTGGCGAGCCCGCGACGTTCGAGCTCGTCGAGCCGGCCGAGTTCTCCCTCGCCGGCGGCGACCACGAGCTTGCCGGACTTGTCATAGGGAATGCCGCGCTCGTCGCAGTAGGAATAAAGCTCGCGGGCGCCCTGGACGCAGAGCCGCGCCTTCAGCGAGCCCGGCTCGTAGTAGATGCCGGCGTGGATGACGCCGCTGGAGCGACCGGTCTGGTGGTGGCCGAGGTCGGGCTCGCCCTCGAGCAGGCAGAGGCGGGCGCCGGGGCGGCGGGCCAGCAGCTCGCGGGCCACCGCGGTGCCGAGGATGCCGCCGCCGACCACGGCCAGATCGCACTCGCGCGGGGGCGCCGCGCCGTTACCAGCGCTCAACTCAGTGGGCCTCGCCCGAAGCGTGCGCCGGCGGCCGCGACTCCTCCGCCAGCGAGGTGATCTCCAGCTGTCCCTGCGCCGCCTCTTCGAGCACCTCGGTCGCCTCCTGGGCGGAGCGGGCGTAGAGCTCGACCAGCAGGTGGACGACGATCTGCTCGTCGTCGTGCTTGTGGAAGCGGACGTGGGTGAAGAACTCGCGCACCCCGGCGTCGCCGAAGGCGCCGTAGGTGAGGAACTCGATCGCCTCCGGGCCCGAGCAACTCTCGACCCTGTCCTGGTCGACGGTCACCGTGCAGGAGGCGACCCAGGGGGTGCCGGCGACCATCCGCTCCCAGCGATCTTCGATCGGCACCACGCGGTCGCCTTCGAAGGTGAGGTGGGGCTGGTCATGCATGCAGTCGAGGCACTGGACGACCGATTCCTGCACCTCGTCGACCCCGTCGGCGAGCGCGCCCGACTCGGGATCGACCCGGCGGATCGCGTCGTAGTGGATCTGGATCTCGAGGTTCTGCGACCAGCAGCGGTAACACCGCAGCCAGGCAGACCGGTCCCCGTTCAACTCGCTCATCGATTCATTGTTGCGAGCGGAGCGGCTGGGCGCCAGGCGGTCATGCGCCGGCCATCGGCCGGCGCGCTTTTATGCGGCGGCGCCTGCGCCGGCGCGCTGGCCGACGAGCTCGACGATTTCGCCCATGATCCGGTTGACGTCGAAGTCCTTCGGCGTGTAGACCCCGGCGACGCCCGCTTCGCGCAGGCGCTCGGCGTCGGCGACGGGGATGATCCCGCCGACCACGACCGGCACCTCGACGCCCTCGTCCCGCAGCAAACGCACCACCTCGGGGATCAGCTCCAGGTGGGAGCCGGAGAGGATCGAGAGGCCGACCACGTCGACGTCCTCCTGCAGCGCTGACTCGGCGATCTCCTCGGGGGTCAGGCGGATGCCCTGGTAGATGACCTCCATGCCGACGTCCCGCGCTCGCAGCGCGACCTGCTCGGCGCCGTTGGAGTGGCCGTCGAGGCCGGGCTTGCCGACCAGGATCTTGATCCGGTGGCCGATCTGCTCGGAGGTCGCGTCGACCTGGCGGCGGATCTCCTCCATCTGCTCGCGCTCGCCCGGCGCGGAGGCGCCGTCGACCCCGGTCGGGGCGCGGTAGGGCCCGAAGACCTCGCGCATCGTGTGTGCCCACTCGCCGGTCGTCGCACCGGCCTTGGCGGCGGCGATCGTCGCCGGCATGATGTTGACGCTGTCGTCCGCGGCGGCAGCGGCCAACTCGTCGAGGGCCTTGCGGACCGCATCCTCGTCGCGCTCGGCCTTCCACTCGGCCAGCGCCTCGACCCGTTCGCGCTCGACCTCGGGGTCGGGGGTGAGGATGCCCCCGTCAGCGCCCGCGGTCAGCGGCGAGTCCTCGGTCTCGGTGAAGCTGTTCTGGCCGATCACCTTCTGCTCGCCGGCCTCGATCCGCGCCACCCGCTCGCGGTGGCTCTCGACCAGGCGCGCCTTCATATAAGGGACGGCCTTGACGGCGCCGCCATGCTCCTCGACCACGGCCATCTCCGCCCGCGCCCCGGCGGTCAGCTCCTCGACCAAGCCGTCCATGACGACGGAGCCGGCGAAGATGTCGGGGTACTCGAGCAGGTCGGTCTCGTTGGCCAGCACCTGCTGGATCCGCAGGCTCCACTGCTGGTCCCAGGGGCGGGGCAGGCCCATCGCCTCGTTCCAGGCCGGCAGCTGGATCGCCCGGGCGCGGGCGTCGCGGCTGAGCGTCACCGCCAGCGCCTCCAGCACGATCCGCTGGATGTTGTTCTCCGGCTGGGCCTCGGTCAGGCCGAGGCTGTTGACCTGGACGCCGTAGCGGAAGCGCAGCATCTTCTCGTCGCTGACGCCATAGCGCTCGCGGCCGATTTCTTGCCAGAGGGCGCTCATCGTCCGCAGCTTGGCGACCTCCTCGATCAGCCTGATCCCGGCGTTGACGAAGAAGGAGATGCGGCCGAAGACCTTGGGGAAGTCCTCGTCGGCGACCTGGCCGCGGGCTTTGACCTCGTCGAGGACGGCGATCCCGGTCGAGAGCGCGTAGGCGATCTCCTGCACCGGCGTCGCCCCGGCCTCCTGCAGGTGGTAGCTGCAGATGTTGGTCGGGTTCCAGCTCGGCACCTCGTTGACGGTGAAGGCGACCATGTCGGCGATCAGCCGCATCGAGGGCTCGGGCGGGAAGGCGTAGGTGCCGCGCGAGAGATACTCCTTGATGATGTCGTTCTGGGTCGTGCCTTTCAGCTGGTCACGATTGACGCCGTTCTCCTCGGCGACGGTGACGTAGAGGCCGAGCAACCAGGCGGCCGTCGCGTTGATCGTCATCGAGGTGTTCATCTCGTCGAGCGGGATCCCGTCGAACAGCTGGTGCATGTCGCCTTTATGAGCGACCGAGACGCCGACCTTGCCGACCTCGCCGCGGGCGAGGACGTGGTCGGGGTCGTAGCCGGTCTGGGTCGGCAGATCGAAGGCCACCGAGAGCCCCGTCTGGCCCTTGGCCAGGTTCTTGCGGTAGAGCTCGTTGGAGCGGCGGGCGTCGGAGTGGCCGGCGTAGGTGCGCATCACCCACGGCCGGTCGGGCTGGGGAAGTCGGTGGTCGCTCATGCCACGAATGATATTCGGCGTTCGTCCTTTCCCTGCCATATGCCTGGGAAAGGACGAACGCCGCCTTTCAGGGGTGCCCGAGCCGCATCTTTCGACCTATGCGGTGTTTAGGCTGGCAACTCAATGGGGCGTCGATTCTCAGCCGCATTCCTCGTCGCGCTCGCCGTCGGCGCGCTCAGCTGCGCCGTGGCCGGGGCCGCGATGATCGGCATCTACCGCAACAGCATGGAGACGCTGGCCCAGCGCAGCCAGCTGGTCAAGCTCTCGGGCTCCAACTGCGCCCGCGCCGGCGCCAATGGCGCGATGCGGGTCACGCTCGGCAAAAAAACCGCCGCCTGCTCGTTCCGCACGCCGGTGCTCGGCCGCGATCTGGAGATCGCCGCCACCGAGCGCCTGCTCAGTGGCACCCCGGAGAACCTCCAGCGCAAGGCCTTCCTCGGGCTCGAGCTGCGGGCCGGGGCCGGGGCCAAGTACCAGCTGCTGGTCTTCCCGCGCCAGAAAAAGGCGCAGCTGGTGAAGGTCACCAGCGAAGGCTCCAAATACCTGGCGATCGCCAAGAACGAGAAAGCCGTGATGGGCGTCAACGAAGCCAACGTGCTGCAGCTGCGCGCGGTCAACATCAAGGACGGCCCCGAAAAGGGCCAGGCGCAACTCTTCGCCTACGTCGGCGGCAAACTGGTCGGCGAAGCGACCGATCCCGGCGCCGGCGAGCTGACCGGCCGTAACTCCACCGTGATCGTCGGCACGATCAAGAACGGCAACGGCGTCGTGGCCAGCGTCGACGATGTCGTCGTCCGCGTTCCCAGTCCCTTCTAACCCGCGGGGCATAATTCGAGTTGATGTCGACGAGCACGATCGAGCGGCCGCGCACGGCTGGCCCCGGCTCCGGGCTTGGCGGTAGCTGGCGCGTGATCGTCCGCAACGACAACCACAACACCTTCGACCACGTCGCCCAGACCCTTTCGCAGGTGCTGCCGGGGGTCTCGCTCGACCAGGGCTACCGGATCGCCGACACGATCCACAACGGCGGCCAGGCGATCGTCTGGACCGGCCCGCGCGAGCCGGCCGAGCACTACTGGGAGCAGCTCGACGCAGCGGGTCTGACGATGGCACCACTGGAGCGCGCATGAGCCCGTTCGGCCTGGGACGCTCGCGGCGGCGCGAGCCGAGCCCCAGCGACAGCTCGCGGCCGGTCCTCGCAGTCGACATCGACGGCGTCATCTCCCTCTTCGGGTTCGAGGGCGCGCCGCAGGTCGAGGGAGCCGAAATGGAGCTGATCGATGGCGCCCTGCACTGCATCTCGATGCCCGCCGGCGACCGGCTGCGCCGCCTGGCCGATCACTTCGACCCGGTCTGGGCGACGGGCTGGGAGCGCGGCGGCGAGCGGGTCTCGCAGCTGCTCGGTTTGCCGCCGTGGCCGGCGCTGAGCTTCAAGGGGGCGGCGCGCTTCGGCTCAGCCGACTGGAAGCTGGAGCCGCTCGATCGCTTCGCGGCCGGGCGGCCGCTGGCCTGGATCGACGACAGCCTCGACGAGGCCTGTTACGCCTGGGCGCGGGACCGCGCTGAGCCGACGCTGCTGGTCGAGGCCGAGCCCGACCTCGGCATGCAGGAGGTACACGTCGAGGCGCTGCTGGGCTGGGCCCGCAGCCTCGAGGCCGACCAGCGCGACTAGGCGCTACTCGGCGGCGACGAGGGTGTGCCAGGCCGGCAGCAGCGGGATGTCGTAGATGTCGATGATCGAGCCGCGGGCCTGCTCGACCTCGTCCGAGAACCAATAGCGTTCGAAGTCGGCGCGGCTCTCCCAGACCATGGTCTGGCGGAAGGACTGCGGATCGTCGATCGAGCGGATCAGCGACCAGCTCTTGGCGCCGTAGGCCGGCGCCTTTGCCGCCATCGGTTCCCAGAGGTCGAGGAAGCGGTCGGACCGGAAGGGGACGATGTGCCAGTCGAGCGTGCAGACCTCTGCCATCAGATTCGCCTTTCGATTCGGGTGCCCAGGGCGCTCATGCGCCGACCTCGGCCCGGATCGCGCCGGGGCCGTCCTCGTGCTGGCCCTCGTCCTCGGACTCGGCGCCGACGAGGATCGAGATCTTGCCGAGATGCTTGTTTTCGTGCATCAGCTGATGGGCGCCGGGGACGCCGTCGAAGCCCATCGTTTCCGAGAGGACCGGCCGCACCTTGCCCTCGGCCATCAGCTGGTTGGCCTTCATGCACTCGTAGGCGTTGGCGAAGTGGGAGCCGATGATCTGCTTCTGCTTCATCCACAGGTAGCGGACGTCGAAGTCGAGCTGGTAGCCCGAGGTGGCGCCGCAGATCACGACTTTGCCGAACGGTTTGACGGTGAAGACCGAGGTCGGGAAGGTGGCGCGGCCGACGTGCTCGAAGACGATGTCGGGCGCGTCGCCGAGGATCCCTTTCACCTTTTTGGCGAAGGCGCGCGAGGCCTTGAAGCGCTCCTTGTCGGCGGCCGGGTCGGCGAGGTTCTCGTCGGTCCGCATCATCTCGCCGAACTCGTTGCGGTTGACGTAGTCGACGGCGCCGAGCTTCTTGATCAGCTCGCCCTTCTCGTCGGAGGAGACGACGCCGACCGCGTTGGCACCGGCGGCTTTGCAGAGCTGGACGGCGAAGACGCCGAGACCGCCGGCGGCGCCCCAGATGAGGACGTTGTGGCCGGCCTGCAGCTTGCACTGGTCCATCAGCATCCGGTAGGCGGTGAAGTAGGTCAGCCCGTAGGAGGAGGAGTCGACCCAGGAGAGGTTGCGCGGCTTCGGCAGCAGCTGCTGCGCCTGCACTTTGGTGAACTGGGCGAAGGAGCCCCAGGTGGTCTCGTAGCCCCAGATCCGCTGGCTCGGCGCCGCCATCGGGTCGAGCCCGTGGACCTCGATGTCCTCGTAGGAGGCCTGGTTGCAGTGGATCACGACCTCGTCGCCGACCTTCCAGCGGGTCACGCCCTCGCCAACTTTCCAGACGACGCCGGAGGCGTCGGAGCCGCCGATGTGGTGGCCGTACTCCGGGTGGTCGCCGTAGCCGAAGATCGAGACCGGCTCACCCAGCGAGGCCCAGACGTTGTTGAAGTTGACGCCGGCCGCCATCACCCTGACGATCACCTCGAAGGCACCGGGCTCGGGGACCTCGATTTGCTCCAGCTGGAAGGCGTCTTTCGGTTCGCCCTCGCGCTCTTGGCGGATCACCCACGCCGCCATCGTCTCGGGCAGGGTCCCAGGCTCCACGTCCAACTTCGCAACTGAACTCGTGTCAACGGCCAAAACCGGCTCCTCTAAAAGTCGTCTTCGTAAGGAAGACGAATCCTAGTTAGGCGGCCTTGGGGGTGTCGTGCAACTCCGGAGCCGTGATCTCGCGCACCGTGGCCTCGACCGGCTGCGGCGCCTCGATCTCTTTGCCCGGGGCGACACCGAGGCCCTCGACTTTGCGCAGCTGAGGCAGCAGCCGCCGTTCCATCGAGCCGACGGCGGTGTCGTAGGCGCCGGTCGCGGTGCGCAGCCCTTTGCCGACTTTCTCGAAGTCGCCGAGGAATTTGCCGAAGCGGGCGTGCAGGGTTTTCGCCGCCTCGGCGATCTCGGCCGCCTCGGCGACCATCCGCTCCTGGCGCCAGCCCAGCTCCATCGTCCGCAGCAACCCGATCAGCGAGGTCGGGCTGACGAGCAGCACGTTGCGCTCCAAGGCGTAGTCGAAGAGCTCGGGGTCGGCGGCGAAGGCGGCATGCAGGGCCGGCTCGTTGGGGATGAAGCAGATCACCAGGTCCGGGGTCTCGCCCGGGTTGAACTGGCCTTGGTAGTCCTTCGAGCTGAGGGCGCGGACGTGCTCGCGGGCCTGCCGCGCGTGGCGCTCGAGGTGGACCCGCCGCTCGCTTTCGACCTCGGCCTCCTGGGCGTCGAGGAAAGCGTCCAGCGGCACCTTCGAGTCGGCGACGAAGCTGCGGCCTTCGGGCAGCAGGAAGCGGGCGTCCGGCCGCAGGCGTCCATCTTCGGTGCGCAGCGTCTGCTGCAGCTCGAAATCGACGTGCTCGGTCATCCCGGCGATCTCGATGCAGCGGCGCAGCTGCAGCTCGCCCCACTGGCCGCGCGTCTGCGGTTGGCGCAGGGCCTTCTTCAGGCCGGCGGTCTCGTTGTTGAGGTTGCCGATCGTCTGACCCATCTGCTCCAGCATCGCCTGGGTCCGCAGGTCGGTCTCGCCGCGGCGCTGGACCTGTTCTTCGATCTTCTTCTGGCCCTCGGCGATGCGCTCGGCCAGGCCCTTGATCTCGGCCTGGCGTTTGTCGAGGGTCACCTCGGCCGCTTTGACGTCGACTTCGCGCGCCTCCTTGTTGGCCTGCAGCAGGCCGGGCAGGGTCTCCGACAGCGCCCGCGCGGTCGCTTGCGAAGCGGCTTCCTGGATCGCGGGGGAGAGGT
>DASTSW010000066.1:0-44769 GCA_035760445.1 Solirubrobacterales bacterium | reverse complement strand
CATGTGGATCGCGTAGAAGCGGGAGAGGGTGGTCGCCCCGAGCTCAGGACCGGCACGGAGGAAGTCGCTCAGGTAGGGGCCGACGACGGGGCCGGTGCCGTTGATGTTGATGCCGACGATCGAGGCCCAGAAGGAGCGCTGGTCGAAGGGCAGCAGGTAGCCGGTGAAGGCCATCGTCATCGTCAGGATCAGCAGCACCACGCCGATCACCCAGTTGAGCTCGCGCGGGTACTTGTAGGCGCCGAAGAAGAAGGTCCTCCCCATGTGGAGGAAGATCAGGATCACCATCACGCTCGATCCCCACTTGTGCATCCCGTGCACCAACTGGCCGAGCGGCACCTCGTTGTTGATGTGGGCGATCGAGGAGTAGGCCTGGGTCGCCGAAGGCGTGTAGAACATCGCCAGGAAGACGCCGGTGGTGGCCTGGACGATGAAGGCGAAGAGGGTGGCGGAGCCGAGCGTGTAGAACCAGTTGGTCCCCTTCGGCACCTTGCGGAACAGCATCCCGGTGAGGAAGCCGCTGGCGGCGAGTCGCTGGTCGACCCAACCGAGCGCGTCGATCGGCGCCTCTTTGCCGACCTCGAGCAGTTTGTCGCCGGCCGTCTTCTTCTCCGGCGGCTCCTTCAGGTCGGTCGGCGCCTGACCCTTGGGGGTGCCGGCGCTGCCGGGCTTGGCCGGTTTGCGCAGCGGCGGCGGGACGACGGCGTCCGGGATCTTGGGTTTCGGGAAGCTCGGCATCAGGGCGCTGGGAAGGTAGAGGGCCGCGGGGGATAGAGGTATTCCCAGATCCCGCCGGTGAACTCCCCGGGGTCGCGGGCGCGGACCGGCTCCATCTGCGAGGTGACGCTGTAGCGCGGGCCGACTTCGACCTGGCCTTTCTGGACCCGGGTCTGGAACTGGTCGAGCGGGCGCACCGGCGGGCCGCCGATCCGCTTGCCCTGGAAGTCATAGACACCGCCGTGGCAGGGGCAGATGAAGTTGCCGGCGGCCTCGACGAAGCGGACCGGGCAGCCGAGGTGGGCGCAGCGATTGGAGACGGCGACGAACTTGCCGGGTTCTTCGCCCAGTTCCTCGGAACTCTTGCGCACGTAGGCGGTGGTCTTGCCGGCGTCGCCGATCCCCTCGGTCTCGGTGAAGACGACCTGGCGGTAGGTGTCCTCGACGAAGTCGGAGGCCGGGCCGACCGCCTCCCAGCGCTCCTTGCCGCGATGGAAGATCGGGGCGACCGCGAAGCCGACGGCTGGCAAGACGATGCCGGCAGCGGCGATGCCGCCAATTGCCTGAGACGCGACCGTGAAGACGTGGCGGCGAGTCATCGACTCGCCCTCGAAATAGCCGGGCGGGTCGGGCTTAACCCGCTCCACCACAGGTGCCTCGTCGGCCCCGTTTACTTTGTTCGCGTCGTCTGCCACAGGTCGTTCGCGTAGGGCTTGCCAGTTTATTGATTAAGGGGTGTGACCTGCGTCACACTTGGTCATTCTCTGTAGAAGCCGGCCTGGCTGGGGGAGAGTTCGCCGCTCTCGCTCCTTAGCCTTCCATGGAGAGCGATCAAGGCGGGAAAAGACCAGGGGCCGCCGTCGGAGCTTTCGTTATGGCTGCCATCGTCATCGCGCTGCTCGTAAAAGGTCTCTATCCGGCAGATCTTCCGCAGAGCCGAAATCCCGACTTCATCGACAACGTCTTCGCCAATCGAGCCGTTCTGTGGGCGGCCCGATTGCTGCTGGTGTCGGCGGCCGGAGTTCTTGGCCTGGGCGGAGTCTTCATAGCCGCCTCGATCGGGATCCGGATGAAAAACGGGGAATGGCTGCGCCGCGCAGGGCCGTTTGAGATCTCCGAGAGAAAGCTTGGTCAAGCCAAAGAGGAGATCGACTTCTGGCGGCGCGAGGCGCTGGCGAGCGAGGAGGAGGTCATCGACCTGAGAAAACGCCTCGCGTCCATCTTCGAGCTGACCGGAGATTTGCAGGATCCAGAGTAGAAAGTTATTGTCTGCTAGCAGGAGTGGTGATGACTGACGAGGAACTCAAGAAGAGGATTGAAGTTGAGCGAGAGCTGAGCCGTCTCGCCATCGAGCGGGCCGATGCCCACGTGCGCGAGTTCAGGCAGCAGGCGGCGATCCATATGGTCACGACGGACCGGCTCTTGCAGGACTTGGAGGAAGCGGTCCGGAGACGGTAGGCAGCTGTCCAAGGACTAATGCGGGGTAGAGATCTGCTCGGCCGCCTCGCGCCAAAGGCTCGGTATCGAGGCTGCTTCCCCTTCGGCCTGTAGCCGCGCGCAGGTGCTGATCAGGTCGGCGAGGGTGGCGACGGCGCCGGTGTCGCCGAGGGTGGCTAGGCGGTCGAGGCCGAGGGCGTAGAGGTAGTCCCCGGCCAACAGGGCGAGGTCGGAGTCGTGACCGGCGAGTAGGCGCGGCTGCTCGTAATGGAGCAGGTAACCCTCGCGGACAGACTCGATAACCAGGGCTTGCTCGCCGCCCCCCGCAAGCTCGCCCAGCTGCGACGGCTCGGCCGGGTCGACCACGTGCGGGGAAATCGGCGTGTCCTCGGCGCGAAGCTGGTCGGCCAAGGCCTGGAGGGCGTTCACACGAGCGCCTCGTCGAGCGCCTCGGCGACAGCTTCCAGCGTCTGGTCGACGACGACCTCGTCGTGGGCGAGGGAGACGAACCAGGCCTCGTACTGGGCCGGCGGCGGGTAGACGCCGCGCTCCAGCAGCGCCCGGCAGAAGCAGGCGTGGGCCTCGGTGTCGCAGGCGGTCGCGGTCGCGAAGTCGGTCACCGGCACCTGGCTGAAGAAGAGGGTGACGAGGCCGGGGGCCTTGGCGACCTGGAGGGGCCGGTCGGCCGCCAGCTCCTCGAAGCCGGCGGCCAGACGATCGGTCAGCTCGCCGAGGCGGGCGTACGCAGCAGCGTCGAGCTGCTCCAGCGTCGCCAGCCCGGCCGCGACCGCCAGCGGGTTCCCGGAGAGGGTGCCCGCTTGGTAGACGTCGCCGGCGGGAGCGATCCGTTCCATGTGCTGGCGCGGGCCGCCGTAGGCCGCCGCAGGCAGACCGCCGCCGATCACCTTGCCCATCACCGTCAGGTCCGGTTCGACCCCAAGCAGCTCCTGGGCGCCGCCGCGGGCGACGCGGAAACCGGTGATCACCTCGTCGAAGACCAGCAGCGCGCCGTGATCGCGGGTCGCCTCGCGAAGGAACTCGAGAAAGCCCTCGGCCGGCGGCACCACGCCCATGTTGGCGGCGATCGGCTCGGCCAGAAGCGCCGCCACCTCGTGCTCATCGAGGGCCCGGGCGACCGCCTCGCGGTCGTTCCACGGCACCACCACGGTCGTTTCCGCCTGCGCCGCGGTCACCCCCGGGCTGCCCGGCACCGCCAGGGTCGCGAGGCCGGAGCCGGCGTCGGCCAGCAGCCCGTCGGAGTGGCCGTGGTAGGCGCCGGCGAACTTGATCACGACCTCGCGCCCGGTGATCGCGCGGGCCAGCCGCACGGCGCTCATCGCCGCCTCGGTGCCGGAGCTGGTCATCCGCACCATCTCCACCGACGGCATTCGCGCCGCCACCTCCTCGGCCAGCCGCACCTCCTCCAGGGTCGCCGCCCCGAAGCTCGTCCCCCGCTTCGCCGCTTCGATCACCGCGGCGATCACCGCCGGCTCGGCGTGGCCGAGGATCAGCGGACCCCAGGAGCCGATCCAGTCGACGTAGCGGTTGCCCTCGACGTCGAACAGCCAGCAGCCTTCGCCGCGTTCGACGAAGATCGGGTCGCGGCCGATCTGCCGCATCGCCCGCACCGGGGAGTTCACTCCGCCAGGAAGAACCTGTCGCGCCCGATCAAAGAGACCTGCTTCAGCGCCGCCGTCAGGTGGCGCGTCTTTATGAATGCTCGGCATCCCAGCGCGCGTAGTCCTCGGTGAAGTAGTGGAGGCGAATCTTCTTGTACTCGGTCGAGGAGTAGAGGGTGGCGCGGTCGTCCGGCCCCATCCCGCACTCCGCAGCGATCGCGTCGAGGACGGCGTCGCACTCCTGCTTCGAGCGGCCGTGGGCCATGGTGAAGACGCTGTAGGGCCAGTCCTCGTAGGTGGGCCGCTGGTAGCAGTGGGAGATGCCGCGGAAGGAGGCCATGCGGCCGCCGACCTCCATGATCTGGTCCTCCGGCACCTTCCAGACCCCCATCCCGTTGGCGGAGAAGCCGGCGCGGCGGTGGTAGAGGATCGCGGCGACGCGGCGGAGGATCTTGCGGTCGACCATCCCGCCCAGGCGGTCGAGCAGCTCCTCGGTTGAGATTCCCAGCTCTTGCGCAGCCGCATCGTAGGGACGAGCGACCGCCTGCATCGGGCCCTGGAGGGCCTTGATCAGGGCGATGTCGTCCTCGTCGTAGGGCTGCGGTTCGAGCTCGCGCGGCGGTGCTGCTTCGACCGGCGCGGCAAGCGCCTCGGTGCCCTTCTCCATCTCCAGGTTCATGTTGATTTTGAACAGGGTCAGGGTCGGCAGTTCCCGCATCGACTCCGCCCCGGTCTCCTCCATCAGCGCTTCCAGCGTCCCCTTCAGGCCGAGCTCGGAGTCCGGCGGGGTGGCGATCGTGAACCACATGTTGAAGTCGTGGGTGCGCAGGTAATTGTGGGAGACGCCGGGGTGGGCGTTGACGATCTTCGCTGCCCGCTGCGGGTTCTCGGCGTCGACTTTGGCCGCCACCAGCATCGACTCGTAGCCGAGCGCGCGGGTGTCGAAGATCGGCGTGATCTCGCGGATGATCCGCCCGTCGAGCAGGCGCTGGGTGCGGGCGAGGACGTCGTCCAGCTCGAGGTCCGCCTCGGAGGCGACCAGGGCGAACGGCTCGGGGTCGAGCGGAAAGCTCGACTGCAGCAGGTTCATCAACCGCTTGTCGGTCTCGTCGAGCGGGATCGCGGAGCCGTCCTTGCGGCTGCGCGCCTTCGATTGCGGCACTTTCACCGAAGCCACTCGGCTGCCTCCTTCGCGTAGTAGGTGACGATCGCGTCGGCGCCGGCGCGGCGGATCGAGGTCAGCGCCTCGACCACGGCGGCGCGCTCGTCGATCCAGCCGTTGGCGGCGGCCGCCTTCAGCATCGAGTACTCGCCGGAGACGTGGTAGGCGGCGACCGGGGCACCGGTCGCGTCTTTGACCCGGCGCACGACGTCGAGGTAGGGCAGGGCCGGCTTGACCATCAGCATGTCGGCGCCCTCCTCGAGATCCAGTTCGGCCTCGCGCACCGCTTCGGCAGCGTTGGCCGGGTCCATCTGGTAGCCGCGACGGTCGCCGAGCTCCGGGGTCGACTCGGCGGCGTCGCGAAAGGGCCCGTAGAAGGCCGAGGCGTACTTGGCGCTGTAGGCGATGATCGGCACATTGGGGTGCCCCTCCTCGTCCATCTGGAAGCGGATCGAGCCGATCCGGCCGTCCATCATGTCGCTCGGCGCGACCGCGTCGGCGCCGGCCTCGGCATGGGAGATCGCGGTTTTCGCCAGCAGCTCGACGGTGACGTCGTTGTCGACCTCGGTCGAGCCCTCGCGGACGACGCCGCAGTGGCCGTGCGAGGTGTACTCGCAGAGGCAGACGTCGGTGATCACGATCAGGTCTGGGTGGGCGTCCTTCAGCGCCCGCACCGCCATCTGCACGATTCCCTCGTCGTCGTAGGCGCCGGTGCCGAACTCGTCCTTGACGTTGGGAATCCCGAAGAGCATCAGGGCGCCGATCCCGGCGGCGGCGATCTCGCCCGCCTCCTCGACCAGGTTGTTGATCGAGAAGCGCTCGATGCCCGGCATCGACGGCACCTCCTCGCGCACCCCCTCCCCCGCGACCACGAAGGCGGGCTGGATCAGGTGCGCCGGCGACAGCTCGGTCTCGCGGACGAGGCCGCGCAGGGTGTCGGTGCGCCGTAGACGGCGCAGGCGGGTAGCGGGGAAAGCCATCGAGGGCCGAGTTTAGGGAAGGGCCAGTAGCTTTCTCGCGGTGCACGCAGAGGGGCTGGTCAAGCGCTACGGCGAGCGGGAGGCACTGAAGGGGGTCTCGCTGCAGGCGGGCCCGGGCGAACTGGTTGCCGTGATTGGGCCCAACGGCGCCGGCAAGACGACCCTGCTCTCGATCCTCGCCGGGATCATCCGGCCCGACGCTGGCGAGGTCGCCTCCGCCAATGGCACCGTCGGCTGGGTGCCGCAGCAGGCGGCGCTCTACCGGCGGCTGACCGTCGAGGAGAACCTGCTGCTGTTCGCGCGGCTGGAGGGGCACGAGGACCCGCGCGCCTCGACCGCGGAGATGCTCGAGCTGACCGGGCTGGAGGAGCGGCGCGGTGAGATCGTCGCCCGTCTCTCGGGCGGCAACCAGCAGCGGATCAACATCGCGATCGGGCTGCTCTCGCGGCCGGCGGTGCTGCTGCTCGACGAGCCCAGCGTCGGCCTCGACCCGCGCCAGCGGGCGCGGCTGTGGGAGTTCGTCTCCGGCCTCGCCGGACGCGGCACGACGGTGATCTTCTCCACCCACGACATCCAGGAGGCCGAGCGCTACGGCGGCCGCGTCCTCGTCCTCGCCGACGGTGAGTCGCTGTTCGACGGCTCGGCCGGAGAGCTGCGCGAGGCGGTGCGGAGCGAGGCGCCGGAGGCCGCCGATCGCGACTTCGAGACCGCCTTCGTCGCCTACCTGCAGCACCGGGGTCACTGATGCGCGGCGTGCGCTGGCTGCTGCTCAAGGACCTGCAGATCCTGCGCCGCTCGCCGCTGCAGGCGGTACTGCTGGTCGTCTACCCGATCCTGATCGCGGTCCTGGTCGGCTTCGCGGTCTCGCGCGATCCGGGCGACCCGCGGGTCGCCTTCCTCAACGAAGTGCCGGTGGACTCCCGAATCAACGTCGGCGGCGAAGAGCTGCCGAAGGCGAACGTCAAAGAGCAGATCTGCGAGCGGGTCGAATGCGTCTTCGTCGACGACCGCGAGGAAGCGATGGAGGTGGTCGAATCGGGCGATGTGCTGGCGGCGCTGATCCTCCCCGCCAACCTGGTCAACCGGATCAACTCGCTCTCGACCCTGACCCCCGGCGTGCCCGAAGTCGAAGTCCTGGTCAACGAGGAAAACGCGGTCAAGGCGGAACTGGTCGATGACCGGATCACCACCCTGCTGGCCGAAGCGAACCTGCGGATCGCGCGGCGGATCGGCAACGAAGGCGGCCGCTACCTGGGGCTGATCGTCAACGGCGGCGAGTTCGAGGTCCTGGGCGAATCGATCCCGATTCTCGGGCTGCGGACCAGCGCCCGGATCCTCGAACAGGTGACGCCGGCGCTGCCGCCGGCGCTGCGCCCGGCATTGGAGGAAGTGACCGAGTTCGCCTCGCAGGCGCGCGACAACCTCGACGTCGCCAAACCGCTGATCGACCGGCTGGCGCAACCGATCGAGGTCGACAAGGTGGTGGTCGGCGGCGAGAGCCCGCCACTGGAAATCTTCGCGATCGGGGTCGCCGCGACGCTCACCCTGGCCTTCGTCGTCGTCCTGCTGGTCGCCGGCTCGCTGGCGCTCGAGCGCGAGGAGAACGCCTTCCCGCGCCTCACCCGCGGGCTCGTCTCCAACACCGGCCTGCTCGGCGAGAAGGTGCTGCTGGGGGTGGTCGTCGGCCTGCTGGTGACGTTGCTGATGCTGCTCGGGATGGCGTTCTTCGTGCCGCTCGACTGGGGTCGGGTCTGGCTCTGGCTGATCGCAATCGTCGTCTCCGGCGCGGCGCTCGGCGCGGCCGGGGCGGCGCTCGGCGCGGCGGCGCGTGAGGTGCGCGCGGTCTCGCTGCTCGCCTTCATGGTCACCCTGCCGATCGCCTTCCTCTCGCTCGTCCCCTCGGGCGCGGTCGGCACCGGCGTCTTCGACGCGATCCGCTACCTGACCGCGCTCTTCCCCTTCAAGCCGTCATTGGAAGCGATCACCGCCGCGCTCGACCAAGCCGGGCCCGGGATCGGGGGGCCGCTGCTGCACCTGGCGGTCCTCTTCGTCGCCTACGGCGTCATCGCCCGGCTGGCCCTGCGCCGATTCTCAGCGGTTTGATCCCGCCGCGCTCGACGCAGTCGAGGACGAACTCCCGCAGCGACAGCTCCGGCCGCAGGTGCGCGCGAACCCGCTCGAGAACCGCCGGCTCGTCGAGCTCGGTCAGGGTCCTCCCCGCCGAGCGAACAGCGGCAAGGGCGACCGGGGAGCCGTCGAGCTCCAAGCAGCCGTGCTTGCTGCGGTAGACCGCCGCGCCGCCGATCTCGACCAGGTCGTAGTTCGGCTCGGTCGCGGTCAGCAGCGCCAGTTGCTCGGCGGTCGGATGGAGGAGGAAGACCGGGGCGACCGCGCCTGGGCTCTCGGCCAGCGTCGCCGGCACCGCCCCGTAGGGGGAGACGTGCGCCGAGTAGGCGACGTCGAAGCCCTCCAGCCCGAACTGCATCACCGGCATCTCGACACCCGGCAGCTGGGTCAGCTTGCGGCCGAGCGCCTCGGGCGCGGCGTTGGCCCCGTAGGCGATCAACGGCGTGCGGTCGCTGAGATCGGGGGCCTCCGCCGGCAGCTCCCTCGCCTCGCCGTCGCGGTAGAGGTAGGAGCGATCGGGCGTCGCGTAGGGGTACTCCAGGGCGAGCGCCAAGATCGCTGCCGCCTTCGCCGAATCGGCCATTGGGCTCAATCTCGCAGATAGGGTCGGGGCACCATGCGGGTTCTCTTCATCGGCGACGTGGTCGGCAGCCCCGGGCGACAGGGCCTGCGCGAGGTGATGCCGGCGCTGCGCGAGCAGCACGAACCTGACCTGGTGATCGTCAACGGCGAGAACTCGGCCGGCGGCATGGGAATCACCCAACGCACCGCCAACGACATGTTCGATGCGGGCGCCGGGGTGATCACCAGCGGCAACCACGTCTACCGCCATCGCGAGGCCTACGACTTCCTCGATACCGAGGAGCGGGTCATCCGCCCGGCCAACTACCCGCAGGCGAACCCCGGTCGCGGCCACACCGTGGTCGAGGTCGGCGGCATGCAGGTGCGGGTGATCAACCTCAGCGGCGGCGTCGGCCTGCGCGTCGCCCGCTCCCCCTTCGACACGGTCGACTCGATCCTCAGCCACCACGAGCAGGACGCCGTGATCGTCGACTTCCACGCCGAAGTGACGAGCGAGAAGGTGGCGATGGGCTGGCACCTCGACGGCCGGGTCGCCGCCGTCCTCGGCACCCACACCCACGTCCCCACCGCCGACGGCCGCGTCCTCCCCGGCGGCACCGCCTTCATCTCCGACGTCGGCATGACCGGCTCGCGGACCAGCGTCCTCGGGGTCAAGCCCGAGCAGGCCCTGCGCTCGCTGATCACCCAGATGCCAACCCGGTTCGAGACGGCGGAGGAGGACGTTTGGGTGATGGGGGCGGTCGTGGATGTGAACGAGCGGGGTCTGGCGGACTCGTTCGAGCAGGTAATGCAGCCAGTGCGATGAGAAGCAGCGGGTAGAACCACACGATGTAGAGGTAGAACCAGTGGTGAAGGGTCAGCTGCAAGAGGATTACGAGCGCAGCTGAAAGGGCAGCCAGCTGTACGAGTGACTTCTCGCGTGGAACGAACGCGAAAGCGATCGACAAAGCGCCGAGACCCACCAGCAGCGTGACGCGGATCGGTTCCAGCGAGGTTTGGCCCCAGATGCTGAAGGGGGAGTCGCGGCCGGCTTGGCTGGCGATGGTGCGGTCGTAGAACGTCTTCAGGCCTGGGTCGAGGGCGGGCCAGAGGAGAACAACAGCGGACACCAGGAGGAAACCGAGGGTGAACAGCAGCGCTGGGCGGCCGAGGGTGTCCTGCGTGCGGGGTCGTACTCGGACACCCTCGGCCGAACTCGGGCGGGGTTTGTAGGTCAGGTACATGGGCGTTAGTGGAGCCGCCACGAACTTGGCCCACGTGGTCACAGCAAGCATCGCGCCGCGTGCAAGTGGTCGAGCTACCAACAACAGGGTCGCCAGCAAGAGCGCCGCCACGAGTGAGTCATTCGAGTTGGACTCGAGTGCGTAGGCGGTATACGGGTAGGCAGCCCAGCCAAAGGCGAGGGTGGCAGCGAGGCGTTGGCCTTCGGGTCCCGGGCGGATGCGCATCCCTATGAGGATGAGTAGGGCGAAGACGGCTACGTCGAAGAGGATCGAGGCGGCGTGGGCGGCGGGGAGGTCGTCCCACTCGCCCGAGTAGGGCCAGATCCGCTCGAAGGGAAGGTAGGCGAGGTAGTTGACCGGGCCGTAGGTGTCGCCGCTGGAGATGTCGTCGGGGAAGTTGTCGTAGAGCTGTTCCCCGTGGGCGATCCGGTCGGCGCCGACCACCCCCGCGTAGCCGACGTCGATCGCGCCCGAGTCGGCGACGTTGAGGCCGACACGGAAGCCCATCAGGAAGAGCGCGGCGACGATCAGGACGGTGACCGACCAGACCGGTCGCAGACCCTCCCCCCTCCCCCGCAACCCGATCCAGAGGCAGCGGCCGAGCAGGTAGAGCAGCACCGGGTAGACGAGCGGGACCGAGACCCCGATCTCCGCCCGGTTGAAGAAGTAGTGGGAGACGCCGAACCCGAGCAGGACGAGGAGGTCGAGGTTGGCGATCCGGCGCAGCCGTCGCCAGTCGACCAGGCCGATGAGGAAGATCAGGCAGAGCGGCAGGAAGACGTAGGGCGCGTTGAGCTTGTGGCCGAAGGCGCCGGAGTAGCCGCGGGCCATCTTCCAGGAGACCTGGTAGCCGGTCCACGACTCCTCGACCTCGCCGCTGCTTTCGTCGACCACGACCAGCACAAGCTCGTCGCCGTCGGCGAAGTAGGCGACCTCCCAGTTGCCGTCGTCCTCGTCCAGGGTCGCTATCGAGGCGAGCTCGCCGTGCTCGCGTTCCTGTTCGCGGACCTTCGGGTCGCGGTCGGCCGCGGCGGTCGCTTCCTCCCGGGTGATTCTCTCGGGCTCCGCCGCAGCCGCCGGCTGCACGAGCAGAACTAGGAAGACCGCGGCAAGGAGAAAGGCAGACGCCCTCACGCCGCTCCGAAGTGCTCGCGGATCACCGGGGCGACGTCGCGCAGCGTCCACTGCTCCCGCTCCCCCGCCGACTCGGGGCCGCAGCCGACGAACAGCAGCGGGCCGAGGGAGTCGCCCGCGTGCAGCGCTCCGTGGCTGCCGCCGCCGGCGTGGCTGACCCCGCCCCAATCGACGGCCTCGAACCCGGGGGCGAGGGAGACGACGAAGTCGCCGGAGTGCGGAGCGGTCAGCGCCGACCAGACGCGGGCCAGGGGATCCGGATACGTCTCGCTGCGGAGCCGGCCGCCCTCGACGCTCGCCTCCAGCGCCTCGAAGTCACCCTCGACCTCCCAGCTGGCGCCGCGCAGGTCCTCGACCCCCGCGCCGGGACGGAAGCGCAACGCCGCGTCACCGCGCTCGACCACAGCCCACTCGCCCCCCTGCGCCGGCATCCCCGGGCCCTCGCGGCGCAGAGGCAGCCCGTCGCTTCCCTCCAGCCGGCAGACCAGGTCGACGCCCTCGATCACGCCCAGCCGCGCCGCCACCTCGAGCGGCTCGGCCCGCTCGCCCTCGCCCGGCAGCAGGTACACATGCGCCGCGCGGCCGGTCGGGCTGACCGCCAACTGCGCCCGCTCCGGCCGCTCCTCGGAGGGCTGCAGCACCGACCACTCGGCGCTCAGCAGCCCGGCCAGCGGCAGGCCGCGGTGGACGTCGGTCTGGGCGTGGTCGGCGAGCAGGATCACCGCATGGCCGGCGAGGAACTCGTCGAGGCCGCCGGCCCGCTCGGCGAACTTGGCGAAGGCTGCGTCGGCCTTGGCGATCGACTCGACGCTCGCCTCCGGCCCGTGGCGGTGGGAGTAGTTGTCGTTGTCGGGCAGCGAGAGGAGCAGGAAGTCGTAGAGGTCCTCGCTCAGCAGCTCGCCGGCGCAGCAGGCGGCGTAGCCGTCACGGTTGCCCGGGATCGAAGTCGATTTGCACGGCACCTCGCGGCTGGCGTAGAGGTCGCCGTAGAACAGCTCGGTCGGACCCCAGGTGTGGTGGTGGAACTTCAGTTTCGAGACGTCCACCGCACGCCGCAGCAGTCCCTCCAGCGAGACCTCGTGCCGCTGCCGGCCGCGGTAGATGAGGAACGGCGTGCAGGCGGTGCGCTGGCCGGCGTCTTCGAGGCTCTCGAAGACCGTCTCCACCTCCGGGCTGAGGTGGGCGAGGTTCATGTTGTAGACGAGGTCGTAGAGGGCGCGGAAGACCCCGAAGGCCCGGGTCGCCTCCAGCGAGGAGCCGTACTCGATGTAGCGGCGCTCCAGCCGGTGGTACCAGTTCATGCCGCTGATCCAGTGGCGGTCGGCACCGACCCCGGTGACCATCTCGGCGCTGGCGACCGGCGTCACCGAGGGGAAGCTGGAGACGCAGTCGGGGATCAGCACCCCGCGCTCGAGCAGCGCCGCGAAGGTCGGCGCCCGCCCCTCCTCGACCGCGCGTTCGAGCATGTCGGTGCGCAGCGAGTCGACGTAGGTGAGGACGAGCTTCTTGCCGGTCGGCATCGGTCCAATCATGCCCTGCGCCGAAGGCGCGCTGTTCGGCGGCTAACGGAGGACGCGGAGCCCGGCGTGTTTGCGCTGGGCGCGGCGGTGGCGGGAGATCCCCAGCCAGCCGAGCGCCAGGACGATCACGATCACCGTCGGCGCATACAGCAGCGCCGCCGCGATCACGATCAGCGCCACCAGGCCGACGATGAAGGCCAGCGCGCCGCCGCCGCTTCCCTCGCGCCGGCTGGCGCCGTAGACCAGGTCGCTGATCACGATGCAGCCCAGCGCGCCGCCGACTGCGGCGGCGAGAGCACCAAGGGCCTCGTCGAGCAGAAAGCCGGCGATGAGGCCGATCACCGCGGCGAGGATCGTCATCCGCCCACGGGCCGAGCCGTGGGTGCCGGCGGTGCCGGCGAGCATCCCGATTGCGATGCCGATTCCGAGGTCGCTGAGAAGGTCCACGTGCGAAAACCTAACCAACCGCGGGCACGGCGCGTCGATCCGCCACACTTCCGGGATGAGCGAAGTGCCCGAGCCGACCCACAGACGGCGGTCCCACACCAGCGGCCGAGACCTCGAGCGCTACGCCGGGTTGTTCGCCGAGCGGACCGGGGTGATGCGCTCCTCGGCGATGCGCGACCTGATGGCGATCACCGCTCGGCCGGAAGTGATCTCGCTCGCCGGCGGCCTGCCGGACACCTCCACCTTCCCGCCGCAGAGCTTCGCCGCGCAGATGACCCGGATCGCCCAGGAGTCGGCGGCCAAGGCGCTGCAGTACGGCCCGACCGAGGGCTTCGAGGAGACCAAGGACTGCATCGTCGAGGTGATGGGCGCCGAGGGGATGCTGCCCGACCCCGACGACGTGATCGTCACCACCGGCGGCCAGCAGGCGATCGACCTCGTCTGCAAGACCCTGATCGATCCCGGCGACGTGGTCATCTGCGAGGCGCCGACCTACCCGGGCGCGATTCCCACCCTCTGCAGCTACCAGGCCGACATCGTCCAGGTCGAATGCGACGAGGACGGGATGAAGGTCGAGGTGCTGGAGCAGCTGCTCGGCGAGCTGCGCGGAGAAGGCAAGCGGCCGAAGTTCATCTACTCGGTGCCGAGCTTCCAGAACCCGGCCGGGGTGACGATGTCCCTGGAACGCCGCCACCGCCTGGTTGAGCTGGCCCGCGCCAACGAGCTGCTGGTCGTCGAGGACAACCCCTACGGGCTGCTGCGCTACGGCGGTGAGCCGATGCCGCCGCTCTACCAGCTCGACGGTGGCGACTTCGTCATCTACCTCGGCACCTTCTCGAAGATCCTCTCCCCCGGGATCCGCCTCGGCTGGGCGGTGGCACCGCCGCCGGTGATGGAGAAGATCGTCCTCGGCAAGCAGGCCGCCGACCTCTGCACCTCGACCCTGACCCAGTACTTCGTCCGCGAGTACTTCGCCGAACGGCGCTGGCAGCGCTACATCGACGACCTGGTCGAGATCTACCGCGCCCGCCGCGACACGATGGTCGAGGCGCTGCGCACCCACTTCCCCGCCGAGGCGACCTGGACCGAGCCCGAAGGCGGCCTCTTCATCTGGGCGACGCTGCCCGACTACATCGACACCAGCGACCTGCTGGCCAAGGCCCTGCGTGCCGACGTCGCCTTCGTCCCCGGCCAGGCCGCCTACATCGACGGCCGCGGCAGCCACTCGATGCGGCTCAACTTCTCCGGCGTCAACGAGGACGAGATCCGCGAGGGCGTGCGGCGGATCGGCAAGGTGATCGCCGAGCAGGTCGAGCTCTACGGAACGCTGACCGGCGAGCAGCGGTCGCCTGAGCCCGAGCAGGAGTCGGCGCCGAACGTGCTGCCCTTCCGCAAAGCGGGCGAGGCGGGATGAAGGTCGCGGTCCTCAAAGGCGGCCGCTCGCTGGAGCGCGGCGTCTCGCTGCGCTCGGGGGCGCGGGTCGAGGACGCGCTCGAGCGGCTCGGCCACGAGGTGCTGCCGATCGACGTCGGTTCCGACCTGGTCAAGCGGCTGAGCGCCGAGCGGCCCGAGGTCGCCTTCGTCGCCATGCACGGGGTCGGCGGCGAGGACGGCACCGTGCAGGAGCTGCTGGAGATCCTCGGCATCCCCTTCACCGGCCCCGGCGCCGCGGCCTGCGCCCGCTGCATGGACAAGGTCCAGGCCAAGGACGCGATCGAGGAGGCCGGCCTCCCCACCCCCGAGTGGTTCGCCTTCAACCAGACCGCCTTCCGCGAGTTCGGCGCCGCCGACGCACTCGGCCGCCTGGAGGAGACGCTCGGCTTCCCGCTCGTCGTCAAGCCAAGCCGCGGTGGCTCCTCGCTGGGAGTCAAGTTCGCCGCCGCGGCGAGCGAGGTCCCCCAGGCCCTGGTCTCGGCCTTCAGCTACGACGACCGGGTCCTGGTCGAGAGCTTCGTCGACGGCCGCGAGCTGGCGGTCAGCGTGCTCGGCGACGAGCCGCTGCCGGTGGTCGAGGCGATCCTGCTCGAGGGCGACCGCTACGACTTCGAGGCCCGCTACGAGATCGGCCGCACCCGCTTCGCCTGCCCGGCCGAGCTGGCCCCCGAGGAGGAGCGCGAGGTCACAGAGGCGGCGCTCGCCACCTACCGCGCCCTCGGCTGCACCGGCTTCGCCCGCATCGACCTGATCCTCGGCAGCGACGGTCCCCGCCTGCTGGAGGCCAACGCGATCCCCGGCCTGACCGACACCAGCCTCCTCCCCCAGGCCGCCGAGGCGGCCGGTCTCTCCTTCGAGCAGTTGGTCGAGCGGATCCTCGACCTGGCACTGAAGCCGGCTACGGCTTAAGAGTCCCCCTGCGCAAAATCTTCCGGAGTGACCTCGTCGAGGAACTCTTTGAATTTGTCGACGACCTCCTCGGTGTCCTCTACCTCGTGCTCGAACTCGATCGCCGACTCCTCGATCACCTCCTCGGCCGCGAAGATCGGCGCCGCGACGCGGACGGCCAGCGCCAGCGCGTCGGAGGGCCGCGAGTCGATCTCGACCTCGGAGCCGTTGATCGAGACGGTGATCGAGGCGTAGAAGGTGTTGTCGCGCAGCTCGGTGACGGCGACCCGCTCGCACTTCGCGTCGAGGTTCTCGAGCATGTCGGAGAGCAGGTCGTGGGTCATCGGCCGCGGCGTCGTCGCCCCCTGCAGCTTCATCAGGATCGCCGCCGCCTCCGGGTGGCCGATCCAGATCGGCAGAAAGCGGTTCCCGTCCACGGTCTTCAGCAACACGATCGGCTGCTTGCCGACCATGTCGAAACTGACGCCGTAGATCTGCATCTGCTGCAAAAGGAGCTCCCGACCGTGGTTGAAAGCCGAAGTATAGGTCGGGCTCCTACCCGCTCCCGGGGCGTCCCACCCGGGGAGACATATGGGCGATCCTGGATTCGAACCAGGGACCTCGTCCTTATCAGAGACGCGCTCTAACCAACTGAGCTAATCGCCCGCGGACGGCGATGATAGCGACGGGACGCGGAGCGGTCAGGAGCCGCGTTTGCGCAGGCGGCGGGCGAGCGCGTGGGCCTCGCGAACGTCGTCGAAGCGGAGCTCGGCGACGATGGCGTCGCCTTTGGCGCGGGCGGTGACCTCGTAGCCGAGGGCTTCCTCCAGCGCCTCGGCGGCGTCGCGGAGGGCCGCCTGGGCGTCGGGGTCGGCCGGAGCGCGCCTCGGCCTAGCTTTTGGCTGGCCAGCCAGCCTAACCCTCTCCTCGGTTTCGCGCACCGACCAGCCGCCGCGGGCGGCGTCGCGGGCGAGCCGGCGTCGCACATCGTTGCCGCGGGCACCGAGCAGGGCCTTGCCGTGGCCCTCGCTGAGGTCGCCGGACTCGAGCAAGCCAAGCGCCTCGTCGGGGAGCTCGAGCAGGCGGATCAGGTTGGAGACGGCGGGGCGGCTGCGGCCGACGCGCCTCGCCAGCTCCTCTTTGGTCAGGCCCAGCTCCTCCACCAGCGCCGCACAGGCCTTCGCCTCCTCGACCGGGTTGAGGTCCTCGCGGACCATGTTCTCGATCAGCGCCGCCTGCAACCGCTCGGCTTCGGCCTGGTCGCGGACCACCGCCGGCACTTTCTCCAGCCCCGCCTGCTGCGCCGCTCGCCAGCGCCGCTCGCCAGCAACCAGCTCGTAGCTGCCGTCGGGGAGGGGGCGGACGAGCAATGGCTGGACGACGCCGCTGGCCTCGATCGAGGCGGCGAGGGCCGCCAGCGCTTCGGGCTCGAAGTTGGTTCGCGGCTGCGAGGGGTTTGGCTTGATCAGCTCGACCGGCAACTCGCGCAGCTCTCCGGCCGCGGTGACCTCGGTTTCGGGCAGGATCGCCGAGAGGCCGCGGCCGATCCCGCGGCGGGTGCTAGCCACGGTTCGCCAGCTCCTTGGCGAGAGCGCGGTAGGCGACGGCACCGTGGGACGAGGGCGCGTGCTCGGTCACGGGCAGACCATAACTCGGCGACTCGGCGACTCGAACGCTCCGCGGGATCACCGTCTCGAAGACCATCGCGTCGAAATGGTCGCGCAGCTCGGCCTCGACGTCCTGGGCGAGGCGGGTGCGCTCGTCGTGCATGGTGATCAGCAAACCCGAAACCTCGAGTTGAGGGTTCAGCTCCCGCCTGATCAAGCCAAGCGTTTCCAAGAACTGGACCAGGCCCTCGAGCGCCAGGTACTCGGCCTGCACCGGGACGATCACGCGGTCGGCGGCGACCAGGGCGTTGACGCTGACCGGCCCGAGCGCCGGCGGGCAATCGAGCAGGGCGACGGCGAAGCGCTCGCGCACCGGGCCCAGGCGCTCGCGCAGGCGCGTCTCCGACCCCTGGATTCGCGGCAGCTCGACCGCAGCGCCGGCGAGGTCACGGCTGGCAGGCACGAGCCAGAGGTTGTCCGGGCCGGCGGGGCGGGCCGCCTCGGCGACCGAGGTATCGCCGGTGAGGCAGTCGTATGAAGAGGGGTGCAGGTCGCGATCGGCGCCCAGCGCCACGGTCGCGTTGCACTGGGGATCGAGGTCGACGAGCAGCGTCTGATTGCCCTCCGCCGCGGCGCAGGAAGCGAGGTTGACGGCGGTCGTCGTCTTCCCGACGCCGCCCTTCTGGTTCGCCACGGCATAGACCTTGCCCATCAGGAGTCCAGCCTAGAGCGTGCACTCCCGGCGCGTTTCCAAGCGGTCGGATAGCCTCCTGCCCGTGTCCGAGAGCTACGACTGGCCCGATGACCCCACCGAGCGCGCCCAGGAGCTGATCGAGGGAGTGCTCGATGAGCTCGACCTCGACGGCGAGGTCGTGGTCGAGGAGGACGACGAGCGGATCCTGCTGACGATCGAGGGGGAGGACGACTACGGCCTCCTGATCGGCAAACGGGGGCAGACGATCGACGCGCTGCAGCTGCTCTGCTACCAGGCCGCCTTCCGCGGTCTGCGCGACCGCAAGCGGGTGATCGTCGACGCAGCCGGCTACCGGGCTCGCCGCCGGGAGACCCTCGAGGGGCGCGCCGACCGCGCCGCCGAGCAAGCGCTCGCCAACAAGAGCGTGATCGAGATGGACCCGATGAGCGCCCAGGAAAGGCGCGTCATCCACGAACGGCTGAAAGAGCGCTCGGGTATCGAGACCTACAGCGAGGGCGACGAGCCCAATCGCTGCGTGATCGTCGCGCCGCTGCTGCCGGAGTGACCGCCGATCCGGCTTCGAGCCTGGACGGCGCCGCGCGCGCAAAGTTGGAGACGGTCCTCACGCTGCTCGCCGAGGAGAGGGCTTCGGTCAGCTCCGTGGTCGACGCGCGCGCCTGGCAGGTGCACGTCGTCGACAGCCTTACGGGGCTGGAGATTCCCGGCCTGAGCGGGGCAGGGCGGATTGCCGATGTCGGCGCCGGGGCGGGCTTCCCAGGACTGGTCTTGGCGGTCGCCCTTCCCGATGCGCAGATCGACCTGGTCGAGTCGGTCGGCCGCAAGTGCGAGTTCATGCGCGCCGCGATCGCCGCGGCCGAGATCCCCAACGCCAGGGTCCTCAACACCCGCTCGGAGGACCTGGCTGCGGCGGACGGGCGCGAGGCCTACGACGCCGTGACCGCCCGAGCGGTGGGGCGTCTTTCAACCCTCGCCGAGCTCGCATCCCCACTTCTGAAGCCAAATGGAGTCCTGGTCGCCTGGAAGGGCAAGCGCGACGAGGACGAGGAGCGCCAGCTCGAGAATGCCGCCGAGTCCCTGGCCATGGACCCCGAGCAAATCCTCGATGTAGGCAACCGCGCCGGCTCCGAGCACCGCCATCTGCACATGATCCGCAAGACGGGGCCAACCCCCGCAAACCTCCCCCGCAACCCCGGAATCGCCAAGAAGCGCCCCAAGGGCTGACTCGCGACTAGCGGCGGCGCTTCTTCTTGCGCGGTGGCGGTGGCGGTGGTTTGGCCGCCTGCACCGCGGCGGCCCCTTCGGGGGTCGCGGTTACCGGCGGCGGCACGATCCGCTGGATCGCCAGCTGCTGGCCGATGGTCCAGACATTGGTGGTGATCCAGTAGAGGATCAAGCCGGCAGGAAAGCTGAGGATGAAGGGAACGAAGATGAAGGGGAGCAGCATCATCAGGTTCCGCTGGCTTTTATCGGCGGTGACCATCATCACCATGCTGGAGACCAGCTGGGTGCCGACGTAGAGGACGATCAGGGTGATCAATTCGCCCCCGGTCGCCTTCGCGGTGAGGTCGTTGATGAAGAAGAATTCGGCTCCGTAGGCGGCGCAGTGGCCCGCCTCGGGGCATCCCATGTCCGGCGGCAGCTCGTGTTTGAGCACGAAGAAGAGCGTGATGAAGACCGGCAGCTGCGCGAGAAGGGGCAAGCAGGAAGCCAACGGGTTGACTTTGTTCTCTTTGTAGAAGCGCATCATTTCCTGCTGCAAGCGCTGTTTGTCGTTCTTGTATTTCTCCTGCAGCTCCTTCATCTGCGGCTGCAGGGCTTGCAGAGCGCGCATCCCTTTCAGCTGTTTGTAGGTGAGGGGCAGGAGGACGGCGCGGGTGCAGACCGTCAACGCGATGATCGACATCCCCCAGCTGAGGCCGGCGCTGTCGTGGAAGAACTTCAGGACCGCGTTCGCGACGTCGATCAGCGGCTGGAGGATGTTGGCGGTAACGAGCATCGTCAGTGAGTCTTGTGCCACTCGGCGGGGTGGACCGGGCCGGTGCGGAGCGTGAATCTATCGGGGATGGGGTCGAAGCCGCCGTGACTGAAGGGGTTGCAGCGCAGAATCCGCCATCCAGCGAGGAGAAATCCGCGAATCACGCCGAAGCGTTCGACCGCTTCCACGGTGTAGGCGGAGCAGGTCGGCTCGTAGCGGCAGCGGCGCGGTAGACGGGGTGAGACCCACCGCTGGTAGCCCCGAACCGGGGCGAGGAAGACGCGTTTCACGTGGAACGGCCCCCCGCCAGCGCCTCTTCGAGGTTGGCGGCGACACCGGCCATTCCCTTCTGCTCGATCAGGTCCTTGATCTCCGCCCTGGCGACGATCACGAAGTCGTGCCGCGGCGGCAGATCGTCGGCGATGCTCCAGAAGGCCTCGCGCAGGGTCCGCTTCACCTTGTTGCGCTCGACCGCGCCGCCGACCTTGCGGTTGACCGAGACGCCGAGCCGGACTTCCTCGCGCTCCTCGTCCTTGCGGGGGAACTGGTAGAGCACCAGGTACCTCGTCGCATGCGAGGAGCCGTCGCGATAGACGCGGTCGAACTCGCCGCTACGAGAAAGGCGCCGTCGTTTGGGCGCCATCGCCTAAGGCGTGAGGCGCTTGCGCCCTTTACGCCGGCGCCGCTTGAGGATCGCGCGCCCGCCTCGGGTGCTCATCCGGGCGCGGAAACCGTGGGTCTTCGCTCGCTTCCGCTTCTTTGGCTGGTAGGTGCGCTTCATTGCCGGCGGAAGTATAGGGACGAGCCCGAAAATCTTTTCTGCGGCATTTGCGAGGCGCCCAGGCTAGGTGCTCAGGCACGGCGCTATGGTCGCGCGGCCGGTGCCCGACGACTCCCCTCCACACGACCTCGACGCCCTCTGGCGGGCGACCCGCGAGCGCCTGAAATCGTCGGTCCCGGAGTCCACCTACCGGCTCTGGCTCGAGCCGATCGAAGTCGTCGGTTGCGAGGGCGACACCCTCTTCCTGACCGCACCGGAGAGCGTCCGCGCCTGGAGCGAGCGGCGCTACACCTCGCTGATCGCCGAAGCTTTGCGCGACACCGGCACGAGCCTGGAGCGGGTCAGCTTCGCCGACCTGGAGCCAGCGGGCGGCGGCGCCAACGACGTCGAGCTGAATCCCAGCTACACCTTCGAGCGCTTCGTGATCGGCCCCGGCAACCGCCTCGCCCATGGCGCTGCCCTCGCGGTCGCCGAGGCACCCTCAGAGGCTTACAACCCCCTCTTCCTGCACGGACCTCCGGGTCTGGGTAAGACCCACTTGCTGGCGGCGATCGCCAACTACTTGCGCGATAACGCACCCGGTCTCAGCGTCCGCTACACGACCGCCGAGGGCTTCACCAACGAGTTCGTCGCCGCGCTCAAATCCTCCGGCGCCGAGGCCTTCAAGGCCCGCTACCGCGATATCGACGTCCTCCTCATCGACGACGTCCAGTTCCTGCAGGGCAAGCCGGCGACCGAGGAGGAGTTCTTCCACACCTTCAACGCCCTGTACGAGTCGGGCAGCCAGCTGGTGCTCTCGGCCGACCGCATCCCCAGCGAGCTCTCGACGCTCGCCTCGCGCCTGCGCGATCGCTTCGAGTGGGGCCTGACCGTCGCGGTCGAGCCACCCAACCTCGCCACCCGCCTCACCGTTCTCCGCCACCTGGTTGCCGAGGCTGGGGTCGAGATCGTCGACTCCGAGGCGCTCACCGAGCTTGCCAACCGGATCGACGCCAACGTGCGCCAACTGCGTGGGGCCCTGACCCGGGTTCTCGCCCACGCCTCGCTGATGGCCAAGCCGCTCAGCTCCGAGCTGATCGCCGAAGTCGTCCCTCGCCACCGCCCCTCGCAGCCGACCTCGGTCGAGGAGATCCAGCAGCGAGTCGCCGAAGGCTTTGGGGTCTCCCGCGCCGAGCTGATCGGCTCCAGCCGCGCGGCGACCCCGCTACGCGCTCGGCAGGTGGCAATCTTCCTCACCCGCGACCTCACCGATCTCTCCCTGCCGCAGATCGGCCGCCTCTACGGCGGCCGCGATCACACCACTGTGATCAACTCCCTGCGGCGGGTCGAAGCCAGGCTCGACGAGGACAGCGATCTAGCTGACAAGGTGCGGGAGTTGCGCGGAGCTATCCACAACCCTGTGGCCGAGGAGCGCTGACAACCGCCGGCGCTGCAAGAATCCCCAGCCTCCCACAGGCCTATCCACACCCCGCAAATCCCAGTGGCACGCCGAATTCCCCGCGAAACAGCTTTTCTCCACAACTCCTAACTCAACTCAAGAAGGCAAGAATCCGAGGCAGACTGACTTGAAGCTCACCACTAAACGCGAAGACCTCGTCTCCAAGCTCTCGATCGTCTCCAGAGCTGTTTCCACCCGCGCCGCCACCCAGGCGCTCTCGGGCGTCCTCCTCAATGCCGAGGACGGTCGCGTCACCCTCGCCGCCACCGACCTCGACCTCGGCCTGGAGACCACCCTCGAGGCCAGTGTCGAGAACGCCGGCTCGGTTCTTCTTCCCGGCCGCCTCTTTGCCGAGGTCGCCCGCTCCCTGCCCGACCCGAGCGTCGAGATCGAGCTGCGCGCGGCGGAGCAGGACGTCGAGATTCGCAGCGGCGGTTCCAGCTTCCACCTGCGGGTGCTGCCGGTCGAGGACTTCCCGAAACTGCCGCAGCCCGAGGCCGAGCCCGGACTGAGGATCCCGGCCGCGGCGCTCGAAGAGAGCATCGACCTGGTCGCCCGCGCCGCCTCGCGCGACGACATGCGCCCGGTGCTGACCGGCGTCTTCGTCACTGCCAGCGGCCGCGAGATGACGATGGTCGCCACCGATTCCTACCGGCTGGCGGTGAAACGAACCGAGCTCGAGGCGGAGCTCGGCGGCGAGCTCGAGGCCAACATCCCGGCCCGGGCCCTTCGCGAGCTGGCGCGGATCCTCTCCGCCGAGGGAGCAGGCGAGGCGACGATCTCACTGCTCACCAACCAGGCAGTTTTCGTGGCAGGGTCGATCCTCCTGTCTACGCGGCTGATCGACGGGCAGTTCCCCAACTTTCGACAGCTCCTGCCGGAGTCCTTCGAGCACGACGTGCGGCTGCCGCGCTCGGACTTCCTCGACGTCACCCGCCGGGTCAGTCAGCTCGCCCAGCGCAACGCGCCGCTGCGTCTCTCCTTCGAGTCGGGGGAGCTGACGGTGGCGGCGGAGACGCCGGACGTGGGCGACGCGCGGGAGACGATGCCCGCCGCCTTCGAGGGGGAGTCGCTGGAGATCGGCTTCAACCCCGAGTTCCTCAAGGAGGGAATCGAAAGCGTCGCCGGCGACGAGGTGATGCTGCGGTTGATCTCACCACTGCGTCCGGGCCTGCTGGAGCCGGTGGAGGGCGACGACTTCCGTTACCTGGTGATGCCGATCCGCCTCAACGTGTAGCTGTGACGGCGCCGGGCAGGTGAGCGCGCCGTGCTCGTCACCGCGATCGAGGCGAAGCCGCTGCGCAGCCTCGACCGGGTCAGGGTCGAGCTGGGGCCGGGGATTATCAGCGTCATCGGCCCCAACGGCACCGGCAAGACGAACCTGGTCGAGGCGCTCTACTTCGCCCTCACCGGCCGCTCGTTTCGCACCTCCGACCGCCGCGACCTGATCCCCTTCGGCGGCTCGCTCGCTCGCGCCGAAGCGACGATCCGCGACGAGGACGGGATCGAACACAAGCTGCTCGCCTCGGTCAGCCGCAGCGAAGGCCGGCGCCACCTGCTCGACGGCGAAGCCGCATCGCCGGCGACGATCGCCCGCCATCGACCGCCGGTCGCGGTCTTCGCCCCTGACCGCCTGACGCTGGTCAAGGGACCGCCGGCCGAGCGCCGCGCCCACCTCGACGGCTTCATCGCCGCCCGTTGGCCGGCACGGGCGGAGTTGCGCAAGCGTTACGGCCAGGCGATCGCCCAGCGCAACGCGCTGCTCTCGCGCCTCAGCGCCGGGTACGGGTCCCCGGACGACCTGCGGATCTGGGACGCCGGCCTCGCCGACGCCGCGGCGCCCTTGGTCGAAGCGCGGACCGAGGCGGTTGCCGAGCTCTCCGGCCCATTCGCCGCAACCGCGACCGAGCTCGGGCTGGAGGACGGAGCGCTCGAGTACGCGCCTCGCGCCGCGGGCAGCGCAGAGGAGATCCGGGCCGGGCTGGAGGAGCGCCGCGATCAGGACATCCGCCTCGGTCGCAGCTCCTGGGGTCCCCACCTCGATGAGCTGAAGCTGCTGACCGCCGGTCGCTCACTGCGCCGCTTCGGGTCGCAGGGGCAGCAGCGCGCGTCCCTGCTCGCTCTCCTCTTCGCCGAGCGCGCCGCGCTGCTCGAGGCGCGGCAGGTGACCCCTCTGCTGCTGCTCGACGACGTAATGAGCGAGCTCGACCCCAGCCGCCGCGACCTTCTGGTCGCCCGCCTCGGCGATGGCGGTCAGGTGCTGATCACCGCCGCCGACGAGGAGTCGGTCCCGAAGCCGGCGCGCCGGTCGGTTGTGCGCATGCCGCCGCCGCAGACAGAAAGCGCCGCCGCATGACTCGCCGGAGAGCGCCCCGCCCCGCCGCCAATGCGTTTCAGGCCGCGCTGCGAAGAGCTGCTCCGCAGACGCCGCTTGCCGCGATCCAAACGGCGTGGTCGGCAGCGGTCGGAGAGCGCTTGGCTGCCGTCGCCCAACCGTCTGCGGAGCGCGCTGGAACCCTCACCATCGAGTGCGCCGACGCGGTCTGGGCGCAGGAGCTGGACCTAATGCAGGCGACCCTGTTGGAGAAGCTCCGAGAGGAGCTTGGCGACCGCGCTCCCAAAGCTTTGCGATTCCGCGTCAACTCAGATCGTTTTTAGTCACACTTTTTCCACGATTTGCAGGGAAAACTCTTCTTCCCGACAGCGGGTCCGAGCGGCCGAACTGGTATTCTTATGGCAACTCGCATTTCCGCCCCGACCAACCGTGGAGCGAGTCTCCGGGCGTCGGGGCTTTCTGTGTGTTCTCTGATGCTTGTGTCAAACCGGAAGGGACTCTTTGCCTGACAAAAAAGCCAGCGGCGACAGCTACGGCGCCAAGGACATCACCGTCCTCGAGGGGCTCGAAGCGGTACGCAAACGCCCCGGCATGTACATCGGCTCCACCGGGCCGCGAGGGCTTCACCACCTCGTCTACGAGGTGGTCGACAACTCCGTCGACGAGGCCCTGGCCGGTCACTGCGACAGCGTTCGCGTCGTCCTGCACCCGGACAACTCCTGCACGGTCGAGGACAACGGCCGCGGCATCCCGGTCGAGACGATGGAGAAGGAGGGGCGGCCCGCGGCAGAGGTCGTGCTCACCGTCCTTCACGCTGGCGGCAAGTTCGGGGACGGCGGCGGCTACAAGGTCTCCGGCGGGCTGCACGGGGTGGGGGTCTCGGTCGTCAACGCGCTCTCCGAGCGGCTGCACCTGCAGATCAGCCGCGACGACTTCGTCTGGTCCCAGGACTACGAGCGCGGCAAACCGCAGGGCGACCTGACCAAGGGCGAGAAGACCAAAGAGCACGGCACCCAGATCACCTTCCTGCCCGACCTCGAAATCTTCGAGGAGATCGAGTTCGACTTCCAGACCCTGGCTGAGCGCCTGCGCGAGACCGCGTTCCTCACCCGCGGCCTGAAGATCGAACTGGTCGACGAGCGCGGCGCCACCAACAGCGTCACCTTCAAATACGACGGCGGCATCGAGGACTTCGTTCGCTACCTGAACGAGAACAAGGACGAGCTGCACCGCAAGGTCATCTACTTCGAAGGCAGCGAGGAGGCCGGCGAAGTCGAGCTGGCGATGCAGTGGAACAGCTCCTACCAGGAGTCGATCTTCAGCTTCGCCAACAACATCAACACCCACGAGGGCGGCACCCACCTCTCCGGCTTCCGAGCGGCGCTGACCCGGACCCTCAACGCCTACGCGCGCAGCAAAGGCCTGCTGAAAGAGAAAGACGACAACCTCGCCGGCGAGGACGTGCGCGAGGGTCTCACCGCGGTGATCTCGGTCAAGCTGCACGACCCGCAGTTCGAGGGCCAGACCAAGACCAAACTCGGCAACCCGCCGATCAAAGGCCTGGTCGAGGAGACCGTCAACCGCAAGCTGGCCGAGTACTTCGAGGAGAACCCCGGTGACGCCCGACGGGTGATCAGCAAGGCGATCGACGCCTCGCGCGCCCGCGACGCGGCCCGCAAGGCCCGCGACCTGACCCGGCGCAAGTCGGCGCTGGAGAACTCGACCCTGCCCGGCAAGCTCGCCGATTGCACGGTCAAGGATCCGAGCCTGGCCGAGATCTTCGTGGTCGAGGGTGACTCCGCCGGCGGCTCGGCGAAGCAGGCCCGCGACCGCAACACCCAGGCGGTGCTGCCGCTGCGCGGCAAGATCATCAACGTCGAGAAGAGCCGGATCGACAAGGTGCTGGCCAACAACGAGATCCAGGCGCTGATCACCGCGATCGGCACCGGCGTCCACGACGAGTTCAACCTCGAGGACGCCAGGTATCACAAGATCGTGATGGCGACCGACGCCGACGTCGACGGCGCCCACATCCGCACCCTGGTCCTCACCTTCCTCTACCGGCAGATGCCGGAGCTGATCGACGCCGGCTTCGTCTACATCGCGAAACCGCCGCTCTACCGGGTCAAACAGGGAAACCAGGAGACCTATCTGGAGCGTGAGTCCGAACTCGAGGAGCTGCTGCTGCGCGACAAACTCGAAGACTTCGAGCTGATCGACGCCAATGGCAAGAAGACGAAGCTGACCTCGAGCCGCTGGCAGGGGTACGTGCGGCGATCGAAGGAGTACGAGGGCTGGAGCTCCTCGCTGCAGGCCGAGTTCGGCCACGAGGCGGTCCGCTTCCTCGAGGAGTCGAACCTCCTGGACGAAGGTGTCACCTCGGTCGACGCAGCGGCCAAGCTGCTGAGCAAGGAGGCGCCGGAGGACGAGCCGTTCGAAACCGAGGTGCTCGATCAGAGCGCCGACCTGCTCGTCGTCAAGGCGATCGAGCGGCGCAGCGGGTTGGCCAGAACTCACCGCTTCCCAGCTGAGCTGTTCAGCCATCACGACTATCGCAAGTTCGTCGAGGTGCACGAGGCGCTGCTGAAGCAGGTTGGGAGGCCGCCGTTCGAAGTCCTCTACGACGGTCGCCACAACGCCGCGCTCTCCTTCCAGGCGCTGCGCGGGGCGGTGCTGGAGCTGGCCCGCAAAGGCGTGCAACTGACCCGCTTCAAGGGGCTCGGCGAGATGAACGCCGAGCAGCTGCGAGAGACGACGATGGACCCGGCCAGCCGCACCCTGGCTCGGGTGACGCTCGAAGACGCGACCGCCGCCGACCAGATCTTCTCGATGCTGATGGGCGACCAGGTGGCTCCGCGACGGGACTTCATCGAGTCGCACGCGAAAGAGGTGCGCTTCCTCGATGTCTGACGCCAACGTGCTCACCGGAGGCCGGATCGAAGAGCGCGAGCTCGAGAAGGAGATGCGCTCGTCCTACCTCGACTACGCGATGAGCGTGATCGTCGGCCGGGCCCTGCCCGATGTCCGCGACGGGCTCAAGCCGGTGCATCGCCGGGTGCTCTACGCGATGCACGACATCGGGCTGCAGCCGACCCGGCCCTACCGCAAGTGCGCCTTCATCGTCGGCGAGGTAATGGGCAAGTACCACCCGCACGGCGACTCGGCGATCTACGACACCCTGGTGCGGATGGCGCAGGACTTCTCCCTGCGCTACATGCTGGTCGACGGTCAGGGCAACTTCGGCTCGATCGACGACGACCCCGCCGCCGCGATGCGGTACACCGAGGCGCGCCTCGGCCGTCTTGCGACCGAGCTGCTGCGCGACATCGACGCCGACACCGTCGACTTCGGCCCGAACTACGACGAGTCGACGCAGGAGCCGCTGGTCCTACCGGCGCGTTTCCCCAACCTTCTCGTCAACGGCACCTCCGGGATCGCGGTCGGGATGGCGACCAACATTCCGCCCCACAACCTGCGCGAGGTCGCCGCCGCGGTCGCCGCCTACATCGACGATCCGCAGATCGACCTCGAGGGCCTGATGCAGCACGTCAAGGGCCCGGACTTCCCCGGCGGCGGGATCATGAGCCGCGAGGGGATCCGCGACGCCTACGCGTCGGGCCGCGGCAGCATCAAGGTCCGCGCTCGCGCCCACGTCGAGCCGCTGAAGGGGGGCAAGGAGGCGATCGTCGTCACCGAGCTGCCGTTCATGGTCAAGAAGGGCGGCGAAGGCGGCCTGATCACCAAGATCGCCGACCTCGTCCGCGACAAAAAACTGGAGGGCATCTCCGACCTGCGCGACGAGTCCGACCGCTCCGGGATGCGGCTGGTGATCGAGCTGAAGCGCGGCGGCCCACCGGCCAAAGTCGTGCTCAACAACCTCTACAAGAAAACCGCGATGCAGACGACCTTCGGCGCCAACATGGTGGCCCTGGTCGACGGCGTCCCGAAGACGCTCAGCCTGCGCCAGCTGATCCACCACTACGTGGATCACCAGCGCGAGGTCGTCACCCGCCGGACCCAGTACGAACTGCGGCGGGCGGAGGCACGGGCGCACATCCTCGAGGGTCTGCTGATCGCGCTCGACAACCTCGACGCGGTGATCAAACTGATCCGGGCCTCCAACGACCCGGATGCCGCTCGCGACGGGCTGATCGAGGCATTCGAGCTCTCGCGCGAGCAGGCCCAGGCGATCCTCGACATGCGCCTGCAGCGCCTGACCGCGCTCGAGGCCGACAAAGTCCGCGCCGAGCACGCCGACCTGATGGAGCGGATCGGCGAGCTGCGGGCGATCCTCGGCGACGAGCTGCGGGTGATGGGGCTGGTCAAAGACGAGCTGGCGGAAATCGTCGAGTCCTATGGCGACGAGCGCCGCACCGAACTTGCCCACTTCGAGGGCGATGTCGGGATCGAGGACATGATCGCCGACCAGCAGATGGTGATCTCGCTGACCGCCTCCGGCTACGTCAAGCGGCTGCCGCTGGCGACCTACCGGCAGCAGCGCCGCGGTGGCGTCGGGGTGATGGGGATGAACCTCAAAGACGACGACTACATCGCCCATCTCCACATCTGCTCGACCCACGACTTCCTGCTCTTCTTCACCAACCGCGGCAAGGTCTACCGGCTCAAGGTCTACGAGCTGCCGGAGGGGTCGCGGACCGCGAAAGGCAGCTCGTTGAACAACCTGCTGCCGCTGCGCGAAGGCGAGCGGGTGATGGCGGTGATCCCGACCCGGGACTTCAAAGAGAACAAATTCCTCGCCTTTGCCACCGCCCAGGGCCTGATCAAGAAAACGAAATTCCTCGCCTACAACACGCCGATCCGCGCCGACGGGATCATCGCGATCAAGGTCAAGGACGGCGACGAGCTGGTCCAGGTGCGGCTCACCTCGGGCGAAGACGACATCCTGATGGTCTCCCACTCGGGCCACGCCTCGCGCTTCTCCGAGGGGCACGTGCGGGAGATGGGCCGCGACACCAGCGGCGTCAAAGGGATGAACGTCGGCGGCAAGGGCAACCGGGTGCTGGCGATGGACGTCGCCCGCAACGACACCGAACTCTTCGTCGTCACCGAGAACGGCTACGGCAAGCGCACCCCGGTCTCCGAGTACCCGGTCAAGGGGCGCGGCACGAAAGGCGTCCTCACCGTGAAGCTGACCGAGAAGAAGGGCGGCCTGACCGGCGCCCTGATCGTCGGCGAACACCAGGACCTCCTCTTCATCTCCCAGAACGGCATGGTCCAGCGCACCTCGGTCAGCGGCATCTCCCAAATGGGCCGCTCCACCCAGGGCGTCAAGGTGATGAACATCAAGGACGACGACCGAGTCAGCGCCGTAGCCCTAGTGGTCGAGTCCGAGGAAGCCGAGGACGTCCCGGCGACCCCCGAGGACAACGGCCAGGGTGGGCTACCCGCGACGCCGGTCGAGGGCGCGGACTAGCTCACGGCTTGCCGAAGAACTCTTCGCCCTCCGGAGACAGAGCCCACCGCGCGTACTCCAGGATCTGCTCCTGCCGGGCTCGCATTTCGGCTACGAAGGTGGGGACCTTGTCCATATTCACGATCACGACGCGGGCGTCTTGCAGGTTCGAGGGGATCGGGTCCTCGCTGCGGGTGAGCAGGACGAAGGGCCTTCCCCGCGCATGGCGGAGGCCTATCTCGTAGAGGACGTTTGGGTTGTGGTAGGAGAGGTCGGCGATCACCAGGCGCGACTGCCGCACGAATTCGACGACGCTGGTGGTGATCGAGCTGGTGGGAAGTTCGTCGGCGCGGATCACACGCATATCGGGGTCGAGCTCATTGATCGCCGGACGCACCAAGGAATCGAGGAAGAGATCCGCGTGATCGCGTTCCTCGGATTGCGGCGCTCCGATCGGCGAGGCGTAAAAGCAGGTTCCCCTCCAGTAGGTGGCGCGCAGGTCGCCGACTCCCCTCAGTGGCGAGGTGGTCTGCGGCCAGCGGAGCGGAGTGGGGCCCGAGGGAGGAAGCGGACCGGGAGGCGCCAGCGCGATTTTTGGCCGCGGCCCGATTCTCACTGCTCCACCTCGAGTCCGCCGGGGGCATTGGCCAGGTAGGACTCGACGAAATTCCAGTACGGATTCGCGGCTTTGGAAAAGATGCGAGGCGAGTTTCGCTTTCCCCCTCGCTCCAGCTCTCGGACAGCCCCGATCTCGTTCAGCTTCTCCAGCGCCTCGATGATCCGAGGTCGATCGGCACGGCCCTGCAGGCCCCTCATGACGTCCGAGACTTCGACGACTTCTACGCCCGAGCGCAGCATCCACGCCGCCACCGGCAGCACGTACATGTGACCGTGCAGACTCCTGGACTGAGAGGCCAAGGAGTCGAAATCGCTGGAGGGGGCGCCGAACAAAGGAATCCTTATCTCTATTGCGAAAGCGTATAACGAAATCCGTCATACGGATGCCGTATCGTACCTTGCCTTTTAAGGCAAAGCAACTACGCGTACCCGAGCTAAGCCGCTGCCGGTAGGTACTGCTCCCAGGCAGCCGGGATCTTTGGGCTGGCTACCTGGATGAAGACGGTTGGGGGTGGGGCTTTGGGGACGTTTGCGGGGTGCATCTCGATCTCGCGGGGAAGGCGGTTGCCCTTGCGGCGGTTGCAGGGGGGGCAGGCGGCGACGATGTTCTCCCAGACGGATTTGCCGCCGCGAGAGCGGGGGATGACGTGGTCGACGGTGAGGCCGGACTTGGTCGAGCCGCAGTACTGGCAGGTCCAGGCGTCGCGGGCGAGAACGGCGCGGCGGGTGATCTTGCGGCGGTGGGCCTCGCGGGGGATCCGCACGTAGTTGACGAGGCGGATCACGTCGGGCCGCTCCATCGTCATCCGCTCGGAGTGGAGCGCGGCGCCGTCCCGCTGCTCGAGGAGTTCGGCCTTTTCCTTCAGCAAGAGGACAGCCGCTCGTCTCAACGTGCAGACGTTGATCGGCTCATACGTCGCGTTGAGTACCAGAACCCTGGCCATAACTGCCCCGGAATTGTAGGGCGCTCGGGACCTGTTGCCCCATTTCGGGTGGCCAGTGGGGCCGAGCAGGGGTCGCTCAGGCGACCGGATAGGAGCCGAGGATCCGCACCGACTCGGCCTTGGTGCGCAGCCGCGCGATCGCCTCGCCGACCAGCTGATCGTCCTCTTTCCCCTCCAAATCGCAGAAAAACATGTAGCGGCCGAGACCCTGGCGCATCGGCCGCGACTCGATGCGGGTGAGGTTGATTCCCCGGTCGGAGAACTCGCTGAGCGCGTTGACCAGCGCGCCGGGATGGTCTTCGCCGAGCTCGGAGAAGACCAGCGAGGTCTTCCACGGTCCCTCGCCGACCGGCTCGGTACCCGCCGGGGCGATCCAGACGAAGCGGGTGACGTTGTCGTCGGAGTCCTCGACCCCTTCGCGCAGCAACTCGCACCCGTAAAGCGCCGCCGCCGCTCGAGCACCGAGTGCCGCCCACGGGCGCGAGGACTCGCTGACCATCCGTACCGCCGCCGCGGTGCTGCTGACGCTGCGCTGTTCGATCTCGGGAAGTGCCTCGCGCAGGAAGCTCTGGCACTGGGCCAGCGGCTGCGGGTGCGAGAGCACCGCATCGACGTCCTCGACTCCGACTCCCTCGCGGGCGATCAGGTGGACCCGGACGCGGAAGTCGTGCTCGCCGACGATCGTCACGTTGCTGACCTCGAAGGCGAGCGCGTCGAGGGTGCGGCGAACCGAGCCCTCGAGCGAGTTCTCGATCGGCACCAACGCCAGGTCGGCCTCGCCGCGCTCGACGGCGAGGATCGAGTCGTGGATCGTCGCCGTCCGCAGGGGCTCGTAGTCGCCCTCGGGTCTTGTCTCCCGCAGCGCGTCCTCGGTGAAGGTTCCGGCCGGGCCGAGATAGGCGATTCGCATGCCCACAGCCTGAACTATTCGATCAGGAGCGTGTAGGCGGCTTCGTTGTTTTCAACGACTTCCTCGCCCGGAACCGGTTCGACTTCGACTTCGATCGTCACTTCTCCGCTCGGCGTCGGCGTCAACGGGATTTCCGCGGTGCCGGTTTCCCCGGGCGGCAGTTCGTCGATTTCGCCTTTGACGGTGTTGCCTTCGTAGGTCACCGTTACGTTGACCCCGCTCTCGGTGGCTTCGAGCGGGTTCAGTACCCCGACTTCGACCACGACCCCTTCTTCGGCGCTGATCGTCGCCGGCGCGCCTTCGACCAGTTCGGTCCCGTTGACGGTGACGCTGGAGATTTCGGTGCCGTGGGCCCCCGAGACTTCGCCGCCGCTGTTGCCGCTGATCGCGCCCAGCGCTTCGCTGACCTCGGTCTCGTCGAGCCATTTTTCGTCCGGCAGGAAGGTGTCTTTCGGCAGATCGCTGTCGGAGATCCCCTTGTTCGCGAGGACGCCGTCGACTTCCGGTCGCACCACCTGTTCGTAGACGACGTCGGAGGCGAGCAGCTTCTGCATCTGCCGGGCGATGGCTTCCATCGCCTTCTCGGCTCCCGCGTCGCCGAGCGCGTCGTCGGTCTTTTCGGCGATCTGGTCCATCGCGCTGGCGCGCAGCTGGTAGACGAGCTCGAGGTTGGCCTGAGCCCGGTCCATGTCGCCGGGAGCGTCGAGGCCTTCGACCCGGGACCGGTAGGTGTCCATCGCGCTGCGGTCGGCGTTGACCTGATCGACGAAGTCGGTGACCGAGGCGTTGCCCGGGTCTTCGAGCTTGCCGAAGAACGATTTGCTCGTCTGCTTGGTCTCTTCGACGATCTGGGTGACGTCGCGGGCGTAGTCCTCCAGCGCCCGGTTGGCGCGCGCGTCGAGGCAGCCCTTGATCCCGAGCACGATCAGGATCAGCAGGATCAGGCCGCCGCCGAGGGCAAGCCCGCGCCGCAGCATGATCTGCTGGCGTTCCGGTCGACGTTTGGGCCGCTCGCGCCGGGGCGAGGGTCGTGAGGTGAAGTCCTCCACGGGGCCGGAAGTATGACCTCTGCGCCAGCTGGAGCGCCAAGAGAAGCCGCAAACGGTGCGTTTTTCCCAGATGCCGCGCCCAATCGGCGGGGTGCAGGAAGAGTTCTCTTACCGGCGAAGTCTGAGAGCGATGGTTGGTTCGCTGGTGCTCAACCGCTTCTTGATCGAGCGCCGCATAGGTAGCGGCGGCTTCGGCGTTGTCTACGAGGCCTGGGACGGCCGCCTCGAGCGCCCGGTCGCGGTCAAGGCGATCGAGCAACGCGGCGAGGCCGGACGGCGCGTCCTGCGCGAGGCCCAGGCCGCGGCGCGGCTCAACCACCCCGGCATCGTCACCCTCTACGAGATGGGGGAGGAGGACGGCAACGCCCTGCTCGTCACCGAGCTGGTCGAGGGCTCGACCCTGGCCCGCCTCGCCGCTGCTGGCGAGCTCTCCGACCGCGAGATCGGCGAGATCGGCGCCGATCTCTGCGAGGCGCTCGACCACGCCCACTCGCGCGGCGTCGTCCACCGCGACATCAAGCCGCAGAACGTGCAGGTGATCGACGACGGGGAACCGCGGGCGAAGCTGATGGACTTCGGCGTCGCCCACCTGGCCGACGCCGCGTCGCTGACCGCCGCCGGCGACGTGGTCGGCACCCTCGCCTACATGTCGCCCGAGCAGGCCGAGGGACGGCCCGCCGGCCCCGAGGCCGACGTCTACTCGCTGGCCCTGACCCTGTACGAGTGCTGGAGCGGCGAGAACCCGCACCGCCGCGCCACCCCCGCCGCCACCGCCCGGGCGATCGGCGGGCGCCACCGCTCCCTGCGCCGGCTCCGCCCCGACCTGCCGCGCGAGCTGACCGACGCGCTCGACGCCTGCCTCTCGGCCCGTCCCAACCACCGCCTCTCGCTGGAGGAGCTGGGCTCGGCGATCGAGGACTCGCTGGACGCTCTCAGCGACCATCTGCCCGGCGCATACGGCCGCGGTTTCGTCACCCGGGTCGGCGCCCTCGCCGCCGCCGCGACCGTCGGGGGGATCCTCGCCCTGCACGGTGCGGCCCTCCCGTAGATGGCGCTTCCCTAGGATCTCCTCATCGGCGCTCTCAGTCGCTTGGAGTCGATGTTCGAAGGCCTCGTCGAGGGGGTGTTCAGCCGTGCCTTCAGCTCGGAGGTGCAGCCGGTCGAACTGGCGCGCAAACTGGCGAAGGAAATGGACGCCCACAAGACCGCCTCGGTCCAGCGCGTCTACGTCCCCAACGAGTACACGGTCTTCCTCTCGCGCCAGGACCGCAGCAAGCTCGAGGGCTACGAGCGATCGCTGGAGCAGGAGCTCTCCGGCTACCTGCTGGAGCACGCGCGGCGGCGGGGCTACGACCTGCTGACCCGCCCTCAGGTCGACTTCGAGACCGACGAGCGGCTGCGGCTCGGCGAGTTCGGGATCCAGGCGCGGCTGGTGAAGCCGCCCGCGCACGAGGGCGAGGCGCCCCAGCAGGGGGAAGAGGGCCACACGATGGTCTACTCGGCGGTCCGCGAGCGCGACCGCAGCCGGCCGAAGCGCCCCGAGGAGGCCGTCGGCGCCCTGGTCTCGACCCGGGCGGTCGTCTCGCTCGGCGACCGGCGCTACGTGCTCGACGGCCCGCGGGCGACGATCGGGCGCTCGAAGTCGGTCGAGTGCGTGCTCTCCGACCCCAACGTCTCCCGCCGCCACGCCGAGCTGCGGCGCTCGGAGAACGGCGATTGGCAGATCGCCGACCTCGGCTCGACCAACGGGATCAAGGTCAACGGCCGCCGTGTCCCCTCGACCCGGCTCAGCCCCGGCGACCAGGTCACCGTCGGCACCACCACCTTCACCTTCGACATCGAGCAGTAGGCGGCTGCCGCCGTCATTAAGGTGCCTGTCGCGTGGACTACGACCCCATCTCAGTAGCCCTCAAGTTCGGCTTCATCGCCGTCCTCTACCTCTTCGTGCTCGTGATCGCGCGCAGCGCTCTCAAGGACCTGCGCCGGACCGTCGCCCCGGCCCCCGACGCGACCGGGTTCCACGCCGCGCCGGCCTACTCAGAGGCCCCGCGCGGGGCCGACGGCTGGCTCGTGGTCGAGCGCGGCGGCGGCCTCGAGCGCGACCAGCGCTTCGACCTGATCGGCGGCCTCTCGGTCGGCCGCTCGAAGGAGGCCGACGTGCGGATCGACGACCGCTACGCCTCCGGCATCCACGCCCGAGTCTTCTCGCGCGAGGGGAGGTTTTACGTCGAGGACATGAACTCGACGAACGGCACCTTGCTCAACGGGGCGACGCTGCATGGGGAGGCCGAGCTGATCGACGGCGACACGGTTCAGATCGGCGACACGATCTTCAGGCTCGAGGTGGGCTAGATGACGTTGCGAATTGCCGAGGAAGTCGTTCGCACCGATACCGGGCGCCAGCGCAACGCCAACGAGGACTCGTACCTCACGAAAGCGCCGCTGTTCGTCGTCGCCGACGGGATGGGCGGCGCCCAGGCCGGCGAGGTCGCCTCGAAAGCCGCGGTCGAGTCCTTCACCGGCGAGCTCCCCGAGGCGCCGCCCGAGCGGCTGCTGGAGGAGACGATCGAGGGGGCCAACCGGACCATCCATAAGCTCGCCCTCGAGGACCCCAGCCTGGCCGGGATGGGGACGACGACGACCGCGGCAATCGTCGACCTCGAGGCCGAAGAGGTGGCGATCGGCCACGTCGGCGACAGCCGCGCCTACCGCCTGCGCGGGACCAAGTTCGAGCAATTGACCCGCGACCACTCGCTGGTCGAGGAGATGCGGCGCAAGGGCCAGCTGACCGACGCCCAGGCCGAGGACCACCCGCAGCGCTCGATCATCACCCGCGCGCTCGGGCCGGAACCCGAGGTCCAGGTCGACGTGCAGACGGTCCCCGCCCAGGACGGCGACGTCTTCCTGATCTGCTCCGACGGGCTGACGACGATGCTCGACGACGAGTCGATCTCCCGCCTCCTCACCCGCGCCACCTCGCTGCAGGCCGCGGTGCGGGCGCTGGTCGACGAAGCCAACCGGGCCGGCGGCCGCGACAACATCACCGTCGTCGCCTTCCGGCTCGAGGACACCGCTGCGCCGGCTGCGGCGAACCCGGGGGTGCGGCCCGAGGAGGGGGCGACGCTGATCGGCTCGGCCGCTGAGGAGGAGGGCCTGACCGCGACCGAGGTCCGCCGCCGCGCCGCCGCCGAGGCCGCCCGCAAGCGCCGCGAGGACCTCGACTCCCGGCCGCGCGGCGGTCGCTGGCGCAGCTTCGCCAAGGTCGCCGCAATCGTCCTGGTGATTGCCGCGGTCGCCTTCGGCGCCTGGTACGGCAACCGCCAGATCTGGTTCCTCGGCACCGACGACGCCGGCCGCGTCGCCCTCTACCGCGGCGCCCCCTACGAGCTGCCGTTCGGGATCGACCTCTACTCCGAGCGCTACTCGATCCCGGTCCAGACCGAGTCGCTGCCCGCCCGCCGCCAGGACGCGGTAACCGGCCACAAGTTGCGCTCGCGCGACGACGCCGTCTCCCTGATCGAAGACCTCGAAAAGTCCGAGGGGCTTCGTTGACGTCGGCCAGGAACCGGGAGCTGCTCGCCCTGGTTCCCGTCGCGATCCTGCTCACCGCGGGGTTCGCCGGGGTGTTCTCCCAGGAGAACGAACAGCTGGGCAACCTCAGCCTCATCTACGGGGCCTACTTCCTCGCGGTCTGCCTCGCGACCCACATCCTCCTGCGGATCCGCCTCCCCAACGCCGACCCCTACCTCTTCCCGCTGGTCGCGACCCTGACCGCCTTCGGGCTGGTGATGGTCTACCGGATCGACGAGACCCTGGCCCGCGACCAGGCCAACTGGTTCGTCCTCGGCCTGATCCTCTTCGCGCTGACGATCACCTTCCTGCGCGACTACGAGGTGCTGGAGCGCTACCGCTACACGATCGCGATCGCCGGGCTGCTGTTGCTGCTGGCGCCGCGGGTGCCGGGGATCGGCCAGCAGGTCAACGGCGCCTACCTCGGGGTGAAGATCGGCCCGATCGCCTTCCAGCCGGCCGAGTTCACCAAGATCGCGATCGTCATCTTCCTCGCCAGCTACCTGCGCGAGCACAGGGAGGTCTTGATCGTCGGCGCCCGCCGGGTGCTCGGCGTCACCCTGCCGCCGCTGAAGCACTTCGGGCCGATGCTGGTCGTCTGGGGGGCGTCGATGTTCATGCTCGTCTTCATCCGCGACCTCGGCAGCTCGCTGATGTTCTTCGCCGCCTTCCTGGCCCTGCTCTACGTCGCCACCGGGCGCTTCTCGTTCGTCGTCATCGGCATGGCGATGTTCCTGGTCGGCGCCTGGTTCTTCGCCAGCACCGTGCCCCACGTCCACGACCGGATCGAAATCTGGCTCCACCCCTACAACGACCCGCAGGGGACCGGGTACCAGATCCTCAACTCGATCTTCGCCCAGGCCGACGGCGGCCTCTTCGGCAAAGGGTTCGGGCAGGCGCTGATCGTCGTCCCGGGGACCAACGACGCGCTGCTGCCGGCGGCGCAGACCGACACGATCTACTCGCTGATCGTCAACGAGGTCGGCCTCTTCGGCGCCTGCGGGGTGATCCTCGTCTACCTGCTGGTCGCCGCCCGCGGCTTCAAGATCGCCCTGCTCGCCAACGACGGCTTCTCGAAGCTCTTGGCGACCGGGCTGACCGCGGTCTTCGCGATCCAGGCCTTCGTGATCGTCGGCGGCGTCACCCGGGTGATCCCGCTGACCGGCGTCACCCTGCCCTTCATCAGCTACGGCGGCAGCTCGATCGTCGCCAACTTCGTGCTGCTGGCGCTGCTGCTGCTGATCTCCGACCGGGCCCGGCGTGAAGCCGCCGAACCGGAGCGGCGGATGGCGGCGATGGGGGCCCCGGCGTGAACCGGCAGATCGTCAAATTATTCGCCTTCATCGTCGTCCTCTTCGGCGTCCTGGTCGGCTTCACGTCCTACTGGTCCGTCTTCGACGCCGAAGCGCTGAAGGAAAAAGACGCCAACAAGCGGCCGTTGCTGGAGCAGCAGCAGATTCCCCGCGGCCGCATCCTCGCCGCCGACGGCACGGTGATCGCCAAGTCGGTGCCGAAGGGCAGGGGCGCCTCGAAGCGCTACGTCCGGCGCTACCCGGAGGGCTCGCTCTTCGGCCACCCGATCGGCTACAGCTTCGTCCGCCTCGGCGATTCCGAGTTCGAGCAGTTCCACAACAAGGAACTGATCGGCGAAGGCTCCGAATTCAGCTCGATCGCCGACGAGCTGCTGGGCGAGCGCCAGGAAGGCAACGACATCTTCACCAACATCGACGCCGACGCCCAGCGGCTGGCGCTGGCCGAGCTGCAGGAAGCCGGGTTCGGCGCAGTGGTCGCGATCGAGCCCAGCACTGGCGCGGTCAAGGTGATGGCCTCCAACGCTCCCTTCGACCCTAACCGCGTCCCCTTCGAATACTCGAAGCTGAGCACCAACGACATCGAAACGCCGCTGGTAAACCGGGCGACGCAGGGGCTCTACCCACCGGGCTCGACCTTCAAGGTGGTGACCGCCGCGGCGGGACTCGACAGCGGCGCGATCACGCCCGAATCGACGATCAACTCGCCCGGCACCCTGGAAGTCGAAGGGACGCCGCTGCAGAACGACTTCAACGAGGACTTCGGCTCGATCGCAATCGACACCGCCCTGACCAACTCGGTCAACACCTGGTTCGGCCAGCTCGGGCAACAGCTCGGCAACGACACCCTCTTCCAGTACATGGAACGCTTCGGCTTCAACGCCACCCCGGCGATCGACCTGCCCGAAGACGAGGTCGAAGAGAGCGGAGTCTGGGACATCGAAAACAACGAACTCCTGACCGCCAGCGACCCCGTCGACCTTGCCCGCCTCGCGATCGGCCAGGAGCGGCTGCTGGCGACGCCGCTGCAGATGGCGCAGGTGGCGGCGGCGGTGGCCAACGGCGGCAAGCTGATGAAGCCGCAGATCTGGAAGCGGGTGGTCGACCCCGACGGCCGCACCGTGGACACCATGGACCCTTCCGTCTACAGCGAGCCGATCAGCGAGGAGACGGCCGCAGAGCTGACCACGGCGATGGAAGGGGTGGTCAGCGAAGGGACCGGGACCAACGCGGCGATCCCCGGCGTGGCGGTGGCCGGCAAGACCGGGACCGCGGAAACCCCGGGCAACCTGGCCTGCGGCGGCGGGGTCGACGAGAACCAGGCCTGGTTCATCGGCTTCGCCCCGGCCGACGACCCGCAGATCGCGATCGCGGCCTCGGTCGAGTGCACCGAACAGTTTGGAAATGACGTAGCGGCGCCGATTTTCAGCGACGTCGCGGAAGCGATCCTGAACGGAGAATGAGGAGGAACGGTGGCTGAGGTCAGCGAGGGAAGCATCGTCGACAACCGCTACCGGGTCCTGCGCCGGATCGGCGGCGGTGGCATGGCCGACGTCTGGCTGGCCGAGGACACCCATCTGCAGCGGCAGGTGGCGCTGAAGATCCTGCACCGGCGTTTTCTCCAGGACCCCGAGTTCGTCGGCCGCTTCCAGCGCGAGGCCGAGCACGCGGCCGGGCTGACCCACCCGAACATCGTCGCCGTCTACGACCGCGGCTCCGACGGCGACGTCAACTACATCGCGATGCGCTACGTCCAGGGCCCGACGCTGAAGGAGCTGATCGATCGCGGGCTCAGTCCCGACCAGGCGGTGGCGCTGGTACGGCAGGTGCTGGAGGGGGCGCGGTTCGCCCACCGCAACAGCATCGTCCACCGCGACCTGAAGCCGCAGAACGTGATCGTCGACGAAGAGGGCAAGGCGGTCGTCACCGACTTCGGCATCGCCCGCGCCGGCGTCTCCGAGATCACCCAGACCGGCTCGGTGATGGGCACCCCGCAATACCTCTCGCCCGAGCAGGCGCAGGGCTTCGAAGTGACCCCGGTCTCCGACCTCTACTCGATCGGGGTGATCCTCTACGAGGCGCTGACCCGCCGCGTCCCCTTCGAAGCCGACAGCGCCGTGGCGATCGCGATGAAACAGGTCGCCGAGACGCCGATGCGGCCGAGCTCGATCAACCCGCAGGTCTCGCCCGCGCTCGACGCGGTGGTGATGCGGGCGCTGGAGAAGGAACCGGGCCAGCGCTTCCAGAGCGCCGACGCCTTCATCGCCGCCCTCGACGCGGCGCTGAAAGACCCCGGCGTGGCGCAGGGAACGGCGGCCTTCGCGGCGGTCGCCCCGGTCGCCGAGGAGGAGGGGCCGCTGGAAGACCGCAAACGCAACTGGTGGCTCTGGGGAGCGCTGGTCGCGGCGATCCTGATCGGGCTGCTGATCGGCTGGGCGCTGAGCCGCGACACCAGCACCGACGTCCCCAACGTCACCAACAAGCAGGTCGAATTCGCGATCGCCCAGCTCGAACGTAAGGGCTTCGACGTCGGTGAGGAAAAGTACGTCAATCGCGCGGTGCCGCGGAACACCGTGCTCGAGCAGGACCCGCTGCCGGGCTCGGCCGACGAAGACTGCTCCTTCCTCACCTTCTTCTGCTCGAAGCCGACCGTCGACCTGACGATCAGCGCCGGGCCGGGCAGCGGCGAAGTGCCCTCGGTCGCGGGGCTGAGCCAGGAAGAGGCAACCGAAGAACTCGAAGAGGCCGGCTTCGAAGCCGGCGTCGAACGGGTCAACTCGAAGACGGTCGAGGAAGGGCTGGTGATCCGCTCCGAACCAGGCGGCGGCACCACCGCGACCAAAGGGTCGACGGTGACCCTGTTCGTCTCCCGCGGGCCGAAGCTGACCAAGGTGCCGGCCTTGGTCGGCAGCCAGCGCGGCGCGGCGGTCGAACGGCTCCGCGGTCGCGGGCTCGAACCGAGCCTCTCCGAAGAAGAAAGCTCCTCGCCCCAGGGCCAGGTGATCAGCCAGTCACCCGACGCCGGCAGCGAAGTCGAAGCGGGCTCGACCGTCTCGATCGTCGTCTCCAGCGGCGAAAAGGAGGAAACGGCGAAGGTGCCGAACGTGATCGGCAAGGAACGCCGGGAAGCGGTCGAACTGATCCGCGGCGCCGGCCTCACCCCGAGCGTCGAAGAAGAAGAAACCGAAGTGCCGGGTCAAATCGGGCGGGTGATCGACCAGTTCCCGCCGCCCGGCAGCGAAGGCGAACCGGGCGACACGGTGACGATCACGGTCGGCAAGCGGGCGGTTCCGGAAGAAGGGCCCGAAGAATGAAGGTGGCGGTCCTCTCCGGCGGCCGCTCGTCCGAGCACGAGGTCTCGCTGCGCTCCGGCGCCGCCGTCGCACGCGGGCTGCGCGACGCCGGCCATGAGGTGGTCGAGGTGACGATCGCCCGTGATGGTCGCTGGAGCGCGCCGGGGGGGACGGTCGAGCTGGCGCCGGGCGCCGGGCTGCTCGGCGCGGACGCGGTCTTCCCGGCCCTGCACGGCGCCTTCGGCGAGGACGGCAGCGTCCAGGGCCTGCTCGAGTGCCTCGACCTGCCCTACGTCGGCTCCGACGTCCTCGCCTCGGCGGTCTGCATGGACAAGCTGACGCTGAAGCGGCTGTTCGCCGCGCACGGCGTGCCGCAGGTCGAGTTCGCCGCGGTCGAAGGCAACGACTGGTGGGGCCGCTGCGAAGAGCTCGGGCTGCCGCTCTGGGTGAAGCCCTCGCGGATGGGATCCAGCGTCGGCATCACCCGCGTCACCGACCTGGCCGAGCTCGACGCCGCGGTCGAGCTGGCGCTGCGCCACGACCCGCGGGTGATCGTCGAGGCCTCGGCCGCCGGCCGCGAGGTCGAGTGCTCGGTGCTCGGCAACGAGGAGCCGCAGGCCTCGTTGCCGGGCGAGATCGTCGCCCACGCCGACTGGTACGACTTCGAGGCCAAGTACACCGAGGGCGGGATGGAGCTGCGGGTCCCGGCCCCGATCGGCGAGGAGACGATCGAGCGCGTTCGCGAGCTCGCCGTCTCGGTCTTCGCCCTCGCCGGCTGCTCCGGCCTCGCCCGCTGCGACTTCTTCGTCGAGCCCGACGGCACCGTCCTCGTCAACGAGATCAACACCATGCCCGGCTTCACCGACACCAGCGTCTACGCCAAGCTCTTCGAGGCAACCGGGATCGACTACGCAACCCTCTGCGACCGTCTGGTGCAGCTCGCGGTCGAGCGCCACCAGCAGGCGCGGTCGTACGAGTTCTAGACCGGGGAGCCGTCCTCGCGTAGCTCTATATTGACGTCTAGACGTCTTTTCGAGAAGACACACAGTTGCCAACGAACACCAGCAATCGTCGCGCCCCAGGTGAAGTAAGAGACGCGATCACGGCTGTCCTGGAAGTCACTGAAAAGGACGCGAGCGTGCAGGAGATTCACACCAAGGTAGAGGAGCGGCTCGGGAGGGTCGCGCCCTCATCGGTCCGGTCCTACCTCCGGCTGGGGGCGGAGTCTTCACCCCCGCTGTTCAAGCGAGTGCGGCGCGGGCGTTACAAGCTCCTGAAGAAAGGATGAGCTCGGAGTTCAAATACGGGCAAGCCAGCTTCCATGTTGCAGACTGTTTGGAGTGGCTGGCCGATCGGGAGCCGAAGTCAATTCACGGCGTGGTCACCGACCCACCCTACGGCCTGGTCGAGTACAGCTCCCAGGAGAACAAGAAGCGCATCAACGGCAAGGGCGGGGTTTGGCGGATCCCCCCCAGCTTCGACGGTCATCGCCGGTCTCCCTTACCTCGCTTTTCGATCCTCTCACAGCGGGATTTGGAGAATCTGTTCGACTTCTTCAATGCTTGGGCGCTTCGACTGCAGCCCGCTTTGGTACCAGGGGCGCATGTTCTGGTCGCTTCGAACCCGCTGGTGTCGAACATGCTTTCGGCGGCAATTCAGACCGCGGGCTACGAACGCAGGGGAGAGATCATCAGGCTCGTGCAGACGATGCGGGGAGGAGACCGGCCCAAGAACGCGCATGAGGAGTTCGCTGACGTCTCGGTGATGCCGAAGTCTCAATATGAGCCCTGGGTTCTCTTCCGCAAGCCGCTTGAAGGGCGGGTTCAGGACAACCTGCGAAGGTGGAAGACCGGGGGCCTCCGCCGGATCAGCGATGCGCAGCCGTTTGGGGACGTGATCAGGTCCTCGCCCACTCGCAAGAAAGAGCGCGAACTCGCCCCACACCCCAGTCTCAAGCCGCAGCGGTTTCTGCGCCAGGTAGTTCGGGGAATTCTGCCGCTGGCCTCGGGTGTGGTTCTGGATCCCTTCGCGGGATCGGGGTCGACGTTGGCTGCGGCGGAGTCCGTCGGGTACGCCAGCATCGGGATAGAGAGAGATCCCGACTATCTCGAGGTTGCGCGCCGCGGCATCCCGGCCCTGACCGGCCTCGATCGGGACGAGCACCCCTCCGCCTCCGCAACCGACGAGGACCTACCGATCGCTGTATAGCCAGTGCTTGCGTAGTTTTTTCAGGCCCTCGCGATGCGCGGTTGCGGTTCGGGTGCCACGAGGGCCGCGGTTGTTTTTCCGAAAATCGCCGGCGTCCAGCTTTGCCAGCCAGATATCGGTAAAGCGGGTGGGCGAACGGTCGACCACGGGCTCCGTCTCGTAGTCCGCTTCATACCGAAACACGCAGTAGTAAGCGGGCCGGTCGCTGTGCATATCCACGGCCCCGTTCTTCTTCTTGGTCACCTTGACCTCCACCCCCGCTTTAGCGCTGGGAATGGCGTCTCCCGAGTAGCGACCCGCGGGCAGCAGGTCGGGGTGGCCGTTATGGGCCCGGTTTTTCACCAGACCTTTGGCGTGACTCGCCACGGCCTCGGTAAGCAGATCGCTGAGCATCCCGGAGTAGACCGCGCCACGAACACTGTTCTCGAAGGGAAGCAATCCTCGTTTGACCAGTCCGGTGTTGAGATTGAAGAGGAGTTCGTAGATGTCTTCCATCGCGATCGCAAACACATCCGGGCGGAGCGCGTACGGGAGTTTCAGGGCAGCGTTGAAGCCATCCTTGTTCACGGAGGCTTTTTTCATTGGGGAGCGGACTCTAGTAGGCGGTGGTGCGGGAGCGTGGTCGGGAGAGCGACTTGTAGCGGGGTGCGCCGCCGCGGTTCCAGAGGGCGCCGTCGATCTCGGCTGGGCTGAGGTCGCATGACGCCGCGAGCAGCTCGATCGCGTGGACGGCGCAGGCGCGCAGCTCTACCTCCTCGGGGGAGCCGTGGACGAGCAGCTCTTCCGCATCGATCCGGGCGGTGAGGTCGGGGTCGAGTCGGAGTACGCCGTCGACACGGAGGACGTGGGGGACGAGGTTGTCGGCGAAGGCGGTCAGTTGCGCGACCCCGGGGAGGTCGGCGACGCCGGCCCGGTGCAGGTCGGCCGCGGCCAGCTGGGCGCGCTTGAAAAAGGGGACCCGACGGCCCTCGTATTCGGAGGCGTCGGCGAAGGAGCTCCAGCGGGCGAAGACTCCGGCCACCCCCGGGATCGAGCTGCCGCCGTCGACCACGCCCAGGTAGCGACCGCCGTGATCCGCCTGCAGGTGCTCGCCAACGTCGCGCAGCGCCGCGGCGAACTCGCTCATCAGCGGCTGCTCGGGGTCCTGACCGACCACGGCGGCGATCGCCTCGCCGTCGATCGCAACGAGGTCCTCCACGGTCCACGCCCCGGCCGCGGCGAAGCGCTCCTCGACTCCCGCTGCCATCGTCGCGTAGCCGCTGTGACCCGGGCGCTTACGGATCGTCGGCCACCAGCCGGAGCCGAAGTTGATCGCGTTCATGCAGATCGCAAA
>DASTSW010000065.1:0-17753 GCA_035760445.1 Solirubrobacterales bacterium | reverse complement strand
CTTCAACGTCAAGGGCGGCCGCTGCGAGGTCTGCAAAGGCGACGGCCAGATCAAGATCGAGATGCACTTCCTGCCCGACGTCTACGTCCCCTGCGAGCAGTGCCACGGCAAGCGCTACAACCGCGAGACGCTCGAGGTCCGGTTCAAGGGCAAGAACATCGCCGACGTGCTGGAGATGTCGGTCGAGGACGCGGTCGGGTTCTTCGAGAACGTGCCGAAGATCGCCCGCCGGCTGCGCACTCTGAACGACGTCGGCCTCGGCTATATCCGCCTCGGCCAGCCGGCGACGACGCTCTCCGGCGGCGAGGCGCAGCGGGTCAAGCTCGCCACCGAGCTCTCCAAAGTGGCGACCGGGGAAACCCTCTACATCCTCGACGAGCCGACCACCGGCCTCCACTTCGCCGACGTCCAGCGCCTGCTCGACGTCCTCGGCCGCCTGGTCGACGCCGGCAACACCGTGGTCGTGATCGAGCACAACCTCGACGTGATCAAGACCGCCGACCGGCTCGTCGACCTCGGCCCCGAGGGCGGCGAAAACGGCGGCGAGATCGTCGCTACCGGCACCCCCGAGGAGGTCGCCGCGGTGGCGGGCTCCTACACCGGCCGTTTCCTCTCCGAGTTGGTCGAGCCGGTGAAGCCAAAACGGCGCGGCGGCAAGCGCGAGTTGTCCGCAGTGGCCTAAGAAGCCACCGAAGACAACCAATTCCGAAGCGGATCCACCGCAAATTCCTGGTTCGGCGCTTAAAAGCGCTCGAGATGGGTAGTCACCGTCGCGGGAGCAGGGAACAAAAACAGGAGGAACCGATGTCAGCACTCAGTTCGCGGGTTTGGTTCGCACTAGTGGCCCTGGCCGCCTTTGCTTTGGTCATCGCCGGCTGCGGCAGCAGCGACGACACGACCGGCGGCGGTGGCGGGGGAGGTGGCGGCTCGACGATCGCCCTCCTGCTCCCGGAAAATGAAACCCCCCGCTACGAAACCAACGACAGGCCTGACTTCGAAAACTCGGTCAAGGAACAGTGTCCCGATTGCGCAGTCATCTACTTCAACGCTGGCGGCGACGCTGAAAAGCAGCAGTCGCAGGGCGAAGCGGCGCTGACCAAAGGCGCCGAAGTCCTCGTTCTCGACCCGATGGACTCCAAATCGGCCGCCGCGATCGCCGAACGGGCGAACGCCCAGGACGTTCCGGTGGTCAGCTACGACCGCCTGATCGAAAACAGCGAAGTCGACGCCTACGTCTCCTTCGACAACGAACGGGTGGGCGAACTCCAGGCCGAAACGTTGGCGAAAAAACTGAAAGAAGACGGGCACCCGAGCGGTCCGATCATCAAGATCAACGGCGACCCGGCGGACCCGAACGCGGCTCTCTTCAAGGCTGGCTCGAACAAAGGCTTCGAAGAAGCCGGAGTCAAAGTCGCGAAGGAATACGACACCCCCGGCTGGACCGCGGAAAACGCCCAGCGTGAGGCCCAGCAGGCGATCACCGCGCTCGGCAACGACGGCTTCTGGGGCGTCTACGCCGCCAACGACGACACCGGCGGCGGCGCGATCGCAGCGCTGAAAGGCGCCGGCATCGACCCCGAAGAACGCCCGGTCACCGGTCAGGACTCGACCGTCGCCGGCCTGCAGCGAATCCTCGCGGGCCAGCAGTTCATGACGATCTACAAGGCGATTCCGCCGCAGGCCGAGATCGCGGCCGAATTCGCGATCGCCCTCGCCGCCGACGAAGAGCTGCCGGCGGACAAAGTCACCGAAGAAGTCAACAACGGCAAGGCCGACGTTCCCTCGGCGATTCTGGAACCGGTCGCGGTGACCAAGGACAACATCAAAGACACGGTGGTCAAAGACGGGTTCGTCGAAGCCTCCGAACTCTGCACCGGCCCCTACGCGGCCGACTGCAAAGAAGTGGGAATCTCAGGTTGAGATGGCCGCTGACGGCACTCCACTCCTGGAGCTGGAGGGAGTAAGCGTGCGATTCGGCCCGGTCCAGGCGTTGGACCGGGTCGACTTCGCCGTCCACGCCGGCGAGGTGATCGGGCTGGTTGGCGACAACGGCGCCGGCAAGTCGACGCTGGTCAAGGCGATCGCCGGGATCCACGCGCCGGACGAGGGGACGATCCGCTTCGACGGCGAGGAAGTGCGGATCAAAGGCCCGAACGACGCGACCGAACTGGGGATCGCGACCGTCTACCAGGACCTCGCGCTCTGCGACAACCTCGACGTCGTCGCCAATCTCTTCCTCGGTCGCGAGCAGGTCGCTCCGGGATCCGGCCGGGTCTCGCGCCAGCTCGACGAGGTGAAGATGGAGCACGAGACCGCCGACCTGCTCTCCAACCTGGCGGTGACGATCCCCAGCCTGCGCAGCGAGGTCGGAACGCTCTCCGGCGGCCAGCGCCAGCAGGTCGCGGTCGCCCGCTCGCTGCTGGGCGAGCCGAAAGTGGTGCTGCTGGACGAGCCGACCGCGGCGCTCGGCGTGCCGCAGACCAAACAGGTGCTGGAGCTGATCCGGCGCCTGCGTGAGCGCAACCTCGGCGTCGTCGTCATCAGCCACAACCTGGTCGACGTCTTCGCGGTCGCCGACCGGGTCTTCGTCCTTCGCCTCGGCCGCTCCGCCGGCGAGTTCAAAGCCGAAGACACCACCGAGGAGCACGTGATCGGCGCGATCACCGGCGTCGGCGAGGGCGGCGAGCGCAACCAGCATGCGGACGAGGAGGAGAAGGCATGAGCGCGCCCGAGGCGACCACCGCCGACGAGGCGACCGAGCGCCGCGCGACCACCGGGGAAACCCTGCGCCGCATCCTCCAGGGCGATCTCTCCTCGGTCCGGGTCGTGCTCGGCCTGGTCGTGATCGCGATCATCTTCCAGGTCCAGGAACCCCGCTTCCTCTCGGCCGAGAACCTGACCAACCTGATGCTGCAGATCACGACGATCGGCCTGATCTCGGTCGGCGTCGTCTACGTCCTCCTACTCGGCGAGATCGACCTCTCGGTCGGCGCGGTCAGCGGCCTCTCCGCCGCGGTGATGGCCGTGCTGAGCGTCAACCACGGCTGGAATCCCTATCTGGCGATCGCCGCCGCGGTCGTGGTCGGCGCCGCGATCGGCTGCCTGCAGGGGTCGCTGTTCAGTCGCTTCGTCGTGCCCTCCTTCGTCGTCACCCTGGCCGGCTTATTGGCCTGGGAAGGGGCACTCCTGCAGGTGCTGGGCCAAACCGGCTCGCTCAACATCACCGACCCCAAGATCACCGGCCTCGCCAACATCTTCTATTCGGACACGGTCGGCTGGATCTTCGCCGCGGTGATCGTCTTTGCCTACGGCGCCCTGACGGCGGTCGGCTACCGGCGCCGGGTCGCCGCCGGGCTGGAGGACATCAACCCGCTGCCCGTGATCGTTCGCTTCGTCGTCTTCGCCGCGATTGTTTTCGCCGCTGTCGCGATCCTCAACTCCGACCGCGGCGTCCCCCTCGCGGTGATGATCCTGCTCGGCTTCGTGGTCGGGATGGAGTACGTCGCCAAGCGGACCACCTTCGGCCGCCACGTCTTCGCGGTCGGCGGCAACGCCGAGGCGGCGCGGCGCGCCGGCATCCACGTCAACCGGGTCCGGATCGCGGTCTTCACGATCGCCGGCTCGATGGCCGCGATCGGCGGCGTGATGGCCGCCTCGCGCCTCTTTGCGGTCAACCAGAACTCCGGCGGCAACGAACTCCTGCTGCTGGCGATCGCCGGCCCGGTGATCGCCGGCACCAGCCTCTTCGGCGGCCGCGGCTCGGTCTGGACCGCGCTGCTTGGCGCCCTGGTGATCGGCTCGATCTCCAACGGCATGGACCTGCTCTCGCTCTCCTCCGCGGTGAAACTGATGGTCACCGGCGGCGTCCTCCTGCTGGCGGTCCTGGTCGACGCCGTGGCGCGCCAGCAACGCCAGACCTCCGGCCGCGTCTAAGGAGAACCGCATCCGACTTTGACCACAGTGCGGTGTGGTCAAAGTCGGCAGCAGTCGTCTGCGATCAGCAGGCAAAGATGTTTCCGGCAACGCTGAACATCCACTTCCTTGTCCAGCTCTCGAAAATTGAATTCCAGAGCCGCAACTCGTTCATCAAGTGACTTGCCCTCGGTTCCGGCTCGGACCGTTGCTCGAGCCGATCCCCCAAACTTGACAGTGGCATGGGCGCTACCGGCATGAATAGTGATGTCCTTTCCGGTGATTCGGCGCCACTGGCGGCTTGCGAATGCCCGGATGGTGGAGAAAGCACGCTCAATCAAGAGCGGTCCGAATTCGTGCCGTTGCAGCCGGTAAAGATCAATCGAGACTAGGAGAAATCCCCAACCTCAAAAACCCCACCGATGAGAGTGAGGGCGGTCGAAAGCACACTGAATTCAGCGAGAGATCAACAGCGAGGCGCCGATGGCGCCGCCTAGGTCGCCGAGTGAGGCGACGCGGACGGCTGGAGGCTTCTCGTCGAGGAAGAGGTGCTTGTGCATCTCCGCCAGCAGTGGATCCATTAGCCGTTCTCCGAAGCGGATCCCGAGGCCGCCGCCGATGATCACCGCTTCGGGGTCGAGCAGGTTGACGGCTGAGGCGATCCCCGTCCCCAGCGCCTCGATCGCCCGCTCGATCAGCTTTTCGGTCAGGTGGTCGCCGTGGTCCAGCGCCCGCTCCCAGATGCCGCTGGTCAGGCGTGGTTTGCCGTGCTTCTCCATCAGATGGAAGAGGTCGGTCTTGTGGCCCTCTTCGTGCTGGCGGCGCGCCTCGGCTTCCATCGCCGAGCGGCCGGCGTAGGCCTCGAGGCAGCCCTTGCGCCCGCAGGGGCACTTGGCACCGCCGCGCTTGACCACGACGTGGCCGATCTCGCCGGCCGCGCCGCGGCCCAGCCAGGGCTTGCCGTCGAGGACCAGGCCGCCGCCGACGCCGGTGCCCCAGAAGACCCCGATCAGGCTCTGGAACTCCTGCCCGGCGCCGAGGTGGAACTCGGCTTCGGTCGCGACCTGGACGTCGTTGCCGACCTTGACCTCCGTCCCCAGGTCCTTGCCGAGGGTTTCGCCGAGCGGAAAGCTGTCCTCCCAGCCGGGGAGGTTCCTGGCGCCAGAGACGACGCCGGTCCGCTCGTTCGCGTCGCCGGGCGAGCCGACCCCGATCCCGGCCAGGTCAGCCGGCTCTACCCCGGCAGCCTTCGCCGCTTCGCGCAGCGCCGCCGCCATCGCCGCGGCCACATCCTCGGGCCCGCCGCTGGTCGGCGTCGGCTGCCGCGCCTCGCCGGAGACGTGGCCGCGCGCGTCGACGATCGCCGCCTGGATCTTGGTGCCGCCAAGGTCGATGCCGCCGCGCAGGTCAGCCACGCGCGCAGTCTATGCGGCGGCGTTCGTCCTTTCCTAGGCATATGCCCGGGAAAGGACGAACGCCGGTGGCATAACGTGCCGGTATGGCGACGAAAGGCTGGAGACTCTGGTGGGCGAAGCGGCGCTGGTATGACCGCAACCGTCGGCTCCTGCGCCGCTGGCGGATCAACCGCCACGCCGCCCGCGGCGGTTTCTTCATCCGCCACCCGGTCGAGGGCGAAGTTCTGGAGGCCCTGGACGAGGGGCGGCTGACGATCGGCGAGGGGACGCTGCTGGAGCCAGGTTGCTGGCTGACGCTGGCGCCGGGGGCGCGGATCGAGATCGGCGTCGGCTGCTTTCTCAACCGCAACGTGATGATCGCCGCCCAGGAGCGGGTGACGATCGGCGACCACACGATGTTCGCCAACGGCTGCTTCGTCGGTGACGCCGAGCATCGCTATGACGACCCGGACAAGCCGATTACCTGGCAGGGCTTCACCTCGAAGGGCCCGGTGGCGATCGGCGATAACTGCTGGTTCGGGGTCCACTGCGCGGTGACCAGCGGCGTCAGCGTCGGCGACCGCTGCGTCGTCGGCGCCAACTCGGTCGTCAACCGCGACGTCGAGGGCGGCACGATTACGGCCGGCGCGCCGGCGAAGCCGATCCGGGAAATCGACTTCGCCGCGCAGCCGGAGGGGTGACTCCCGGAACGACCGGGTTATTGGAGGAAGCCGGTTGCTTCGACGGCCTTCAGCACCTGGGCAGCCGTCAGCGGTTTGTCGAAGGCGCCGTTGGGTGCCTGGCTCGCCGGGGTCGGTTTCAGCAGTAGGCCGGCGACCGAGGCGTGGCGTGCCTCGACCGAGTGGATCGATAGCGCCGCCGCCACGTAGGCGGGGTTGACGATGTTCAGCGCCTGACCTGCATAGGCCGCCACGCCGGTGTTCTCCAGCGCCACTGCGGTCTTCAGGAATGCCGTCTCGCTGGCGGTGGTGGCGCCGAAATCGACTTTCGGTGCTTTCACCGCTTTGCTCCCCAGCGCCTTCTTGAGGAAGGCGACGTGGGCGTTCTCGTCCGCGGTGACCCGCTTGAGGAAGGCCTGCGCCTCGGCGCCCTTGAGGAAGGTTTTGCGCTTGTTGTTGGCGGTCGCCTCGTTGTAGAAGGCAGCCTCGAGGTACTCGAGGGTGAGGGCGTAGTTGAGGATCCCGACGTCGCCCTTGCCGAATTTCGCCGGTGGTCGCCCTTTGCCGGCCGCCATCGCCGCCGCCGGGGTGAGGGCGCTGAGCAGCGCGCCGCCGCCCACCAGTCCGCCGCCGGCAAGCCCGGCCTTCTTGAGGAAGCCGAGGCGGGTGTCGCCCTCGAGCGCCTCGGTCGCTTCATGCTCGGCCTCGCGTACCACTGCGTCTATCTCTGAGCTCATCTCGTCCTCCGCGCTGGGGTGGTCTTTCCCGGTCCTGCGGAGGCGGCCGCTGTGCGGATCACCAAAAAGGGATCTTTTTGGAAACGGATGTGTAAAGAATCGCGCGATCCGTGCCTATACTTTGCGTAGTTGGCCGTGACCCACCTGGGCATGGACCTATGAACTCAGAACTCCTCGTGGATAGCCCCCGCTCCCTCGTGGCCGTGCTGCGCACCAAGGCCGAGCTTCGCTCTGCCGTGATGGCGGCCAAGCGCGCCGGCGAGACGGTCGGCCTGGTGCCGACGATGGGCTACCTGCACGATGGGCACCTCTCGCTGATCCGCGCCGCCCGCGCCGAGTCCGACCTGGTGGTGATGAGCCTGTTCGTCAACCCGACCCAGTTCGGCCCCGGCGAGGACCTCGACCGCTACCCGCGCTACGAGGAGCGCGACCTGCGCCTCGCCGGCGAGGCCGGCGCCGACATCGTCTTCGCCCCCGGCGTCGAGGAGGTCTACGCCGCCGACGCCTCGACCGCAGTCGAGGTGACCGGGCCGCTGACCGGCGTCCTCGACGGCGACCGCGAGCGCCGCGGCCCCGAGCACTTCCGCGGCGTCACCACCGTCGTCGCCAAGCTCTTCAACATCGTCGACCCCGACGTCGCCTACTTCGGCCAGAAGGACGCCCAGCAGGCGGTCGTCATCCGCCGCATGGCCCGCGACCTCGACTTCCCGGTGCGAATCCAGGTGATGCCGACCGTGCGCGAGCCCGACGGGCTGGCGATGAGCAGCCGCAACGCCTACCTGGAACCGGCCGACCGCGAGCGCGCCACCGCGCTCTCCCGCGCCCTCGCCGCCGCCGAGCGCGGCGCCCGCGAGGGCTCGCTGGCCGCCGGCCTCGACGCCGCCCGCGCCGAGCTGGCTGCCGCGGCAATCGAGCCCGAGTACCTCGAGGCCCGCGACGCGGAGACGCTGGAGCCGGTCGAGGAGATGGGTGCCCGCCCGGTGCTCGTCGCTGTCGCCGCCCGCGTCGGCGCCGCCCGCCTGATCGACAACGTCCTGATTCAACCCGCTTCGGACCAACCGAGTCCCAACCAACCGAACGACTAGCCCGCGAAAGGGGAGGCAAAGTGCAAAGGCAGATGCTGAAGTCGAAGATCCACCGGGCCACGGTGACCGACTGCGACGTCGATTACATCGGCAGCATCACGATCGACACCGAGCTGATGGCCGGTGCCGACATGATCACCAACGAGCAGGTCTACGTCTGGGACGTCGACAACGGCGCCCGCTTCGTCACCTACGTGATCGACGGCGAGCCAGGCTCGGGGGCGATGCAGGTCAACGGCGCCGCCGCCCATCTGGTCGAGCCCGGCCACAAGATCATCGTCGCCACCTTTGGCTCCTATGACGAGAAGGACCTGGAGCACTACGACCCGGTCGTCGTCCACGTCAACGACGACAACGAAGCGATCGCAATCGACAGCCACCCGGAGGTGCTGCTCAAATGAGTTCCGGAGGTCGTTCCCACACCGCCCAGCCCGAGGGCCGCAAGCCGGTCAGCCTGCCGCACCTGGAAGAGATGAAGGCCAACGGCGAGCCGATCGTGATGGTCACCGCCTACGACTACCCCTCGGCGACCGTGGCCGAGGCCGCCGGCGTCGACATCGTCCTGGTCGGCGACTCCGCCGCCAACGTCGTCCTAGGCTACCCCGACACCAAGCTGGTCTCGATGGAGGAGATGGTGATCCTCGGCAAAGCCGTGCGCCGCGGCCTGAAGACGCCGCTGATGGTCGGCGACATGCCGATGGGCAGCTACGAGGCGAGCAACGAGGAAGCGATTCGCAGCGCCCAGCGGCTGATCAAGGAGACCGGCTGCCAGGCGGTCAAGCTCGAGGCCGGCGGCGTCATCGTCGAGCGCGCCCGGGCGATCGTCCAGTCCGGCATCCCGGTGATGGGCCACGTCGGTCTCACCCCGCAGACCGCGACCGCGCTGGGTGGCTACAAAGCCCAGGGCAAGAGCGCCAAGAGCGCGATCAAACTGCTCGAGGACTGCCTCGCCCTGCAGTCGGTCGGCTGCTTCTCGATCGTGATCGAGGCGGTCCCCTCGGCGATCACCGACGAGATCGTCAAGAAGATGGAGGTGCCGACGATCGGCATCGGCGCCGGACCCGGGACCACCGGCCAGGTTCTCGTCTACCACGACCTGCTGGGCATCACCACCGGCCACATGGCTAAGTTCGTCAAGCGCTACGCCAGCGTCCACGAGACGATGGTCGGGGCGGTCACCCAGTACGGCAACGAGGTCCGCCGCCGCCAGTTCCCCGAGCCCGAGCACGTCTACAGCGTCGAGCCGGCCGAGCTGGACGAGTTCCGCCGCTACCTCAGCGAGGAGAGCCTGGCCAGCGCCAAGGGCTGGGAGTGGGAGCCGCTGCCGTAGCGGAAAGGTTCGTCTTCCAGGACCGAATCGAGGCAGTCCTCGAACGCCTCTCTGTCGCCGCGGCAGAGTTCGGCTTCGAACTCCGGGCCTGCGAGCGGCACCAGGCCGCTGCCGGGTAGCCGGATGCCGAGGTCCCCGGTCCAAGTGGGCGGCGCGCTGCCTTCCTCCATATAGCTGGCGATGCCCTCGAAAGGCTTGCGCAGCTTCACCTTGGCGGTGAGGGGCCTCTTGCCGGGCGGGCTGGTCGCGATCGAGTCGAATTCTTCGAAGGTCAGAGTCCCCTTGTCGACCGCGACGCGGCCGACTTTCTCGCTCTCCCCGGCGATGCCGACGGTAAATGCAAACTCTTCGTCTCCGATGCCGAGCGAGGCCTCGGCCATGAGGAGGAAGCGGGTGATGCCAAGGCGCTTGGCTTCCGCCGTGAGGACGGTGCTCTCTTCGCGGATCTTGCTGGCGAAGGTCGGGCGCTTGCCTTTGCACACCCGCCGATAGCTTCGGATCACCTTGCCCTTGCGGCGATTTGCCCGGATCCGCGTGAACCCGCGCTCGCCCTCGAAGCGGACGTTGCCGACGAAGACGCCGCTTTCGGTGACCGTCCGGCGGCCTTTGCACTGGTCCTGCAGGAATTTCGGCAGCTTCAGCCCCGGAATCAGGGAAGGGTGGAAGCGACGCTTGCTGCGGAAGCGGAGCGAGATCTGGCCGAAGGAGCCGAAGTCGGCCTCGATGCCCTTGCGGCTGACCTTGCCCAGGGCGGTGTAGCGGGCGAAGACTTCGCCCCTGGAGACCCTGAGCACCACCTGGCGATGGCCGGCGGTGACGATCGAGGCCGAGTAACCCTTGCTGGCGGGGAGGCCGAGCTGCAGTTGCAGGCCTTTCGGTTTGACGACATATCCCGGCTTCGCCGCTGCACCCGCCGGCAGGGCGAGGATGGCCACTGCTGCGGCCAAGACGAGAATGACGCGCCACCGTTTCATGGCTGCACCCTTGCAGCCAGCCGCCGCAGCCGCTCCGCCCTGACCTCGACGGCGGCGACCGAGATGAAGAAGCATTCGCCGATCGGGCAGGCGCAGGCAAGGCTGCGGCATAGCTCGGCACGGAAGGTGGAGTCGGTGAGGGAGAGCGTGCCGCGCCCGGGAAGCTCGACCGCCAGGTCTCCCGACCAGGTGACCGCGCCGCCGGGCTGCTTTTCGTAGCTGGCGGTGCCGCTGAAGGGTGCGGGTGGGGCGACGGTTGCGGTTGCCGGGGTGGTGCCCGGCGGGCTGACCGCAAAGGTCTCCGGTTCGGCGGTGACGCTCGCCGAGCGAACGACGCCCAGGCCCGGCCGCGGTTCGGTCGTGTGCGCGGTGTACTGGGCTTCTTCCAAATACGGGAAGGCCGCCCTGCGGGCCGGCTCCTGCTTGAAGACGGAGAACCAGGGGGCTCGCGGGTAGCGGCCCGAGACGGCGCTGAGGCTGGTGGTCGGGGGCCGTTCGTACTCCGGTTCCTTGACTTCCCGGCGCTTGCAGACCAGGCGGAAGCCGCGGTAGGTCGTGCCTCGCGCGCCCTTGACGTCGACGCTGGTGAATCCGTTCTCCCCCCGGAACCGGATCACGCCGGCGAAGCGGCCTTCGCGCCTGATGCCCGGCCTTCCCTTGCAGTCGGCCTGACCCTCTTCCACCTCCGAGCGCGAGCCCGGGCGCAGCTGAACCGACACCCGACCGAACTTCCCAAGCTTTGCCTCGATGGCGTTCTCGGTCACCCGTCCTCGCCACAGGTAGGCGGCGGAGGCGCCGCCCTTCTCGACCACGATCCAGACCTGCTTCCGGCTGAGCCCGAAGATATGGACCCCGTAGCCGTGGTTGCCGCGGAGGTCGATCGAGCTGAATATCGAGGGCGTGATCACGTAGTACCCCGGCTTCGCTGCGGCGCTTGCCGGCAGCGCCAGCGCCGCCATCGCGCAGACGAGAATCGCGAGGGCTCCCCTTGCCTTCATCGGGCGCAGAGTATTCGAAGGCGGAAAACCTGGATGCCGGGGATTACGATGCGGCAGATGCCGATTTATGAGTTCGAGTGCGAGGAGTGCGGGGAGCGTTTCGAGGAGCTGGTCGGGGCCGAAGCGGTGGCAGCCTGTCCGGCTTGTCGATCCGAGCGGACGCGACGGCTCTACTCGACGGTTTCGCCGCCGAGCCACCAGCCGCGGGGCGCCGCGGTGCGCTCGAACGAATCGCAGCGGCGGGAGAAGGAAGCCGGCCACCAGGAGCGCCTCGGCCAGGCGCGCAAGAAGCGGGCGGCGGGGGAGACGCCGTGAGCGCCAGCGCCGAGGAGCGTCGGGAGCAGCTGGTCGCCCTCTTCAAGGAGGTCCAGGGCTGCACCAAATGTCCTCTGTACGAGACCCGCACCAAGGCGGTCTTCGGGGCCGGCAACGCCGACGCCGATCTGATGTTCGTCGGCGAGGCGCCGGGGGCCGAAGAGGACCGCCAGGGGCTGCCCTTCGTCGGCCGCGCCGGCCAGTTGCTGAACCAGCTGCTGGAAGAGATCGGCCTCGTCCGCGACGACGTCTTCATCGCCAACGTGCTGAAGAGCCGCCCGCCCAACAACCGCGACCCGCAGCCAACTGAGATCCAGGCCTGCGAGCCCTACCTGTTCGAGCAGGTGCGGCTGATCGAGCCGCGCGTCGTCTGCACCCTCGGCAACTTCGCGACCAAGCTGCTGAGTGGCAGCCCGACCGGGATCACCCGGGTCCGCGGCACCCCGCAGGTGCACCAGCTCGGCGCCCGGACCGTCTTCCTCCTGCCGCTCTTCCATCCGGCGGCGGCGTTGCGCACCCCGGCGGTGAAGGAGCAGCTGCGGGCCGATTTCGCGACGATCCCGGATCTCCTCGAGCGTCCCCTGCCGGGCCCGATCCCCAGCGCCGAGGAACTCGAGGAGCTGGAGGAGGAGGGTGGCTCGACCCCGCCGCCGCCCAGCGACCAGCTCGGCTTCTTCGGGAAATAGGTGGGGTGAGACGTGGAGGTGGTCGAGACCTATAGCGCTGCCGAGACCGAAGCCCTGGGCGCACGGATCGCCGAACGGCTCCAAGGCGGAGACGTCGTCGTCCTTTCCGGTGAGCTGGGGACGGGGAAGACGACCCTGGTTCGCGGCGCCTGCCGGGCACTCGGCGTCACCGGCCCGGTCACCTCGCCGACCTTCACGATCGGCCAGCAGTACGGCGGCGGCCGCCTGCCGGTCTCCCATCTCGACCTCTACAGGCTGCAGACGCTGGAGGGCGAGGACCCGGCCCTGCTGGAGGACTACCTGCGGCCCGAGGGCGTCGCCTTCGTCGAGTGGCCCGCCGCGGGGGAGGGCCAGATCGGCCGTCCCGCCCTCGCCGTGCGGCTCGCCCACGCGGGCGAGGAGAGCCGCCGGGTTGAAGTCGACTGGTAGGGGTACGCAGGGAAAAGCGCACCGAAGCCGTATCCCTTGTGTTCAGGGGTAGGTGCGCTCAGGCAGGTAGCATCGGCGCGAAATTTCGATGAGAAAGGCAAGGACGGGCATGAAGGGACTGAAGGCACTGGCGGCGGTGATGTTGGTGAGCGGACTGCTGGTGGCAGCGGTACCGGCGACGGCCAGCGCGGCGGCCTACAAGCATTACGTCGGCTGCGGGGTTTCCCAGAACGCCAAACCCGCCCACGTCTGCCCGAAGAAAGCCAAAAAGGGCGCCTTCTTCAAAAGCCTCAAAGGCGACGTCGTCTACACCGTCTGCGTCAAATTTCCGAGCGGCAAAAACCTTTGCGCTCAGGCTCAGGAAGCCGAACAGAACACGCTCTACGTGAACAAGATCACCTCGACGATTCCCGGTCGCCACGTCGTCAGCTGGTTCGTCAAAGGCAAAAAAGTCGGGGCCTTCGCTTTCCGCGTAGCCGGGTAGCGCCGCTCTGAACGTCGTCGGCTTCGACACCGCGACGGTTGACACCGTCGCCTGCGCCTGGCGCGACGGCGAGGTCCTCCACGAGTCGCAGCTGGGTCTCTCCGCGACGGGGAGGCCCCTGCACGCGACCCGGCTGCTGGAGGAGGTCGAGCGCGCCGCCGCCGCGGCGGGCGGTTGGAGCGAGGTCGACCTGATCGCCGTCGGGCTCGGCCCCGGCACCTTCACCGGCCTGCGGATCGGGATCTCGACCGCCCGCGGGCTCAGCGTCAGCCTCGGCCTGCCGGCCCGCGGCGTCTGCACCCTCGACGCGCTGGCGGCGGGGATCGCCGAGGCCGGGGTGGAGGGCGCGCGGCTCGCCGTTCTCGACGGCTGGCGGGGCGAGGTCTTCGCCGCGCTCTACGCCGCCGACGGCTCCCGGCTCTGGGAGCCGGCGGTCTATCGACCCGAGGAGCTGGCCGAGCGGGTCGCCGAGCTGGACGAAATCCCGGAGGTTGCGGGTTCGGGGGCGGTACGCTTTCGGCAAGAGCTGGCCCGAGACGGCGTCCAGATAGCGGACGATTCCGATCCCGTCCACCGGGTCGCCGCGCGCCACGTCTGCGCGCTGGCGGCAGCGGCGGCGGAGCCGGAGCCCGGCGGGCTCGCCCCGATCTACCTCAGACCCCCAGACGCGGAGCGGTGGCGTGAGCGAGACGCTTCACAAAGAGCCAAATGAGCTGACCCAGGAGGTCGAGGTGCGCCGCCTCGCCTACAGCGACCTGCCGGCGGTGATCTCGATCGAGCGGCGCTCGTTCCCGACTCCGTGGTCGCTGGCGATGTTCGTGCTCGAGCTCTCCAAGCCGTCCGGCATCTGCCTCGCGGCGCGCGCCGGCGACCAGCTGGCGGGCTACGTCGTCTGCTCCCGCTACGACCAGGTCTGGCACCTGATGAACATCGCCGTTGCCCCCGAGCGGCGCGGCAGCGGCGTCGCCGGCCAGCTGATGCGGCGGCTGATCGAGGAGTCGCAGGGGACGCTGCCCTTCACCCTCGAGGTTCGCGTCTCCAACCAGCGCGCGATCGGGATGTACGAACGCTTCGGCTTCCGCTCCGCCGGGGTCCGTCCTCGCTACTACCACGACAACGGCGAGGACGCCTTGATCATGTGGTTGGACTAGGAGGGGCGAATTTGCTGCTGGCGATCGAGACCTCCTGCGATGACACCTGCGCCGCTGTCCTCGACGGCCCGCGCATCCTCAGCAATGTGATCTCCTCCCAGGCCGCCGCCCACGAGGGATTCGGCGGCGTGGTCCCGGAGGTGGCGGCGCGCCATCACCTGGAGCTGGTCGAGCCGGTGGTCGAGGCGGCCTTGGGCGAGGCCGGGGTCACCCTCGACGACGTCGAGGCGGTCGCCGCGACCGCCGGGCCGGGGCTGATCGGGGCGCTGCTGGTCGGGATCAGCACCGCCAAGGCGATCGCCGCCGCCCGCCGGCTGCCGCTGATCCCGGTCGACCACCTGCAGGGCCACGTCGCCGCCAACTTCCTCGAGCCCGAGCCGCTGGAGCCGCCCGTCCTCTGCCTCATCGCCAGCGGCGGTCACACCCTGTTGGCCGGGGTCCGCGACCACGTCGGCTACGAGCTGCTCGGCCAGACCCTCGATGACGCCGCCGGCGAGGCCTTCGACAAGTCGGCGCGGTTGCTGGGGCTCGGCTACCCGGGCGGGCCGGCGGTCCAGCGCGAGGCCGAGAAGGGAGACCCCGAAGCCTTCGAGATGCCGGTGGCGATGTCCCGCAATCCCGGCCTCGATTTCAGCTTCAGCGGCCTGAAGACGGCGGTGCTCTACCGCTGCAAAGAACTCGGCCCGGAGGGCGTGGAGGAGCGCCGCGCCGACCTCGCCGCCTCCTTCCAGGCGGCTGTTGTTTCTCAGCTGACGGCGAAGCTGAAACGGGCCTTGAAGAAAGGCGAGTGGGATGCCGTAGCCCTGGGCGGCGGCGTCGCCGCCAACGGGCCGCTGCGCGAGGCGGTCGGTCACCTCTGCGAGGAGATGGGGGTGCGGCTGAAGCTGGTGCCGATCGCCCTCTGCACCGACAACGCCGCGATGATCGGGTCCGCCGCCCGCTACGCCGAGCCGATTCCGTATCCGGATTACCTCGGCTACGACGCCTTCGCCAGCGGCGAAACCGGCGCCCCCGCGGTCGCCCACTGAGCCCGATGGCCGACGTCGTCGTCTACTCCCGGCCGGGGTGCCACCTCTGCGAGGAAGCACTGGAGCAGATAGTCGCCCTGCACGGCGACGGCTATCGCTTCAACCTGCACGAGGTCGACATCGAGAGCAACGACCTGCTGCTGCGGCGGTACCTGGAGCGGATTCCGGTGGTCGAGGTCGACGGGATCGAGGTCTCGGAGCTGGTCCTCGACCGCGCTGCCGTGAAGGCGAGGCTCGATACTGTGGGGGCATGGTCGAGTTGATCGAGGAGTTCGACGCCGCCGGGGCGTTCCCGGTCGAAGGCGAGCGCCTGTCGCTGGGCGTCGCCGCGCGGCTTTCGCGCTACCTGCAGGTGCTGACCCAGGCGCGGAAGATGGGCCGGGAGACGATCTCCTCGCAGGAGCTCTCCGAGTACACCCACATCAACCCGACCCAGATCCGCCGCGATCTCTCCGGTTTCGGCAAGTTCGGCAAGCGCGGCGTCGGCTACAACGTCGACTCGCTGGTCTCGGAGATCCGCAAGATCCTCCGCACCTCGGGCCAGCACAACATCGCCCTCTTCGGCGCCGGCAACCTCGGCCAGGCGATCGCCACCTCCTCGATCTTCGCCGACCACGGGTTCCAGGTCGTGGCGGTGTTCGACTCAGACCCGAGCGTGGTCGGCAAGCCGATCGGCGAGCTCTCCGTGCGCGACATCGGCGATCTGCCCGACGTCGTAGCCGAGGAGGAGATCGTCGTCGGCGTCCTCGCCGTCCCCGCCGAGGCCGCCCAGGACGTCGCCGACCGGCTGGTCAAAGCCGGGGTGAAGATCATCTTCAACTACTCCGAGCAGCTGCTGCAGGTGCCACCCGAGGTCACGGTCCACACCTCCAGCCCTGCCGTCGACCTGCTCTACGCGCTCTACTTCTACCTGGCCTAGCGGCCCTCTCGACCTTGTCTCTGGATCTCGATCTCGCCCGCGAGAAGTTCGAGTCTTCGCAGGACTTCACGATCGGGCTCGAGGAGGAGTTCGCGATCCTCGATCCGCGGACGCTGGAGCTGGAGCACCGCTTCGAGGACGTGATGGCGGCATGCCAGGGGGACGAGGTCCTGGCCGAATCGGCGGCGGGGGAGCTGATCGCCTCCGAGGTCGAGATCCGCTCCGGCCGGGCCGAGACCTTTGCCGAGGCGGTCGCCCTGCAGCGCGAGCGGCGGGCGCGGCTGTTCGACCTGGTCGGCGACATGGGGTTGACGCTGGGCGCGATGGGGACGCACCCGTGGGCCAACTACCTCGAGCAGCGGATCATCGACACCCCGCACTACAACCGGCTGCGGAACGAACTCGGCTATGTCGCGCAGCGCAACAACACCTGGAGCATGCACCTGCACATGGGGGTGCGCGGTGCCGACCGGGCGATCGCGGTCTGCGACTGGCTGCGCGAGCTGCTGCCGCTGCTGCTGGCGGTCTCGGCCAACTCGCCCTTCCTCGACCGCCGCGACACCGGCCTGCACAGCGTCCGCAGCGAGATCTTCACCCGCACCTTCCCGCGCTGCGGGGTGCCCTCGCCATTCCGCGACTGGGCGACCTACGCCGACTTCGTCACCACCCTGCAGAAGGTCGGCTCGGTGGTCGAGTCGACGCAGCTGTGGTGGAGCGTGCGGCCGCATCACAGCTTCGGCACCGTCGAGGTGCGGATCTGCGACGCCCAGACTCGCGGCGAGGAGTCCTTCCAGCTGGCGGGGCTGATCGCCGCCTGCATCGCCCAGACCGCGCTCGACTACGACGAGCACGGGTACGAAGGGCGGGGGGCGCCGCTGGCCGACCGCGAGATCGAGGAGAACCTCTGGCGGGCGATCCGCTACGGCGCCGGCGGCCGGATGGTGGACTTCCGCCGCGGCGAGGAGCTGCCGACCCGGTCGGTGCTGGAGGAGGTCCTGGTCTGGACCGAGCCGGCGCGGGCGCAGCTCGGCCTGGACCTGTCGCTGCCGGAGCGAAACGGCGCCGAGCGGGCGCGCGAGGCGCTCGATTCGGGGCTCTCGATCGAGGACATCTACCGCGACGCGGTGGCCGAGACGCGGCGTACCTATTCCGGCGAAAAGGCCGCAGATCGCGCCTGAGGGCGCCGGTCAGAGCGGCTTTTCCCAGCTTGGATGCGGTGTCGCCGCTTTCGTCTATAGACTCCCGCGCCGCTAAAACCACCGGAGGATTAAGAACTTGACCGACTTCTTGACCGATTACGGCGTGGTCGTCGCGCTGGTTTGCGCAGGCGCCGCCGTCATCTATGGACTTCTCGTTACCCAGCGCCTGCTTGCGAAGCCAGCGGGCAACGACCGCATGCGCGAGATTTCTGGCGCGGTGCAGGAGGGCGCCCAGGCCTACCTCAGCCGCCAGTACACGATCATCGCGGCCGTCGCCGTGCCGATCGCGATCTTCCTTCTGCTGCTGCAGAACTGGGAGACCGCCGTCGGCTTCGTGATCGGCGCGGTTCTCTCGGGTGCCACCGGCTTCATCGGGATGAACGTCTCGGTGCGGGCCAACTCGCGCGTCGCCGAGGCGGCCCGCGGCGGCGT
>DASTSW010000064.1:0-16739 GCA_035760445.1 Solirubrobacterales bacterium | reverse complement strand
TCTGGGTCCTGCTGGCGGGGATGACGATCACCCAGGTCGGGATCTGGGAGCTCAAGGACGCGGTCGACCGGCCGCGGCCGCCGGAGCCGCTCACCTCCAGCTCTGGCTCGTCCTTCCCCAGCGACCACGCCGCGCACTCGGGCATCTACCTGTGGCTGGCGGTGACGATCGTGCTGCGGCTGCGGCCGGGGATGGCCCGCGCCACCGAGGTGGTCGTCACCTGCATCGCGCTGACCGCCCTGGTCGGGCTCTCGCGGGTTTATCTCAACGTTCATTACCTCTCCGACGTCAACGCCGGCTGGGCGCTGGGCGCGGCGGCCTTCTCGCTCTGCGCCCTCGTCGGACTGGTCGTCTCGCAAGTGCGCCAAAATCCAGAGCAGTGACTGTTCTTGCTCTGACCGACCTCGGTCACCAGTACGTGCTCTACGCGGCCGCCGGGGTGATCTGCTTCGCGATCTTCGTGACCCTGATCCTGGTCCCGGCGCTGAGTTCCTACGGCCGGCTCTGGGAGAAGGCCGCCGCCGGATTCCTCTCGCTCTTCGTCCTCGCGGCGCTGATCATCGGCGGCGTCGTCATCGGGCTGGCGATCGTCTACTACTACACGGACATCGTCGATTTCATCAACGGCACCTAGATCCCACGCCGCGTCGGGATAATGACCGGATGTCTGGCTCTACCAGCACCGAGCGTGCGGGGCTGCTCGATGCGCTTTCCGAAGCGGTCGAGTCCGGCGCCGGCCTGCCCGCGGTCGCCCGCGCGGCGGCGCGGCTGCTCGACGCCAGCGTCGCCCTGATCGACCGCTCCAGCGCGGTCCTCGCCGTCGCCGGGGCTTCCTCCGACCAGGAGCAGAAGCTGCTCTCCGGCGGCGAGGGGGTAACCGCGGTCGAGTTGCGGGTCGCCGACACCGTGGTCGGCGAGCTGCGCTACCGGGCGAAGGAAGCGCCGGACCCGGTGATCGCCCGCATGGTGGCGACGCTGCTGGCGCTGGAGCTGGAGCGCTCGCGCTCGCCCGAGTGGGAGAGCGAGGAGGCCGCCGGCGCTTTCGTGCGGGCCGTGCTGCGGCGCGAAGTCACCGACCGCCGCGACATCGTCGCCCAGGCCTCGGAGCTGGGCGCCGACCTCGACCGCGGCGCCGGCGTGGTGGTGCTGCGGGCGGCGCCGCGGGCGGCCCAGACCGGCGAGTGGCGCGAGCGGGTCCTGGTCCTGGCGCAGCGGGCGCTGCGAGCGCTGGCCCCGGGCTCGCTGGCGGCCAGCGACGGAGGGGAGGCGGCGGCCGAGATCGCCGCGATCGTCCCGGCCGAGGACGACGAGCGGCTGGCCCGGGCCGCGGCCGGGCTCTCGCGCGAGCTCGATGACAGCCTCAGCGGCTTCCACCTCACCGTCGGCCGCAGCCGCCGCGCCGCCGACCCGGTCGACCTCTACCGCGCCGGCAGCGAGGCGCAGCTGGCGGTCAACGTCGGCGAGGCCGAGGGGACCGCCTCGCTCGCCTTCGAGGACACCGGCGCCTACCGGCTGCTGCTGCCGGCGATGAGCGAGGACCCGGCCGAGCTCGAACGCTTCTACGCTGAGACGGTCGAGCCGCTGGTCGCCTACGACGACCAGTACGAGACCGAGCTGGTCGCCACCGTCGAGGCCTACCTCGACAACGACGGCAACGTCGCCGCCACCGCCAAACAGCTCTTCACCCACCGCCACACGATCCGCTACCGCCTCGAGCGGGTCCGCGAGCTCTGCGGCCACGACGTCAGCGCCACCGAGGGCCGGGAGAAGCTCGGCCTCGGCCTGAAGGCGATGCGCGTCCTCGGCATCGCCTCGCCGCGCGGCCCGGCGCTCGAGCCCGGCGCCAAGGGTGGCAAGGTCGCGCGCTCGGCGGAGGAGTAGGGCTGGCGGTTTAAGCTTTGTGCGCCCTTTGGGGAGTGGTGTAATAGGCAACACTGGTCACTTTGGATGACCCATTCCCGGTTCGAGCCCGGGCTCCCCAGTCGTAATGTTCCGTCTGCATCATTTGAGATGCTTCATGAATGGCGGGAAGGCCACTTAGCTATACGGAGGAGCAGGCAAGAGAGGCAATTGCCAACTCCTACTCTTGGGCGGAGAGCTTGCGCAAGCTGGGTTTATGTCCGAGTGGCGGTGCCTGGCGGGTTCTCAAGAAATACGCAGCCTTGTGGGAGATTACGACGGACCACTTCGATCCGATGCGTGGGATCGACGGAAACCTGAGCGCCGACCCGCGCCCGCTTGAGGAAATCCTCGTCGAGGGCTCGACTTACTCACGACAGCATGTGAAGCGCCGGTTGTTCAAGGAGGACCTGAAGGAGCCCGTCTGCGAGATGTGCGGACAGGATGAGATGTGGCACGGCCGTCCCATGGGGATGATCCTCGACCACATCAACGGGGTGCGGGATGACCACCGTCTGGAGAACCTGAGGATCGTCTGCCCGAATTGCGCAGCGACCCTTGACACCCACTGCGGCCGAAAGAATCGGGTACCGAAGGCAAGCCGTGATTGCCGCCGCTGTGGACGCCAGTTCTTTCCTGGTCGTCCGCAGCAGAAGTATTGCTCCCGCGAGTGCGGTACCCGCTGGGATCGATCGAAGCTACGCAGGAAACCGTCCACGGCCTGTCGCCAAGTCGAGCGTCCGCCCTACGAGCAACTCCTCGCCGAGATCGAGGCGACTGGCTACTGCGCCGTCGGCCGCAAGTATGGCGTCTCCGACAACGCCGTCCGCAAGTGGGTCAAGTTCTACGAACGCGAACGGGAACGGAAATCCTTGCGAGCCGTCCGCGTAGGCGTTTAGGTTCTGCCGCATGGAGATCGGAGGAGCTTCGCTTGACCCCGAGGTGCGCGAGGGGCTGAGCCGCAGCTGGAAGCCGCTGATGTTCGTCGGCATCGCGGCGATCGTGCTCGGCTGCATCGCCATCCTGGTGCCGGCGGTGGCCGCGGTGGGGACGGCGATCTTCATCGGCTGGCTGCTCCTCTTCGTCGGCATCGTGCTCGCCGCCGCCGCCTTCTCGGCCCACGCGGTCGGGACCTTCGCGCTGCGGATGCTGTGGGCGGTGCTGACCGTGATCGTCGGCCTCTGGCTGATCGTCGAACCGCACAACGGCACCCTGACCCTGACCTTCGTGCTCGGCGTCTACTTCCTCTTCATGGGCCTGACCCGGACGATCATCGCCTTCATCGCCCGCGGCGAGCCGAACGCCGGCCTCCTCGGCCTCAGCGGCATCGCCGGCCTGCTGATCGGGTTCTTCATCCTGATCAAGTTCCCCGACAGCGCCGACTGGGCCATCGGCCTCCTCGTCGGCATCGACCTGATCTTCGCCGGCTGGACGCTGACCAGCGTTGCAATGCTCGGCAAAGAACTCGCGAAGCGCGCCTGAGCACATACGATTTCGGGGTGAGTTCGCCTCTGGTTCTCGTGATGGCGGCGGGCGAGGGTACGCGGATGCGTTCCTCGACGCCGAAGATGCTGCATCCCGTTTGCGGCCGGCCGATGGTGGCCTGGCCGGTCCTTGCCGCGCGCGAGGCCGGTGCCGGGCGGGTGGCGGCGATCGTCTCGCCTGGGCGTGACCTCTCTGCCGGTCTGCCCGATGACGTCGAGACGGTCGAGCAGCCGCAGCCCGACGGCACCGGCGGTGCGGTTCGGGCCGCGCTGCCGCTGATCGAGGAAAGCGAGACGGTGCTGGTGCTCTCCGGCGACCACCCGCTGATCTCGGCCGAGGTGATCTCCGCCTTCCTCGACGCCCACGCCTCCTCCGACGCCGCCGCGACGCTGATGACGATCGAGCTCGACGACCCCGGCTCCTACGGCCGCGTGGTCCGCGACGGCTCCGGCTCCGTCGAGCGCGTGGTCGAGGCCAAAGCGGCCGGCGACGCCGACTCCGACCAGCTGGCGATCCGCGAGATCAACGCCGGCACCTACGCCTTCGACGCCGCTGCCCTGGCCGCCGCCCTCAGGACGCTCTCCAACGACAACGCCCAGGGCGAGTACTACCTGCCCGACGTCTTCCCGGCCCTGCGCGAGGCGGGCCACACCGTCCAGGCCCACGCCGCCGACGACTTCGCGGTGACGATGGGGATCAACGACCGACGCGACCTCGCCGCGGTCGAGGCTGAGGCCCGCCACCGTTTGCTCGAGGCCCACATGCTGGCCGGGGTCACCGTCGTCGACCCGGCCTCGACCTGGATCGACGCCGGGGTCGAGATCGCCGCCGACGCGAGAGTCGAGCCCGGGACGACTTTGAGGGGTAAGACGTCGATCGCCGCCGACGCCGTCGTCGGCCCGCTCAGCACCCTGATCGACTGCTCGGTAGGCGCCGGCTCCCAGGTCCTCCACTCCTACCTGGTCGAGTGCAACGTGCATGCCGGCTGCTCGGTCGGCCCCTTCGCCTACCTGCGCCCCGGCGCGGTGCTCGAGGACGGCGCCAAGGCCGGCACCTTCGTCGAGATCAAGAACTCCCAGGTGGGGGAGGGGACCAAGGTCCCGCACCTCGCCTACGTCGGCGACGCCGACATCGGTCCCGGCAGCAACCTCGGCGCCGGCACGATCACCGCCAACTACGACGGTTTCCGCAAGAACCGCACGGTCATCGGTCGCAACGTCCGCATCGGCGTTGACACGATGCTGATCGCACCGGTAGAAGTCGGCGACGCCGCCTACACTGGCGCTGGCGCGGTGATCAAGGACGACGTGCCCGACGGGGCGCTGGCCGTCAGCGAGAACGCGCAACGGAATATCGACGGTTATGCCGCTCGCAAGGCGGCCGAGATGCGAGAGGACGACAACGCGTGAGCATGATCGAGGAGCGCCCGGAGGTGGCAACCGGCATCGACCACGACTACACGAAGAAGATGATGGTCTTCGGCGGTCGCAGTTCGATGGACCTCGCAGCCAAAGTCGCCGGCAAGCTCGGCCTCGACCTCGGCCAGGTGACGCTGAAGACCTTCGCCGACGGCGAGGTCTACTGCCGCTACGAGGAATCGATTCGCGGGGCGGACGTGTTCCTCGTCCAGTCGACCTGCGCCAACGAGGCGGAAGGGATGACCCCGAACGACGCGCTGATGGAGCTGCTGACGATGATCGACGCCGCCCAGGGCGCCTCGGCTCACCGGATCATCGCCGTGCTCCCCTGGTACGGATACGCGCGCCAGGACAAGAAGTCGGCCCCGCGCGAGCCGATCTCCGCCCGCATCGTCGCCAAGTGCCTCGAGGGCGTCGGCGTCGACCGCGTCCTCACCATGGACCTCCACGCCGGTCAGGTCCAGGGCTTCTTCCACGTCCCGGTCGACCACATGACCGCGATGCCGATGCTGACCCAGTGGTTCATCGACCAGGAACTGAACGACGAGTTGGTGATCGTCTCCCCGGACGCCGGCCGGGTGAAGACCGCGCGTAACTTCGCCCGCCGGATCGGCACCCAGTGGGCGGTGATGGAGAAGGAGCGCCCGGCCCAGGCCGTCGCCGAGATCGGCTACGTGGTCGGCGACGTCAAGGGCAAGACCGCGGTCCTGGTCGACGACATGATCGCCACCGCCGGCACCCTCTGTGCCGCCGCCCAGACGGTGATCGACGAGGGCGCCGCCCGGGTGATCGCCTGCGCCACCCACGGCGTCTTCTCCGGACCTGCCTACGAACGGCTGGAAAACTCGGCGATCGAGCAGATCGTCGTCACGGACACGCTGCCGCTCCGTCCCGGCGCCCCGGACAACATCACCGTGCTCTCCACCGCCGGCACCTTCGCCGACTCGATCCGCCGCATCTTCACCGACGACTCGGTCTCCGAGATCTTCGCCGGCGAGAACCAGCTGTTCTGATCGATCCTGGGCGAGATGGAGGAGGAATCGAACGGGCTGGGGCCGTGGATCCTGCTGCCGCTTGTCCTGCTGATCGTCGTCCTCCTCGCCGCCTGGATCTCGCTTCCGGTTGACGTATGCAACGCGCCGCCGGGAGAGGACGACGATGGCGGCGGCCCGGTGATGTGGGTCGTCATCGCTCTCTGTTCCGTAGCGGTTGGCGGGGCGGGCCTGGCTCGCCTGATCGCAATGTGGAGAAGCCGCTCCTTGGGCGAGGGCAGTGCGCGGGCGACCGTGGTCCTTGTGGCAGTGGCGGTCGTGCTGATGGGAGCGCTCAGCGTCGACAGCGCGACTCTGAGCGGCGTTCTCCTGGCAGGCCTGGTGCTGGCGGGTTTGACCTTCACCGGCCTGCTGGTCGCGGCGCTGGCCGGTAAGGAGGTGGAAGATGTCGGTCTTCTGCTGCCCGTCTCTCTTATCGCTCTCGGATTCTTCGGCTATCCCTTCTTCGGGTACGCCGCCGCCAACGCGAACCTCGGGGGACTCTGTTGAGCGGTGATCGCAAGCTGCGCCTGGTCGGCCACAAGGGGGCCGACCTGATCGCGCCCGGCAACACGGTCGAGAGCTTCCACGCCGCCGCCGCGGCGGGGGTCGACACGATCGAGATGGACGTGCTCTGGCTACCGGACTCGCACCTGCCCATCGAGCAGCGGGCGCCGCTGGTCGTCGCCCACGACTGGGAGGACGCCGAGCGGCGCACGCCGCTGAGCCTGACCGAGGCGCTCGACGCCTTCCTCGAGCCGCCGCTGGACGGGATCGAGATCGATCTCGACATCAAGCTGCCCGGCCGGGAGGAGGAGGTCGTCGAGGCGCTGCAGGAGAGGGGCCTCGTCGAGCGGGCGATGATCTCGACGATGGAGATGCACACGCTGAAACGCATTCTCGAGCTGCAACCGGCGCTGCGGCGCGGCTGGACCTATCCCAAAGTCACCAAGGACTGGTCGAAGAAGCGCTGGGCGAAGGCCCCGATGCTGGGGGCGATGGTGGCGATGCGCCACCGCCTACCCGGCCTTGCCGCCCAGAAGCTGCCCCAGTTCGAGGTCGCGGCGATGTGGGTCTACCACCCGCTGGTCACGCCGCGCCTGGCGCGGATCTGCGACCTCGCCGGGGTCGAGCTGATCGCCTGGACGGTCGACGAGCTGCCGCGAATGCAGAAGCTGGTCGACGCCGGGGTCGACGGGATCGTCTCCAACGACCCACGGCTGTTCGCTCAGCTCACTCGCTGAGGTCGCGGCGGCAAATCAGCAGGGTGCCGAGGGCGCAGAGCCCGAGCGACCAAGCGGCGAAGACCAGCCCGCCGCCGATCTGGTTGAGGCTGCCGTCGCCTTCGGAGCTGCCGTGCAGGGAGCCGATCGCCTGCGCCGGGAAGTAGTCGCCGATCGAGCCGGGGAGCAGTTCCGGCAGCGGCGAGAGGACGAAGAAGAAGGCGATCGCGGCGATGATCGCGCCGACCTGGTTGCGGACGATCGCCCCGACCCCGAGGCCGAAGGCGCAGATCAAGGCGTAGGAGATGACGACCCCGGCGTAGACCTCGACCAAGTCGCCGGTCGCCGGTAGCTCGCCACCGCGGCTGGAGAAGAGCGACAGCGCCAGGCCGCCGTTGATCGCGACGTAGATGGCTCCCGCGAGCAGCCCGACCAGCAGCGCGACCCCGAGCTTGCCGAGCAGCACCGGGTAGCGCCGCGGCGAGACGAGAAAGGTCGAGCTGGCGGTGCCGTGGCGGAACTCGGTGGTCGCGATCAGCACCCCGAGGACGAGCAGCATCACCAGCAGCAGGCCGGTCCCCGTCGCCACGGTTTCGATTTCGCCGATCTCGCTAAGTGAGGCGAGGCCGACGTAGAGTCCGGCGAAGAGGCCCTCGCCGAGCAGGGCGATGCCGAGCATCACCCAGGTGGTGCGGGTCGTCCAGAGCTTCAGCCACTCGCTGTGCAGGAGGTTCACGAGGTGCCCTCCTCGTCGCCCATCAGCTCGATGAAGCGCTCCTCCAGGCTCTGCCGCTCCGGCGCCAGTTCGTGCAGCGCGAACCCGTGCTGCAGCGCCAGGTCGCCGATCCGCTCGGCGCTCAATCCGCCGACCAGCAGCGCCTCGCCGCCGTCGCGGGTCACGCTTGCGCCCGCCTCGCCGAGCGCCGCGGCCAGCCCGGCGAGGTCCGCCGCCCGGACCCGTACCTGCGCCCCGCCGCCGGCGGTGAACTCGGCCAGCGAGGTCTGGGCGACCAGCTTGCCGTCGCGGATCATCACAAGCTCGTCCGCGGTCTGCGAGACCTCGCTCAGCAGGTGGCTGGAGACGAGGACGGTGCGCCCTTCCGCCGCCTGGGCGCGCAGCAGGTCGCGCAGCCAGCGCATCCCCTGCGGGTCGAGGCCGTTGGCGGGCTCGTCGAGGATCAGGATCCGCGGCTCGCCCAGCAGCGCTGCCGCCAGCGCCAGCCGCTGGCGCATCCCCAGCGAGTAGCCCTTGACCCGCCGGTCGGCGGCGCCGGTCAGCTCGACCATCTCCAGCACCTCCCCGACCCGCGGGCCGGGGATGCCGGCGGCGACCGCCAGGGTGCGGAGGTGGTTGCGGCCGCTGCGGCCGGGGTGGAAGGCAGTCGCCTCCAGCGCCGCGCCGATCGTCCGCAGCGGGTCGGTCATCGCCACCGGCGGCCGTCCCTCGACCAGCGCTTCGCCGCTGCTCGGCCGCAGGAGGCCGAGCAGGGCGCGCATCGTCGTCGTCTTGCCGGCCCCGTTCGGCCCGAGGAAACCGGTGACCTTGCCGGCCTCGACCGCGAAGGAGAGGTCGTCGACCGCGACGGTCCCCCCGTAGCGCTTGGTCAGGCTGCGGACCTCGAGCTCTGGCACGCGCTCAGACGGTGCCGGGCGTCGCCGTCGGCGGCGCGTTGCGGCCGCCCTTCTTGATCTTCACGGCCGACTCCATGTCCTCGGCGGTGAAGCCGCCGACCACCTCGCCGTCGAGCGCGTAGCGGTAGAGGGCGACGCCGAAGATGCCGCTCAGGGCGCGGGAGATCAGCATCGCGATCGCCAGCACCAGGGCGCCGATCACGACCAGCACCGCACCGAGGAAGGAGGCCGAGGACCAGACCAGGATGCCGCCGACGATCAGGACCGCCGCGGGCAGCACGCCGAGCAGGAAGATCGCGGCGCCGATCGCGATGTTGCCGGTTATCTGCTGGCCCCAGCGTTCGCGAAAGAGGGTTCCGGAGCGCTTGATCGTCTCGAACGGGCCGGTGCCCTCGATCGCGATCACCGGCACCGCCAGGAAGGTGATCAGCGTCCAGGCCATGCCGACCAGGCGGGCGGCGATGGTGCCGAGCGCCCCGCCCTGGTTTTCGAGCAGCCCCATGACCAGGCTGATCGCCGCCGAGACCGCGGCCCAGCCGCTGATCTGGGCGATGCGGCTGCGGGAGACCGCGAGCCCGTCGCTGACCGTCGCCTCCTGGCCGCGGAAGATCATGTCGGCGCAGGCAGCGAGCCCGACGCTGAAGTAGAAGCCGACGAAGCTGAGCACGTAGACGCCGATCACGATGATCGGGATCGCGCCGGCGAGCTGGTCTTCCTCCCAGAGGTACAAGCCAGGCCCGAGGGTGACGATCGCCAGCAGCGTGGTCGCCACGGCGCCGTAGAGCGGGAAGCGGATCAGCTCGCGGTGCCCGTTCAGCAGCGCCCAGCTTTTCTTCGTCAGAACCCAACCGCGTTTGATCCTGCGCATCGCTCCTCCTTGGTTCCCTCTTGATTGAGCCGGCTCAGAGCGTCTCGGCCAAACCAGGCGCTCGCTTGAGTCCTCTTTCCTCGAAGTACTCCCATTCCTGCTGGCCGAGTTCGGTCGCAGGCGAGTCTGCATAGACCCACTCGCGGAAGATCCGGTGCCAGTTGCGTTTCGCCCGCAGCTGGCCGAGGACGGCGACGACGCCGATTTCCATCCGCCGCCCCATCAGCTCCTCGGCCGGGATCGACTCGCGCCGCATCAGCTCGTAGAACTCCGAGCGCGGGTCGTGGGTCGACTCGATGATCTTCATCACCCGCTGGGGGCTGATTTCGATCTCGCGGTCCTCGATGTACCAGCCGCCGACCGCGCCCATGTGCTCCAGCAGCCGCTCGGCGTCGAGCTTCGAGGGCTTCTTGACGAAGCCGAGGTCGTGCAGGGCCTGGCGGAACGACTCCGGGTCGTCGCGGGTGGCGGCGTCGAAGGCGCGCTGCTCGAGCAGGATCTGCTCGCGGTCGAGCTTCTTCGTCATCCCGAAGTCGAGGAAGGCGACCCGGTCGTCGTCCATGAGGATGTAGTTGCCGGGGTGGGGGTCGGCGTTGAAGTGCTGCAGGTTGAACATCGCGCCGATGCTGCCGCGGAAGACGATCTCGCCGAAGCGGCTGCGCTCCTCGTGCGGCAGTTCCTTGGTTTCCTCGAAGTTGCGCCCGCGGACCAGCTCGGTGACGAGGACCCGGCGGCGGGAGAGCCGGGTGACGACTTCCGGCACGTAGATGAAGGGGTGTTCGCGGTAGGCGCGGGCGAAGGAGCGCTGGTTCTGGGCCTCGTACTCGTAGTCGAGCTCCTCCATCACCCGCTCGCGGATCTCGTCGGCGATCTCCTTGGCGTCGAGGCCGGGGGCGAGGGCGCGGGCGAGGCGGACGAGCGTGCCGGCGTTGCGCAGGTCGGCGTCGAGCGCCTCGGCGATCCCCGGGTACTGGATCTTGACCGCCACCTCGCGGCCGTCGAGCAGCTCGGCGCGGTGGACCTGGCCGATCGAGGCGGCGGCGAAGGCCTCCTGCTCGAACTCGGCGAAGAGCTCGGAGAGCGGTTCGTCTTCGTACTCCTCCTCCAGCACCTTGACGACCTTCTCCCAGGGCATCGCCGGCGCGTCGGTCCGCAGTTTCGCCAGCTGCTCCTGGTAGATGTCGCGGTACTCCTCGGGGATGAACTCGGTGTCTATGAAGGAGGCGAACTGCCCGAGCTTCATCGCCGCGCCCTTCATCTGGCCGAGGGCGGCGACCATTTTCATCGCCGTCTCCAGGTGGCGCTGCTCGAGCGCCTCTTTGCCCTTCTCCTCGTCGCGGCCGACGTTGGCGGCTTTGGTGCCGGCGTAGCGGGCGCCTTGGACGCCGACGATCGAACCCAGCTTGGCCGAGCGCCGGATGCGGCCTTTGGGGATCTTCGAATCGTCGGACATCGGGCTCGAAGGGTGCCACAGCGCGCCACGCGACGATTTCTCTATCCTCTCCCGTCCGATGGCGAGCTCTCGCTCCACTCTCAAAGCCGCACCCCGCGCCGACTTCGGCTCGCGGTCCTCGCGCCGCATGCGCCGCGACGGCCTCGTGCCCGGTGTCGTCTACTCGGGTGGCTCCGACGCGGAGCCGTTCCAGGTCAGCGAAAGGGACGTTCGCAACATCACCAGCGAGGGCGCCGCGCTGTTCGATCTCGAGATCGACGGCGGCAAAGCTATCCCGGTCGTCATCAAGGAAGAACAGCTGCACCCCGTGCGGGGCAGCCTCCAGCACATCGACCTGCAGCAGGTCCGCCTCGACGAGAAGATCCAGGCCGAGGTGACCCTCGAGCTGGAGGGCGCCGAGACCGCACCCGGCGTCAAAGGCGGCGGCGTGCTCGAGCACGTCACCCGCGAGATCACCGTCGAAGCGCTGCCCACCGACATTCCCGACAACATCGTCGTCGACGTCTCCGCAATGGAGATCAACGACACCCTTCAGCTTTCCGTCGTCACCGCCCCCGAGGGCGTCGAGTTCGTCGCCGATGATCTCGAGGAGGTCACGATCGTCACCCTCTCGCCGCCGCGCGTCGAAGAGGTCGAGCCCGAGGTCGAGGAGGAGACCGAGCTGGTCGGCGAGGGCGAGGACGAGGGCGGCGAGGGCGAGGGCGACGACTCCGGCGAGGGCGAGGGCGAGTAGCCCCTGTCGCTGTTCCGCCGCCGCGAAGGTGGCGAGCAGGGCGACCGCATCCTCATCGTCGGCCTCGGCAACCCCGGGCCCGAGTACGAGCGCACCCGCCACAACGTCGGCTTCAGGGTGGCGAGCGAGCTGGCCCAGCGCTGGGACCTGCCGAAGCCGAAGCAGAAGTTCAACGGGGTGATCTCCGAAGGGCGGACCCGGCCGGGGGGGCCGCGGGTGGCGCTGCTGCAGCCGCGCACCTACATGAACGAATCCGGCACCGCGGCCGGGCCGGCGCGCGGCTCGCTGAAGGTGCCGCTCGACCGGGTCGTCGTCCTCCACGACGAGATCGACCTGCCGTTCGGCGAGATCAAGTCCCGCCTGGGGGGCGGGCTGGCCGGCCACAACGGCCTCAAGAGCCTCAAACGCGGCTTCGGTGACGCCGAGTTCTGGCGGGTGCGGATCGGCGTCGGCCGTCCCGACTCGACCGACCCGGAGATCGTCTCCCGCTACGTGCTCGGCCGCTTCAGCGAGCCGAAGGCCGAGGTCGAGGCGCTGGTCGCCGACGCCGCCGAGGAGACCGAGCGGCTCGTTGACCGGATAGCGTCAGGCGAATGAGCGAAGAGAACGGCGGCACCCCCGCGGCCGAGGTGACCAGCTACTCCGTCGACGAGCAGGGCATTGCCCTCGTCCGTCTCGACCGGCCCCAGGCGCGCAACGCGATCAATACCCAGATGCTGAGCGAGCTGCTGGAGCACCTCGCCGTCGCTCGCGGCGACGAGGCGGTGCGGGTGCTGGTGATCAGCTCCGCCGATCACCTCGGTCTTTCGGCCGGCGCCGACGTCAAGGAGAAGCTCGACGACGACGGCAAGGTGCGGCGGATGCAGCTGTTCGCCGACCTCTACGACGCCGTGGTCGACTTCCCGAAGCCGACGATCGCCGCCTGCCACGGCGACGTGGTCGGCGGCGGCGCCGAGATCGCGGTCGCCTGCGACATGCGGGTCGGTGGCGCCAACCTGCGGATGCGCTTCCCCGGCGCGGCGCTCGGGGTCCCGGTCGGCCCGGCGCGACTCATCACCCTCTGCGGCCTCGCCACCGCCAAGTACCTGCTGCTCAGCTCCCGCACCGTCGGTGCCGACGAGGCGCTGCGGCTGGGGCTGGTCAACCGCGTCGCCCCCGCCGCCGGGACCGAGCAGGCGGCGCTCGAGCTCGCCACCGAAGTCGCCGCCCACCCGCCAGAGGCGGTCGCCCAACTGAAGCGGATGCTGCACGAGTGGGACGACGTGGTCGGCCGCTCCGCCGAGGAGGGCCAGGGCCAGGTCGAGTGGCAGCGCAGCGGGCCCGGCCTGCCCTCGTCCGACTGACTAGGGCGTTTGGCTAGGAATCCCTGTTCGTCCGCCGCGGCGGGATAGGGTCGCGCCCATGAACCTTCGCCGCCGCGTCGCCCTGACGCTTCTCGCTGCCCTGTTCGCCCTCGCCTTCCCGGCTGTTGCCTCGGCTGTCGTCTACGAAGTCAACACGAATGTCGACGAAGCGAAAAAAGCGGAGTGCGAAGCTCATATCGCCGGCTGCACCCTGCGTGGAGCGATCGAAGCCGCCAACGCCACCGCAGGGGTCCCGGACGAAATCAAATTCGCCGAAAACCCCTTCAACGGCCAGGTCGGCGACACGATCTCCACCGGCACGCCAATGCCGACGATCACCGATCAGGTCAAGATCCTCGGCGGCCGCTGCGACACCTCCGCCGGGATCAAAGGACCGTGCGCCGGGGTGATCAAAGCCGGGGTCGGCTTCCTCTTCCAGGTCGAAGACGACGACGTCGAAATCCAGGGGCTGGCGATCAACGGAGGGCTGATCGGAGTCAACGTGATCAATGCCTCGGAACGGTTCGTCGCCAAGGGCAACTGGATCGGCTTCGACCTCAGCGGGCTGCCTTCCGGCAACGGCACCGGGATCTTCGTCGACCCCGGGTCCGACGGGGCGGTGATCGGCGGCACCGCCGAAGCCGACCGCAACGTGATCGGCGGCAACGCCGGGCTCGGGCTCGACCTCGAGGGCGCCAGCGGCGCGACGATCCAGGGCAACTACTTCGGCGTTCGGCCCAAAGGCGACGTCGCCGCCTCCAATGCCGTGGACATCGAGATCACCGACTCGACCGCCAGCGGCGGCTTCCCGGCCGAAAACAACGAGGTCGGCGAGACGATCGAAGGCGCCACGCTGACCACCGCGGCCTGCGACGGCGGCTGCAACGTGATCTCCGGCTCGCAGAGCACCGGCCTCGACCTCAACGGCTCGGGCCTGGCCGAGGAACCGGCCAGCGGCCCGACCACCGTGCACGGCAACTTCGTCGGCCTGAAACCGTCCGGGACCGACCTCGCCGCCAACGGCGGCGCCGGCATCTACGTCGGCGGCGCCGACCACGCCACGGTCGGCGGCTCGGCCGAAGGGGACACGAACTTCGTCGCCGGGGGCGAGGAAGGGATCGCCAGCGGTAGCGGCAGCGACGACTTCCTGGCGCTTCGAAACAGCATCGGGTTCAACTCCAACGGCTCGGCGACGACGCCGCCGAGTGTCTACGGCATCTTCGCGCTCGCTGAAAGCGTGACCGAAGAGCCGGAAATCGACACCAACGATGTCCGCATGGCCGGGGGCGTCGGAATCGAAACCAGGTCCAAGACCGGGCGGATCATCGACAACGACGTCGAAGGCGGCGTGAATGGGATCCTCGCCGGCTTCGGCGAAGGTGGCGGCCTGATCGCCGGCAACACCGTCGAAGCCTCCTCCGCGGCCGGAATCCTGATCGAAAGCGGCAACAACGACGTCCGCAACAACACGGTCCTCAACGCTGGCGCCGCCGGGATCGCGGTCAAACCGCCCAAAGAAATCATCGCCACGACCGGCAACCTGATCGGCAGCGACGAAGAAGGAGAAGGGAACACGATCGAAGGAAGCGCCGGCGCGGCGATCGAGATCTTCGAAGAAGCCGGCGAACCCGGGAGCTGGACCGAAATCGCCCGCAACAACGGCAGCGGCAACGGCGGTCTCTTCATCCACCTCAAACCCGGCGCCAACGAAGGCGTTCTGCCCCCCGCCATCTCCGCGGCGACGAAAACCAGCGTCGAAGGCAGCGGGGCGGAGGAAAACGCCACGATCCGGGTCTTCCGCAAGGCGAGCAGCGAAGCCGGGGAGCTGCAGTCCTTCCTCGGCGAAACGCAGGCCGATGCCAGCGGCAACTGGAAACTGACCTATTCGGTCCCCGGCGGGACGATCGTCGCCGCCACCCAGACCAAGGAAACCGGCGCCACCTCGGAGCTCTCGACCGCAACCGTCCCGTCCGACCCGAGCGGCGGTGGCGGCAGTGGCGGGGGCGGCAACGGAGGCGGCGGGGGCGCCGCCGCCGACACCATCGCGCCGACGGCCAAGATCACCAAGGGTCCGAAGGCGAAGTCGACCAGCACCACCGCCAAGTTCAAGTTCAAGTCGAACGAGGGCGGCTCGAAGTTCCAGTGCAAGCTCGACAAGGGCAAGTTCAAGAACTGCAAGTCGCCGAAGACCTACAAGAAGCTGAAGGTCGGCAAGCACGTCTTCAAGGTGCGGGCGATCGACAAGGCCGGCAACGTCGGCAAGGCCGTGAAGCGCAAGTTCACGGTTATGGCGAGCTGAGAACTCGGCTGTCTTTGACAGGTAGGCGCCGGCGGGCGAGACTGCCCCGCCGATGCCCGATTCACCCGTAAAACCGCCTCGCGAGGAAAGCAAACCGAACTCGCCGGTCCGCTGGATTCCCAGCGATGAAGACCGGGGGAAGCCCGAATCCGGGATCGGCCTCTGCCTTTCCGGAGGCGGCTACCGGGCGATGCTGTTCCATCTCGGCGCCCTCTGGCGGCTGAACGAGCTCGGCTACCTGAAGCGGCTGACGCGCGTCTCCAGCGTCTCCGGCGGCTCGATCGCGGCGGCGGTTCTCGGCCAGCGCTGGAGCAAGCTCGAGTTCACTGGAGCCGGGCCGGAGGGATATCCCGTCGCCGCGAACCTGCGGGCCGAGGTGGTCGACCCGATCCGGGCCCTGGCCTCGCACACGCTCGACGTCCCGGCGGTCCTCACCGGCATGCTCCTGCCGGGGACGACGATCAGCGCCCGTCTGGCAGCCGCCTACCGCCGCCACCTGTTCGGGGCCGCCACCCTGCAGGACCTGCCCAGCGACGAGGACGGCCCCCGCTTCGTGATCAACTCGACCAACCTGCAGTCGGGTGTTCTGTGGCGCTTCTCGCGCCCCTACGTCGCCGACTACCGGGTCGGGATGATCGCCAATCCGACCGTCAGCCTGGCCGAGGCGGTGGCCGCCTCCTCGGCCTTCCCGCCGATCCTGGCCCCGGCCCGGCTGCGCTTCGCCGAGGGCCAGTACGTCCCGGACAGCGGCGAAGACCTGCAGACACCGCCCTTCACCACCCATCCCACCCTCGCCGACGGCGGCGTCTACGACAACCTCGGGCTGGAGACCGCCTGGAAGAGCTGCAAGACGGTTCTGGTCAGCGACGGCGGCGGCGCGATGGAAGCGGACGGGGGAGGGTGGTGGCGCTGGCGCGACTGGGTGACCCAGATGGCGCGGGTGACGACGGTGATCGACAACCAGGTCAGGAGCCTGCGCAAACAGCAGACGATCGAGGGCTACGCCGCCCCCGAGGACTCCGACGAGCACCGGCTCGGGACCTACTGGGGGATCCGCAGCGACATCGCCAAATACGGGCTGCCGACCAGCATGGAAGCGCCTTGGGAAGAGACGATGAAGCTGGCCGGGGTGGCGACCCGGCTGGCGCGCCTCGACGCGCCGACCCAGGAGCTGCTGATCAACTGGGGCTACGCGATCACCGACACGGCGATGCGGAAATGGGTCGACAAATCCCTGTCGCCGCCGCCCGGGTTCCCCTATCCGAACCACCCCCTCGGCGGGGGTTGAGCTCCATCTAGAATCGGACGCCGCACCCGGATGCGCCGTCCGGGCGTTTTCCCTGCCATGAGCCTGC
>DASTSW010000063.1:0-41063 GCA_035760445.1 Solirubrobacterales bacterium | reverse complement strand
CCACTTCAAGGATCCGAAGATCGGCGACGTCGTCGTCTTCCACCCGCCGGTCGGTGCCGACAACGGCACCGAATGCGGCGTCGTGCCCAAAGCCGGCGAAGCCTGCCCGAAACCGACGCCTGAGCGGTCGGATCAGAACTTCATCAAGCGGATCGTCGCCGGGCCTGGCGACGAACTCTCGGTCAAGAACGGCCATCCCGTCGTCAACGGCGTCGAGCAGACCGACGAGCCCTTCATCAACCCCTGCGGCAGCGCCGAAGCCTGCAATAAGCCAAGAACGATCACCATCCCGCCCGACATGTACTTCATGATGGGTGACAACCGTGGGGCAAGCGACGACAGCCGCTTCTGGGGACCCGTCCCCAAGGAATGGATCATCGGTGAGGCCTTTGCCACCTACTGGCCCCCGAACCGCATCGGCGGCCTCTAAGGCCCCGAAACCGGGGAAGACCCATCGTCGCCGGCTGGCGCGCAGCCGGCGGCTGTTCGCTTTCGACCGCGGTCTGCAGAGTCGCTACGTTGCCGGCACCGACGAGGCCGGGCGCGGCTGCCTGGCCGGGCCACTGGTCGCCGCCGCGGTGCTGATCGACTACGAGCGCCTCTCGGTCTCCGATCGCCGCGCGCTCAGCGGCCTGCACGACTCCAAGCAGATGACCGAGGAACGGCGGCTGGAGATGTTCCCCTGTGTGCTGCGGGCGGCCGAGCGGGTCAGCGTCGTCGTCCGCTCGCCGGCCGGGATCGACCGCCGTGGCCTGCACGTGACCAACATCGAAGCCCTCTCGCTGGCGCTGGAGCGGCTGGGGCCGAGCGAGGAGACGATCTGCCTCGTCGACGGCTTCCGCCTGCCGGGTTGCCGGGTCCCGCACCGGCCGGTGATCCAGGGCGACGCGACGAGCGCCGCGATCGCCGCCGCCTCGGTCCTCGCCAAGGTCACCCGCGATCGCTACATGCGCGAGGTCGCCACCCAGCACCCCGGCTGGGGCTTCGAGGAGCACGTCGGCTACTCGACCCCCGAGCACCGCCAGGCGATCGAGGAGATCGGCATCTCACCGCTGCACCGGCGCTCGTTTCAGTCGGTCGCGTACTCCCAGCTCGAGCTGGGCTGACCTCGATCAGAAGGCGCCCTTGACGTAGTCGACGTGGCTCGCGCGGCCGGCGCGGTCGAGGGTGACGCCGACGGCGTCGAAGCGGATCTCCTCGTAGGGCGGCTGGTCCCGGCGTTCGGCCATCCAGGCGGTGGCGAGGCGCCGGACGCGCCGTTGCTTGCGGTGGTCGATCGAGAGGATCGGTCGCTCGGGGCCGAACTGGGTGCCCTGCCGCGCTCCCTTGACCTCGATGAAGACGAGGGTGCCGCCGTCGCGGGCAACGATGTCGAGCTCCCCGTGGCGGGTGCGGGCGTTGCGCTCGACGATCTCCCAGCCGGCGGCGACGAGACGGCGGGCGACGAAGTCCTCGGCAATGGCCCCGGTTCGGCGGCGTAAGTCGGTCATGACGGCTCAAGGGACCGAAGTCACGAACTCGCCCCCGAGTTGGCCCAAACAATTTGCAAACTGCGCGTAACGCGTGCGCCGAGGCCGCCTAGCGTGGCTGCCGTGCTCGCCACCGCCCGCACCTTCACCCTCGATGGCATCTCCGCCCGCCCGGTGCGGGTCGAGGTCGACGTCCATCGCGGCCTGCCGAACTTCACGATCGTCGGGCTCCCTGACGCCGCGGTGCGCGAGGCGCGCGAGCGGGTGCGGGCGGCGCTGGTCAACTGCGGCTTCGAGTTCCCGTTGCGCCGGATCGTCGTCAACCTGGCTCCGGCCAGCCTGCGCAAGGCGGGGCCGGGGATGGACCTGGCGATCGCCGCCGGGCTGCTGAGTGCCTCCGGTCAGCTGGAGTGGGACGGACTGGCGCGGGTGGCGCTGGCGGGGGAGCTGGCCCTCGACGGCGCGACCAGGTCCGTGCAGGGGGCGCTGGCGATGGCCGAGGCGGCGCGAGAGAGCGGGGCAGAGGCGATCGTGCTGCCGGCCGAGAACGCGGCCGAGGCGGCGCTGGCGGAGGGGATCGGCGTTGTCGGCATCGAGGCGCTGGGGCAGCTGCCGGCGCTGGTGGCAGGGGAGTGGGATCCGCCGCGACCGGAGTCGCTGCCGCTGCGTCTTGATCCCGCGCCGGGTGCCCCCGACCTCGCCGACCTGCGCGGCCAGCCGCACCTGCGGCACGCGCTCGAGGTGGCGGCGGCCGGCGGCCACAGCCTGCTGATGATCGGTCCGCCCGGTGCCGGCAAGTCGCTGGCGGCGAGCCGGCTGCCATCGATCCTGCCGCCGCTGGCGCCGGTCGAGGCGCTGGAGGTCGCGCGGATCGCTAGCGCCTGCGGTCGCCTCGACGGGCTGCCGGGTGGCAGGCCCTTCCGGGCACCGCACCACACGATCAGCGCCGCCGGTCTGATCGGCGGCGGCTCGCCGCCGCGACCCGGGGAGGCAACCCTTGCGCACAGGGGTGTGCTTTTTCTCGACGAGCTCTGCGAGTTCCGCCGTGACGCGCTGGAGGCGCTACGGGCGCCTCTAGAGGCGGGCGAGGTCTCGATTGCCAGGGCCGGCGGCCAGCGCAACTTGCCCTGTCGCTTCATGCTGGTCGCCGCCGCCAACCCCTGTCCGTGTGGCCGGGGTGAAACTGACCCGGACTGCACCTGCGCGCCCTATGACGTCCAGCGCTACCAGGGGAAGCTGAGCGGCGCCCTCGCTGACCGCATCGACCTGCTCGCGGCGGTGCGGCAGCCGAGCGCGGCAGATATCGGTGGTGCCCCGGGTGAGGCCTCGGCGGCGGTGCGGGAGCGGGTCCAGGCAGCGCGTGAGCGGCAGGAGTGGCGGCTCGGCCCCGGTCGCTGCAACGCCGAGATGACGCCGGCCGAGGCGCGCACCTGTTCGCTCGGCGAGGGAGCGGCGACCCTGCTGGCAGACCTGTACGCGCGGCAACGGCTCAGCGGCCGCGCCCACGACCGGGCCCTGCGCTTGGCGCAAACGCTCACCGACCTCGCCGGAGCCGAGCAGATCGGCGAGGAGCAGATGGCCCAGGCCCTGCAGATGCGGCGGCGAGACAATGGTTGAGCACCGCGCCTGTATTGAGTGCTTGCGGCGGTCATGGCTGCTGGCCGCTCTCGGTCCCTATGTCGAGCGGATCGCGACTGGCGAGGCCGGCTCGCGCTCGCCGGAACTGCTGCGACTCTCGAACGAGGATCTGGTCGAGGTCGCGGCGCCAAAGGTCGCCGGCCAGATGCTGGCGCGGATTGCGGCCCTGTCGGAGTCGCGGCTGAACGAAGAGCTGACGCTGGCGGGCTGCTGGGCCTGTTGCCGACACGGCGACCTCTACCCGGCTCATCTGCGTGACGCCGCCGACGCTCCCTGGGCACTAATCGGGCGCGGCAGCCCACGCTTTCTCGACCGGATCGAGCCCTACGAAGCGGTGACGATCGTCGGCGCCCGCCGTGCCACCTCCTACGGCCGCGAGATCGCCCGCGAGCTGGGCCGAGAACTGGCGGTGGCGGGGATGACCGTGGTCAGCGGCCTCGCCTTCGGCATCGACGGCAGCGCCCACCGCGGCGCCCTCGACGCGGGCCGCACGATTGCCGTCCTCGGCTGTGGGCCCGACATCGCCTACCCCAACAGCCACCGCTCGCTCTGGCGCAAGATCTGCGAAGAGGGCCTGGTGCTCTCCGAGCTGCCGCCCGGAGCGACTCCCTGGCGCTGGACCTTCCCGGCCCGCAACCGGATCATGGCGGCGCTGGCGGGGATGACGGTGGTCGTCGAGGCAGCCACCCGCTCCGGCTCGCTGATCACCACCGACCTGGCGGCCGACCTGGGCCGCGACCTCGGGGCTGTCCCCGGTCCAGTCACCTCCCGTGCCTCAGCCGGCCCCAACGGCCTCCTGGCCGCCGGCGCCCACGTAATCCGTGACGCCCAAGACATCCTCGACGCCATGCTCGGCCCCGGAAACCGCCGTATCGAGCACTCCGGTCCGAGCCTCGACCCTGACCTCGAAGTCGTCCTCGCTGCGGTAGAGGCGGGGGAGGTCACCTGCGATGGCGTCGCTGCCACGACTGGCCTCCCTGGCCCAACCGCAGCCGCAGCCCTCGCCCACCTCGAACTCCTCGGCTTCCTCGACTGCTCCAGTGTCGGCGTTTATTCCCGAACCTTGCTTGCAGCGTCGTCGTGACGCTCCACCAGCCCTCTCACGGCCTCGACGGTTAGCCACGGTTTGCGCATGTGAAGCACGCGATGGCAGTTGGGGCACAGCAAGGCCAGGTCGTCGAGCTTCGTTCTTTGGTTGGGCTTCAGCGTGTGAAGGGGCACGATGTGGTGGCACTCAATGAACCCTTTGCCGCGGGCTCCATAGCTCTCACCGAAGTCGAGGTCGCAGGCCTCGCATGCAAGCCGGCCGGTTTCCTTTTCGACCCTTTTCTTCTTGGCGCGACGCAGTTTCGTGCTGCGCTCCCTCTTGCGGTGAATCCTGGTCAAGAGGCGCCCCTCTTTGGCATCCTCGACTGATTCCTCGTTCTCCTCGGCCTCCTCGGGTGAGATCGACCCCAGGTTGGCGCGTATTGCCATGGCGACCTCATGCAGCTCGTTGGGGTCCTCGGAAAACCGCTTGAAAATCTCTTCGTCCAACCGTCCTCCATGCGAGAAGCCCTGGGTAGGACGAGACGGATCCACGGCGACGAAGTTTTGGAGCTTGTAGGTGACGGATTGCGGGCTGCGGAATTTCGGGTCTTCAGCCTGCTCTGGTTCGATCGGGATCGACCGCAGCACTTCGCTCAGCTCTTGGGCGGCGTCCGCACCCGGGTTGGGACCTTTCTGGAAGTAGAGGTCGAGGGCCAGAATCAGCTCGTCTGGAAGCCAGGCTCGCGCGCGGGTGGGCACGAGGCAAGCCTAGCTCGCTCTAGGCTCCAAATGTGAGCGCTCGCCGCATCCCCGCCGTTCTTTCAATCGCTGGCTCCGACTCCGGGGGCGGTGCCGGGATTCAGGCCGACCTGAAGGCTTTCGCGAAGGTCGGGGTGCACGGGATGACCGCTGTCACCGCGATCACGGCGCAGAACACGGTGGGGGTGGCTGCGGTTGAAACCGTGTCGCCGCGGATCATCGTTGCTCAGGTGCGGGCGGTGGCCGAGGACATCGGGGTCGATGCGGTGAAGATCGGGATGCTGGGGACGGCGGAGACGGTTGACGCGGTGGTCGAGGCGCTTGGCTATGTGGGCGATGCCCCGGTGGTGATCGATCCGGTGATGGTTGCCGAGAGCGGGGCGGTGCTCCTCGATGAGGAGGCGCGGGCGGCGCTGGTGGAGCGGCTGCTGCCGCTGACCTCGGTGGCGACGCCGAACATCCCCGAGGCGCGGGTGCTGACCGGGCTGGGGGAGGGGGCGAGCCAGGAGGAGCTGGCGCACGCGGTGGTCGCGCTCGGCCCTGCGGCGGCAGTCGTCACCGGCGGCCACAGCGAGGAGGTGGTCGATCTCTTCCATGACGGCCAGCAGGTGGTCGAGATCCCCGGTGAGCGGCACCCCGACGGGGCCGCTCACGGCTCCGGCTGCACCCACTCCTCGGCGCTGGCCGCCTACATGGCGCACGGTGAGGAGCCACTCGAAGCTGCCCGCAAAGCGCGCGAGATCGCTTCTGATGCAGTGGGCGGTGGGCTGCGCGATATTGGCGCCGGCCCCGGCCCCGTCGACGTGTTTGGCCGTGGCTGATTTGCCGGGGATGAGCATTTCCGCTGCGGCCGATGTCGAAGAAGGGCAATCGCGCCCGGCCGCCCCTCAGTAGATTTCGCTGCATGAGCACGAACGGCGACACCGCGACCAAGCTGCCCCGTCCCCGCTCGGCGACCGTCTTCGACGGTCCCGACCGCGCCCACTCGCGCGCCTACATGAAGGGGGTCGGGTTCGACGACGACGCCCTCAGCCGGCCGACGATCGGGATCGCCAATACCTGGACCGAGGCGATGCCCTGCAACTTCCACCTCCGCGGTCTGGCCGAGCACGTCAAGGCGGGCGTCCGCGCCGCCGGCGGCACGCCGATGGAGTTCAACACCGTCGCTGTCTCCGACGGGGTGACGATGGGGACCCAGGGGATGAAGGCCTCGCTGGTCAGCCGCGAGGTGATCGCCGACTCGATCGAGCTGATGGCCCGCGGCTACCAGTTCGACGCGATCGTCGCCCTCTGCGCCTGCGACAAGACGATTCCCGGCTGCGCGATGGCGCTGGCCCGGCTCGACGTGCCCTCGGTCCTGCTCTATGGCGGCTCGATCGCCCCCGGCCACTGGCACGGCCGCGACGTCACCATCCTCGACATCTTCGAGGCGATCGGTGCCCACAACGCCGGCAACATGAGCGACGAGGAACTGAACGAGCTGGAGGGCGTCGCCAGTCCCGGCGCCGGAGCCTGCGGCGGCCAGTTCACCGCCAACACGATGGCCTGCGCCTTCGAGGCACTTGGGATCAGCGCCGGCGGCTCGGCGATGGTCCCGGCCGAAGACGACGACAAGGAGACGGTGGCGGAGAAAATCGGCGAGCTGGTGATCAACGTCCTCGTCGACGATCTGCGCCCGAGCAAGGTGATCACCCGCGACTCGCTGGAAAACGCGATCGCCTGCGTCTGCGCCTCGGGCGGCTCGACCAACGCCGTCCTCCACATGATCGCCCTCGCCCACGAGGTCGGGGTCGAGCTGACGATGGATGACTTCGAGCGGATCTCGCGTGCGACGCCGCTCTACGCCGACCTCAAGCCCGGCGGCCGCTTCGTCGCCACCGACCTCTACGCCGCCGGCGGCGTGCCGGTGATCCTCAAGCGCCTGGCCAAAGCCGGGATCCTGCACGGCGAGGCGATCACCGTCACCGGCAGGACGATCGGCGAGGAAGCCGCAGCCGCCACCGAGGCGCCGGACCAGGAGGTCGTGCGCCCGGTCGAGGACCCGCTCAAGCCCGAAGGCGGGCTGGCGATCCTGCGTGGCAATCTCGCGCCCGAAGGCGCGGTGGTCAAGGTCGCCGGTACCGAGCGCCGCCAGCAGACCGGCCCCGCCCGCGTCTTCGAGACCGAAGAGGACTGCTTCCGCGCCGTCAAGGACCAGCAGATCAACCCCGGCGACGTCGTCGTGATCCGCAACGAGGGACCGGTCGGCGGCCCCGGCATGCGGGAGATGCTGCAGGTGACCGCCGCGATCGTCGGCGAGGGACTGGGCGAGAGCGTGGCGATGGTCACTGACGGCCGCTTTTCCGGCGCCACCCGCGGGCTGATGATCGGCCACATCGCCCCCGAGGCGGCCAAAGGCGGTCCGATTGCCGCCGTCCGCGAGGGCGATGAGATCACCGTCGACATCGACGAGCGCAGCCTCAGCGTCGCCCTCTCCGACGAGGAGATCGCCCAGCGGGTCGCCGAGTACGAGTCGCCGAAGTCGCCCTTCGGCCGCGGCGTGATGGGCAAGTACGCGGCGACGGTTTCCTCCGCCGCCGAAGGCGCGATTACCGGCTAGCCGACGGCGGTGTCCTGCGCTGCCCGCAGCGGCTGCGAGGACTCGATGAACTGCTCGACCAGCGGGTTCCACCGTCCCGGGCGCTCGAGCATCGGCAGGTGGCCGGTGCGCTCGAAGAGCTCGAGGCGCGATTCCGGGATCAAGCGGTGGTACCCGAGGGCGGCTTCGACCGGGACGATCTGGTCGTTCAGCCCCCAGGTGATCAGGGTTGGGATTTCGATTTCCGGCAGGCGCTCGCGGGTGTCATAGCCGAAGATCGAGACCAGCGCGTCGGAGAAGCCCGGTGCCTGCAGCCCCGGCCGCACCTGCTCGGCGAGCAGCTCGGGCCGCAGTTTGTTGGGGTTGCGGAAGATCCGGCCGAAGGCGAGCTGGCGGCCGCGTGGCCGGGTCCAGTAGGAGCGCCGTTCGCCGCTCATCATCGGGATCGCCGCTTTGAAGATCCGGGTGGCGGCGTCGAGCGGCTTGCCCCCCCACTCGGCGAAGCTGATTCCGGCGGCGGAGATAAGCACCAGGCGCTCGAAGCGCTCCGGCTCCTCGATCACCGCCTCGGTGGAGATGAAGCCGCCCATCGAGTTGCCGACCAGCGCCGCCACCTGCTCGATCCCGAGGCGCTCGCAGAAGTCGTGGATCAGCCGCCCGTAGTTGGCCATCGTGATCTCCCAGCTCGGCATCGGGCTGTCGCCGAAGCCGGGCAGGTCGAGCGCGATCGCCCGGTGGGTGCGGCCGAAGTAGGGGAGGTTCTCGAGCCAGTTGCGCCAGCAGCCGGCGATTCCGTGGACGAAGATGATCGGGTCGCCTTCGCCGATCTCGGCGTAGTTGACGTCCTTGGCTCCTGGCAGATCGACCTGGTGCAGGTGCTCTCGCCAGTCGACCTGGAGCCACTCCGGGGTCGGGTCTGGGTTGCCGTAGTCGGTTCCCGGGAAGGCGGGCAGCGGCTGGGTCTGGGAATCAGGCATACCCCATCCTTTCCAAAACCGGGATCTCGCGGATCTGCGGCGGTTGCAGGTGGTCCCAGAGGATGCCGCGCGGCCGGTCGTACTGGCGCTCGACGTCGATCACCGCTCGCGGGGTGGCGATCAGGTCGACCGGCAGGTCGTGGTCGGTGACCATCAGATGCTGGCGCAGGATCTGGATCGGGTGGACGGTGGTGGCGACGGTGGTGTGGGAGTCGATCTTGCCGGCGTCGGCGAGGATCCCGTACTCGAGGTCGTGGTAGCCGCCGCCTTTGCCGACCCGGGCGCCGCTGAGGTTGACCGCGACCGAGCCGCAGAGGATCAGGTCGACCTCCGGCAGCTCATCGAGGGCGACGACCCGGCCGTGCTTCAGGGCGCCCTTGATCGTCGCCGCCTCTTTCACCGCGGCTTTCGAAAGTTTTTTCGGGTCGAGGACGCGGAAGGGGTGAGGGTCGCGCAGGCGCGGCACCGCCATGATCATTGTCTTGCCCTCTTCCAGCGCGATCCGCCGCGCGTGCGTCTGCGGCGAGTCGGGGTTGGCCTTGATCACCCGCGCCCGCTTCCAGAGGCGATGGGCGGCGAGCTTCTCGGCCGCCAGCTTGGCCCCGGCGAAGTTCGGGATCCGGCCCTCGGCACCGGGAAAGCGGGAAACGCCCTCGCGTTCCATCGCCTTCCAGACCTCCTCGCGGACTTCGTCCTTGGTGCGCACGGAGCGAAAGATATCCGCCCGCCCTGCCGATAACTCCGAAGCACATGCGAAATTGCAGGGAAGTAGAGGCTTCAAGGCGAACCGACCGTATGCCTAGACTTCTTTAAGACCGGCAAACGACTTACCGAGGGTTACTCCAGTCCAGATGGGAACGAAGACTTCTATTGCGCTGCTGATCGCCGCGGTGCTGCTGGTCGTTGTGGTCGGCGGTGCCTGGGCTTACGACAGCTCGCAGAAGGACAAGATCGCCGACGGCGTGACGATCGGCGGGGTCGACGTCAGCGGCCTCGACGAAGAGGAGGCCGCCGCCAAGGTCCACCGCAAGCTGGTGGCGCCGCTGCGCAGCCAGCTGAAGGTCAGCTTCGACGGCGAGACCTGGAAGCTGACCGGCGAGCAGCTGAAGATCCGCGCCGACATCGACGCCGCCGTCGCCGAGGCTCTCGAAGACAGCCAGGAGGGGGGCCTACCGGGTCGCCTCGTCCGCTACGTCTCCGGCGGTGAAGTCGACGAAAGCATCTCCCCCGAGGTCGCCTACTCGGTGCCGGCGGTCAACCGCTTCGTCCGCCGCGTCGCCGAGGACATCAACCAGGAACCGCAGAACGCCGACGTCGAAGCGTCCGGCGACTCGCTCGCGGTCGTCGCCGGCCAGCCCGGCCGCAAGCTGCGCGACAACCTGCTGGAGAAAGATCTCAAGGCCGCCGTCCTCAACGCCAACGCGCCGCACGCGATCGTCGCCAAGGTCCACTCGATCGCGCCGGAGGTGACCAAGCAGGAAGTCGCCGCCGAGTACCCGTCCTACCTCACCCTCGATCGCTCGACCTTCACCCTGCGGCTGTGGAAGAACCTGAAGCTGGCCAAGACCTACACCGTCGCCGTCGGCATGGAAGGTCTGGAAACCCCGGAAGGGCTCTACCAAATCGAAGCCATGGAAGAAAACCCCGTCTGGAACGTGCCGGAATCCGACTGGGCCGGCTCGCTGGCCGGGCAGACGATCCCACCGGGGCCGTCGAACCCGATCAAGGCCCGCTGGATGGCGATCTACGAAGGCGCCGGGATCCACGGCACCGAAGAAACCTCGTCGCTCGGCAGCGCTGCCTCCCATGGTTGCGTGCGGATGTCGATTCCCGACGTCGAAGAACTTTACGACCAGGTCGAAGTAGGCACTCCCATATTCATTGGCTAGTCGCCGCCGAGAGGACGCGGCGCGAGCGGGGCGAATGAAGCCTCGATGAACTGGGAATCTTCGCTGGCGGCCTATGACCGCGACCTGCGTGCGCGTGGATCCGCCGAGCGGACCCGCAGGGCCTACGCAGTGGACCTCGGCGGCTTTTCGGAGTGGGCGGGGGAGATGGGGCTGGGGCCGGGCGAGGTCCGCCACCGCGACGTGCGCCGCTACGGCGCCGGCCTCTCCGATGCCGGCGCGGCGCCGGCCACCGTGGCCCGCAAGCTGGCGGCGATCCGCGGCTTCTACGGCTACCTCGTCCGCACCGAAAAGGCCGGCTCCAATCCGGCCGAGCTCGTCTCCAGCCCGAAGCGCTCGGAGAAGCTGCCGACCGTGCTCAGCACCGAGCAGATGCGGACCCTGTTGGAGCGGATCCCCGCCCGCACGCCGCTGGAGCTGCGCGACCGGGCGATGCTCGAGCTCGCCTACTCCTGCGGGCTGCGCTGCGAGGAGATCGTCAACCTGGACCTCGGCGCGCTCGACTTCGAGACCGAGCAGCTGCGGGTGCTCGGCAAGGGACAGAAGGAGCGCCTGCTGCCGGTCGGCGAGCCCGCCCAGCGCGCGCTTCGCCGCTATTTGGACAAAGGCCGCCGTGCCCTGGCGGGCGATCCGCGCGAGCAGGCGCTGTTCCTCTCCAAGAGCGGCCGCCGCCTCTCGAACTCCGATGTGACCCGCCGACTGGGGCTTTGGACGCGGGAGGCAGCCCTCGCCGCGGGCGTCTCCCCGCACGCGCTTAGACATTCCTTTGCAACCCATCTACTCGAGGGTGGGGCCGACCTGCGTACGATTCAGGAGTTGCTGGGTCACGCGTCGATCTCCACCACCCAGGTCTACACCCGGGTCGACGCCGCCCGACTGCGTGATACTTACGCTGCAAGCCACCCCCGCGCATGAACCAAATCCCCGCAAACGACCGTAGAATCGGCTGATGGAAACGGGCGTCAAAGAGGTAGAGCTCCGCGATCTGTGGAAGCGCTACAAGGACGGCGGGGACGAGGGCGCCCGCGAGCGGCTGGTCGTCGCCTACTCGCCGATGGTCAAGTTCGTCGCCGGCCGGCTCGGCGCTGGACTGCCCTCGCACGTCGAAGACGCCGACCTGATCTCCTACGGCCTGGTCGGCCTGATCGGCGCGATCGAGCGCTTCGAACCGGAGCGGGGAATCAAATTCGAGACCTTCGCAATGACCCGCATCCGCGGCGCGATCATCGACGAACTGCGTTCGCTCGATTGGGTGCCGCGCTCGGTCCGCTCCCGCGCCCGTGAAATCGAGGCGGTCCAGGCGAAGCTCGAGCACGAACTGCAGCGGGCGCCGAGCGAGTCCGAGCTGGCTTCGAAACTGAACATGACCGAGGAGGAACTGCAGGGGGCGCTGCTGGAGATCGCCAACTCCTCCGTCTACGCGCTGGATGAGCTCTGGACCGTCTCCGATTCCTCCGGCGACCAGGTCTCGCTGCTGGACACGATCGCCGACGAAGCCGCCGCCGACCCGCAGGAGGCGCTGGCCACTACCGAGGTCAAGGACCGCCTCACCGAGGCGATCGGCTCGCTGCCCGAGCGCGAGCAGCTGGTCGTCGCCCTCTACTACTACGAGAACCTCACCCTGCGCGAGATCGGCGAGGTCCTCGGCGTCACCGAGTCGCGCGTCTCCCAGCTGCACACCAAGGCGGTCATGCGGCTGAAATCGCACCTTCAGCAGGCCTGAAGGTGGGGGGCGGGGCAGCCCCTCGTTGGTACCTTGGCGAGAGCATGAGCGCCGATGCCCCCTGTGCGATTTGCGGCCGGACGATCCTCGCCGGCGAGCGCGTGCACGGGTACATCTCCGGCGCCGAGGAGCGGACCGTCTGCGAGCTCTGCCTCGCCCAGGCCGAGCGGCTTGGCTGGCGCCCGGCCGGCGAGCCCGAGCCCGAGCGCGGGGGAGGGGCGGGCCACGAGGGTCGCCTCAGCCGCTTGCTGCGCCGGCGCACTCGCCGACCCGGGGCGCCGCCGACCGCGACCCCGCTGCCTTCAGCCGACCCCGCGGCGCCGTCGCGCCGTCAGCGCTCGGCGCTGCCGCTGGACGAGACCGCCCCGACACCCTTCGAACGCGCCGTGGCCCGCTTCAACTCCAGCGAGGCTGGGCGGACCGCCGTCAGCTTGACCCGCACGCTCGGCGTGCCGCGGGCCTCGGTCGGCGCCTCCGCCGGAGCGCCGGACGAGGTGCGGATCACGATCGCCTGGGAGCTCTCCTGGTACCAGTGGGGCGTCGACATCGCCGACGAGCTGCGCCCGGTCTTCGAGCTCGAAAAGGGTGGTGAGATCGACCAGATCGATGCCGCCGCCCGGCAATGGAATGCTGCGGTCGGTGAGGACGGCCGGCTGCGCCTGGCCGGGGAGCCGGCGCGGAGCCAATGAGCCGGGCGATCGTCAACGTCGACGGCGGTGCTCGCGGCAACCCGGGGCCGGCGGCGATCGGGGTCGTCGTCCGCGATGGCGGCGGCACCGTGCTGGAGGAAGTGGGAGAGAAGATCGGCGAGGCGACCAACAACGTCGCCGAGTACCGGGCGCTGCTGCGGGGGATAGAGCTGGCGGCCGCGCACGGCGTCAGCGAGCTGGAGCTGGTCGGCGACTCCGAGCTGGTGGTGCGCCAGGTAGAAGGCCGCTACAAGGTCAAAAACGCCGGCATGAAAGAACTGCACGCTGAGGTGAAGAAGGCGCTGGCCGACTTCGACTCCTGGTCGATTCGCCACGTTCGCCGGGCCGAGAACGCGGACGCCGACCGCCTCGTCAACGAGGCGCTGGACGGGGTCCTCGATGGCTGAGCGGACGCCGGAGCCGATCGACCCCGGCGTCGACATCGGCCATGTCCACCTCAAGGTCGCCGACGTCGACCGCGCCCTCGACTTCTACTGCGGCATCCTCGGCTTCGAGCTGATGCAGCGCTGGGGCGCCGACGCCGCCTTCATCTCGGCCGGCGGCTACCACCACCACATCGGGCTCAACTCCTGGCACTCGAAGGGCGGCTCACCGCCCCCGCCCGGGACCACCGGCCTCTTCCACACGGCGATCCGCTACCCGACCCGCCGCGCCCTCGCCGACGCCCTGCGCCGCGTAAGCGAGGCCGGCTGGCCGCTCGAGGGGGCCTCCGACCATGGCGTCAGCGAGGCGCTCTACCTCTCCGATCCCGACCGCAACGGGGTCGAGCTCTACTGGGACCGCCCGCGGGACCAGTGGCCGCGGCCCGCCGACGGCGAGGGCGTGGAAATGGGCACCACCGCGCTCGATTTAGACGACCTGATCGCCGAGCTGCGCGAGTAGGAGATTGGTGCGCGCGTGAGATCGTCGATGGCCAATTCCAGCGCTTTCTTCGAGTAGCCGCCTGAGGGTGAGGGGCCAAGCTGCGCCCTGACGTTCTCTTCCTTTGAACCACGAGCATGCCGCTCGAAACTCTCCCCGACGGCAGGGCATCAATCAAAGAGGGAGAGAGCAATGAAGTTCGTAAAGACGCTCGGCCTGTTCGCGCTCGTCGCGGCAAGCCTGATGGCGTTCACCGCAAGCGCCCCCGCGACCACGGTCACATCGCCGGCGGGAACGGCCTACACAGGCGAAATCTTTCTGATGAGCGAGGGCCACGTCGTCATTCACAACCCGATCGCCAAAATCGAATGCGAAGCCTTGTCGACAATCCCCAACATTGCAAAACACGGCAACGCGGTCACAGCGGAGGCCACCCTCGAATCTTTCCTGTTCTTCCATTGCACAAACGAATGGCATGTGACAACGGTCTCGCAGGGGTCAATCGAAATCCATCATCTAACCGGAACCAACCACGGCACAGTCACATCCAGCGGGATGACAATCGAAGCGACACGCTTCGGCGTGACCTGCCGCTACAAAACGCTGAACACCGATATCGGCACCCTTACAGGGGGGATCCCAGCAACATTCCACCTCGAAGGAGCTCTCCCCTTCCATAGCGGCAGCCCGCTCTGCGGAGCCGGGACGACCAAATGGACAGGGAGCTTCAATGTGACGACTCCGAGCAAACTGTTCATCTCGGCGTGAGGTGAGGTTCAGGCGCCGAGGATCGCGCCGACCAGGCTGGGGTTGAACGGCTGGGTGCCGTTGACCAGCTGCAGGTTCGGGAAGCCGTGGGCGCGGGCGTAGGCGAGCTCTTTGCCGAGGTCGCCTACGCCGTTCGTTCCCGCCAGGGGTGCGAGCTGCAGGGTGCTGAGCACGCCGAACGCCTGCCCGCTTTCGTTGAGGAAGCCGCTGCCCGAGTCTCCGGGCACGCCGGGGGTGACGGTGACGACGATGTGGCTCCAGCCACCGCCTTCGTTCTGGATCACGGTGCCCTGCTTCGGGCTCAGCTTGGTGATCCCGAGGCGCAGTTCGGAGTTGCCGTAGGAGAAGACGGTCGAGCCGAGATCGCCGACGGTCCCGATTCCCGTCGGACCGCCGTAGCCGGGGACCGAGGGATTGACGCGACCGACGTCGGCCGGGTCGAGCTGGACCAGGGCGAAGTCGTTGTAGGCGCAGGTGTCGGGATCGGACTCGCCGCTCGCCTGCATCGCCAGCCAGGAGTTGTAGGCGAGGGTGCCGGGTTTGGTCGCGCCGGAGACCTCGACCGCGGTGCCGACCGGCAGCGAGGCGCTGCTGCAGCCGTCGGTTTCGGTCGCTTCGCCGGTGCCGGAGCAGTGGGCGGCCTGGCCGAGGTAGACGGTCGAGCCTTCCTGGAAGACGAAGTTGGAGGTGCACTGGGCTCCCTGCGTATGGGTCTGGACGCCGGGATGGATGGGCGCAGACCCCGCAGGAGACCAGGCCGACGCGAGGCCTGGGAGGAGCAGTAGGGCAACCGTGGCCAGGGAAACAACGGCGCCGCTTACAAATCGATTCATGCTCCTCTCGGGCCTCGCGTCGGTGGGGGATGGATCATGTGGGAACAGCCATGGGCTACCCAATAATTGGTACCACAAACACTTGATCTAGGATTCCCTGCCTGGATCGGCTGAAACGAAAGTGGTACCCCTGGTTACCTCTGAATGATGGTCCGGCTCGCCTTCGTTCTCGCCTATCTGGCCGCCATGGCAATTGCCGTCATCCTCTTTGACGCCGGCTCCGGTCAGGAGGGATGGGGGCTTGTGATCTGGGCGATCGGCTCGGTGGCGCTGGGGCTGGGAACGGGCCAATTCGGCTTCGCGCTCCTGGCGTTCCTGGCGATCCCGTTCGCAGTGCCCTTCGGCTATCCCAACCACTACGAGTTCAGCGAGCCGCTTCCGATTTGGTGGTCCGTGACCTTCGTCTCCGTGTTTTCAGCCGGCTTGATCCTGCTCGCGGCGCTCGCCATGCGGATCATCGAGGTGCGCCGAAAACGGCGGCCCTCGGTCTAGCCTGCCCGCGGGCGAATTCAGTTTTTGACGACGTAGACGCGGCGGCCGTCGGGAGTGATCGCGAGGCCAAGCGGGAGCGGGCCGACCCCGATTGCCTTGGCGGCTGGCCTGCCGGTTGCGGTGTTGATCACCGAGACAAGGCCCGGTTCCAGGCTGGTCACATAGGCGCGGGCGCCGTTGGGGCTGATCGCGACCGCCGTCGGCCTGTGGGGCACCTTGATCGCGCCGGTCACCTTGTTCGTCGCCGTGCGGATTACGGAAAGGGTGTCGTCACGCGCGTTGGCGACGTAGGCGCGGTTGCCGCTGGGGCTGATCGCGATCGCGGCGGGAGTGTCGCCGGTTCCAATTCTCCTGATCACCTTGCTGGTTGTGGCATCGATCACCGAGACGGTGTCGTCGCCCGTATTGGCGACGTAGACGCGGCCGCCGTCCGGGGCAACGGCGATCGCGCTCGGATTGCGTCCGACCTTGATGGCTTTCGCGGCTGGTGCGCCGGTCGCGGTGTCGATGACCGAGACGGTGCCGTCGCGCCCGTTGGTGAGGTATACGCGGCTGCCGTCGGGTGCGATCGCAATGGCGATCGGCTGGCGACCGACCCTGATGGCCTGGGCCGTCACGCTGTTCGTCGTCGTGTCGATCTCCGAGATGCTGTTGCTTCCGAGATTGACCGCGTAGGCGCGGCTGCCGTCGGGAGTGATGGCGATCTGTTCCGGATAGCGACCGATCTCGATCGCTTTGACGATCACCCGGTTCGTCGCGGTATCGATTACCGAAACGCTCCCGTTCCCCTGCAAACTCGCGTTGACCACATAGGCGCGGCTGCCGTCGGGGGTGATCGCGATCGCACTCGGATACGGACCGACCTCGATCGCCCGTACGGCCAACCGGTTGGTCTTGGTATCGATCACCGAGACCGCGCTGCGGACCTGAGGGGCACTGCCCCCTCGAGCACCGGTCTCCACCGCGATCGCGGCCATTGCCAGCCCAGCCAGCAAGAGCGCGGTAAGAAGCGACCTGGAGCGATTTATTCGATTCACGGCAGTTCGCTAGCTAGTCGTAGCCCGGCGACATCAGCACCTCGAACCCGCTGACGGCTTCCCCGCGAAGCGTCGCGGCGAGAACCGGATAGCTGCTGCCTTCGCCGATCGGGGTGTAACCGATCGCAAGCCAGTAGTCCCCTTCCCATTCGACGGCACTGGGATGGCGGCGCTCTAGCTCTTCACGGCTGTCGCCGATTTGGAGGCCTCGGCTGGTTATCCACCGGCCCGTCCTGGGACCTCCGATGGACCCCGACTTGGCAATTCCTCGATTCGCCTGGCAGGCCGCCCGCTTGCCTCCTCCGCCGTAGTACGCAAAGGTCATCTGCAGGCCGATTCGCCTCCAGGACACCTTGCACCCTTCTCCTCCGTAGCGAGGCTGTCGCGACGATGGACGACCGAAAGCCTTGACAGCGGCACCCACAGTGGGATTCCGAATCGGGTGAAAGCCGCCAAGGTTCTGGATGCCCGCGGAGTTCGCTCGGATCGTCAGAACCGGCTTGGCTCGGAGATCCACTTCTGGGGCCAAGGATGCATTCGCAGAAGCGCACGGTATGGCAAACAGGCCGAGGCAGACGACTATCAGCTTCTTCATGACCCCATCCAACACGATTCAAAGGTGTCACGACAATCACAGCGCGTTGAGTAGCGAGGTTCACGAAACCAGGGCGGGGCCGTAGTCGTCTAGGGCCGGCCGCCCTCCGCCGCGGGCCGCCCTATTGTTCCCCGCCCTTGTACGACGCCTCGCAGCAATTGACCCGCGGTGGGGCGCGTTCCCGATCGCTCCCGGATTGGCCCGAGGCCCGACCGCTTCGGGCGTGGCAGCAGGAGGCGACCGAGGTCGTGCGGGCCCATTCGGGTGACAGCTTCCTGGCCTCGGCTACGCCGGCGGCCGGCAAGACCACCTTCGGCCTGCACATCGCCCACCGGATGCTGAGCGCCAAATTCGTCTCCCGCGTTGTCGTCGCCGGGCCGACCACCCACATCTGCCGTCAGTGGGCCGCCGACGCGGGCCGCTACGGCATCGACCTCGAGCCGAACCGGCCGAACTCGGACGGGCCGGAGTCGGGAGACTTCCATGGCGTCGCCGTCACCTACCAGACGATCGCGGCCGGGTCGGAGACGCACCGGTCGGCCGCCGCCGGCCGGCCGACCCTGCTGATCGCCGACGAGCCGCACCACATGGGCGACCAGGCCGCCTGGGGGCTGCAGACCCGCAAGGCCTTCGACGGCGCCCGCTTCCGTCTGCTCCTTTCGGGAACCCCCTTCCGCTCCGACAACTCGGCCATCCCCTGGGTCACCTACGACGACGATGGCATCAGCCGGGCCGACTACGTCTACGGCTATCCCCAGGCGCTGGTTGACCGAGTCTGCCGCCCGATCACCTTCCTGCCGTATGACGGGGAGATGGAATGGGTCTCCGACGGTCGGCTGCGCAGCGCCGACTTCGGCCTGGTCCTGCCGGTGGCGGAGGCGGCGCGACGGCTGCGGACGGCACTCAGCCCGGAGGGCGAGTGGATGGGTGAGGTGCTGCGCGACGGCGACGCCAAGCTGAGCGAGGTGCGCTCCGACGGGCACCCCGACGCGGGCGGCCTGGTGATCGCCTCCGATCAGGATCATGCGCGGGCGATCGCGGCGCGACTCGCCTCGATCTCGGGGGAGCAACCCGAGCTGGTGATGAGCGACGAGCCCGACGCCAGCCGGCGGATCGCCGACTTCGCCGCCTCGGACCGGCGCTGGCTAGTCTCGGTCCTGATGGTCTCCGAGGGGGTCGACATCCCCCGCCTGCGGGTCGGCGTCTACGCGACGGCGGCCCGGACCGAGCTCTTCTTCCGCCAGGTGGTCGGCCGCTTCATTCGCGCCACCCCGCGACCGCGGCGGCAGATGAGCTACCTGCTGATGCCGGCCGACCCGCGGCTGAAGGCTCTCGCCCGCGAGATCGAGCTGGAGCGCCGACACGCGCTCGAGCTCGTGCCCACCGACGAGGAGGACGTCGAGATCGACGACTCCGAACCGGAGCGCGGCGAGCCGGGCGGCGGCTTCGCCGCCCTCAGCTCGGGCGACGCCGAGCTCGACGAGGCGATCATGAGCGAGACCACGCTCCAGCTCTTCCCGACCGACGACCCCAAGCCGGCGAAGAAGGCGATCGTCCCCGCCGAGGCCAAAGCCGCGCCAGAGGACCGCGAGCCCGAACGGGAGTCGGCCTACGCCACCCGCGAGCGCCTGCGCGGCGAGCGCAGCCGCCTGGTCGCCAACGTCGCCCGTCGCACCAAGCAGTCCCACCGCGAGGTCCAGGGCCGGATCAATCGCGCCACCCGGGTGCGCTCGGTCGCCAGCGCCACCATCGAGCAGCTCGAACGCGGCAACGAGATGCTGCGGCGCGAGCTGTGGGGGTGAGTCCTATGCCCAGGCTGCGTGAAGTGCCCACCAAGCCTGCTTTTTTTCGCTGGTCGAGAGCCGGCCAAGGCCGTAGCCCGCGAAGGTCCCCGTCTCGCTGTCGTCCCACATCCGGTGCACGATCATCGCCTTGCAGCGGCTGCGTTCCGCCAGGCCTTTATTGACGCTCGAGAGCACGTCCTGCTGTCCTTGCTGGCCGAAGGGAGACCTGGAGGAGCAGCCGGTCTCGGTTACCCAAAGGTTTCGCAGGGGCACTCCAGGGGCTTGAACCGTGTAGTTCTTCGCCTCGTCGAAAAGCGAAAGGATTTTGCTCGCCGCTTCGCTGCTGGAATTCCCGAAGTAGTAGGGATGAATGCCTATGTCGAAGGTCGACCACTGGATCGACTCTTGGAATTTCTGCATGTACGTCTGCCACGACATCGGGATGCGAACGAAGTTCCCGTTCTCGTAGGACCAGCCATTCATGGAGCCGCCAGCGCCGGATGTCGCTTTTTCAGCCGGACCTCGCATCGCGATGCCGCCTGCCAGAACCGTCATCGGTCGGGAGTAGTTGCCTTGTTCGTAGTAAAGGCCCGTCCAGTACTGGCCGTTCCATACGAGGCCAGCGAAGCGAGAGTAGGGAACCGCACCGAACTCGGGCGTGTTTGGCTCGTTCCAGACCTCCGCCGCATCGACTAGCCGGTATCCGGGCGCGTCGAAGTACTTCAGCGTCTCGGCGACGAAGGCTCCGAACTGTCCGTCCATACCTTCGTGGCACCAGTTCCAGTAGGCGGGGCACTGGTATCCCGAGGGAATGGCCCACTGCGGGCACCCCATGCACCTGGGGAGAATCCTGAGCGGCCGCTGTGGATTGGCCGTGTTCCACTCGCGAAGGTTCTCCCGCAGCGCCCAGTACCGGGTGAAGTCGAAGGGTCCACCGTTTTGTTTTTGGACCTCCGCCCAGTCGATGACCTGACGGACGTACCGGACGGATCCGTTTTCCGTCGGCGACGCTGCCCACGGGCCAAACTGGGTGCCCCAGCCCGTCAGTACTTCGTTCCAGCCGTCGTTGAATCCACGCACTGGCGGTGAAGTAGCGGCGTTGGCCTCGGGAACCTTCAAACTGCCGAGCGCCAAAGCCGCAGCACCGCCGCCAGCGGTAGCCAGAAATCTGCGCCGACTCAACCCTTTGTCGCTTTGCCGTGGATCTGACATGCCTGTCTCCTCCCGCGGTGAAGCCCTTGCCTTAGGAACGACAAATACCCGATAAGGCCTTAAGCAAATTGATATATCGGTTTCTTTAAACCGGAGGATGGCTCCAGGCGGCCCTGATCGAGCAGCATTGGACAGCGACACAGAAAAGCCCCGCCGGAGCGGGGCTTTCGTGAGGAGCGGCTGAAGGGATTCGAACCCTCGACCTTCTGCATGGCAAGCAGACGCTCTAGCCAGCTGAGCTACAGCCGCACGGTGGCGGAGTTTAGCTTGGTCGGCGGGGTCCGAGCCGCCCGCGGTTAGCGGACGACTCGGAGCTTGCGCAGGTTGACCGTGATCTCGCGGCCGACTTTGATCGCTTCGAGCACGGTGATCTTCTTCGCCTTCGCCAGCTGGCGGCGGAACTTGGCTTTCGGTTTGATCGCGACGATCCGCGAGCCACCTGCCTTCAGCCGGACCCGCGCCGGTTTGCTCTGCACTTTGACGGTCGGTTTGCCGTGCTTGCGCCCGACTTTGACGGCGAACAGCGCGATCGTGCAGCGGCCGCCCGCGCTTTTCGGGCAGCGGGCCTTGACACCGGGGTAGGAGACCAGGACCGGCAGGGTCACGGTCGCCAGGCTGTTGCCGTTGCAGGAGGCGGTCTGGCCGGTGAAGACGAAGCTGGTCGAGCAGCCTTCGTTGTCGGTGATGGTCAGTTGCACCTGGTATTTGCCCGGTTTGGCGAACGCGTGCCCGACGACGGGCGAGCCGGAAGTCGCTCCTATGCCGTCGCCGAAGTTCCAGGCGAAGCTGGTGACGGCGCCGTCGGGGTCTTTCGATGCCGCGGCGTTCAGGGAGCCGGCGACCCCGGGCCGCAGGCGTTGGACGCCGAACGAGGCGACCGGACCCTGGTTGGGGGTGATCGCGATTTGCGCGGCTTCGGTCGAGGTCACGATCGGGGCGCTGAACGCGGTCGGGTCCGGCGAGGTCCCGAAGGGGAGTACCCCTTTTGCGCCGTAGGAGCTGAGGAATCCCCGGGTCCCGTCCGGGGTGATCGCGGGCCATTCGACGGCTTCGCTGCCGGAGGGCGTGCTGACGACGGCGTTCGTCTGCAGGTTGATCACCGACATCGATCCGTCGCCGTAGTTGGCGACGTAGGCGCGGAGGCCGTTGGGGCTGACCGCTACGCCGCTCGGGTCTTTTCCGACGTGGATCGGCCCGGCGAGGGACTGGCCGGTGTGGCCGTCGAGCACCGAGATCGATTCCGCGTCGTTGTTGGCGATCAAAGCCCGCGAGCCGTCGGGCGTGTAGGCCAGGCCGTAGGGGTTGTCGCCGGCCGGGACGGTGGCCACGACCTGTCCCGAGGCGAGATTGATCACCGAGACGGTGTCGTCGCCGCTGTTGGTTACTAGGGCGCGGGTGCCGTCCGGCGAAATCGCGATCCCGAAGGGCGAATCTCCGACCGGGATCGACGCGCCGATGACCTGGTTCGTCGCCGTGGCGATCACGCTGACGTTGTCGTCTTCGGCGTTCGTCACGTAGACCCGGCTGCCATCCGGAGTGACCGCGATCCCGAACGGATGTTCACCGACGGGAATCGTCGCCACCACGGCCTTGCTGGCGGTGGCGATCACCGAGACGGTGTCGACTTCGTAGTTGGCCGAGTAGAGCGTCTGGCCGTTCGGGGAGATCGCCAGCTGGAAGGGCTCGGCGTTGGCGCCGATGGCGACTGGCGCACCGAGGGCGCCGGAGGCGGTGTCGAAGACGGAGATCGAGTTGCCTTCGGAGCCAACGTAGGCGGTGCTGGCCACGGCGGCCGGAGCGCAGCAGGCGAGGGCGAGGGCGGCGACAAGGAGGGTCCGCAGTGCGGACGAGATGCGGAGCGGCAAGGCAAACCTTTCGTCGGGAACGGCGCGATCCTCTCACGACGACCGGCCCGAAAAGCCAGCGCGGTAGCCTGGGCGGCAAGGGAGAAGATGCTTTTCCGTCAGATCATCCACGAGGACCTGGGCTGCGCCTCCTATTTCGTCGCTGACCGCGAAGCGGGGGTGGCGGCGGTGGTGGATCCGCAGTGGGACATCGAGCCGTATCGGCGGCTGGCTGGCCTGCACGGGGTGCGGATCGGGCACGTGCTCGAGACCCACAACCACGCCGACCACGTCTCCGGCCACGGCCGGCTCTGCCGCAGCACCGGCGCCACCGTCCACGCCCACGAGCTGGCCGCGGCCGAGTACCCCCACGAGCCCTTCGCCGACGGCTGGACGCTGGAACTGGGGAACCTGGTGATCGAGGCAATCCACACGCCCGGCCATCGCCCCGAGCACACCTGCTTCCTGCTTCGCGACAGGAGCCGGGGCGGCGACCCTTGGGCGGTGCTGAGCGGCGACTCGCTCTTCATCGGCGACGTGGCCCGTCCGGACCTGGCAGTCGAGCCGCGCGACGGCGCCGCCGACATGTTCCGCTCGCTGCACCAGCGGCTGCTGACCCTTCCCGACGAAGTCGAGGTCTGGCCCGCTCACCTCGGCGGCTCGCTCTGCGGCGGCTCCGGCCTCGACCTCAAGAGCTCCTCGACGATCGGTTTCGAGCGCCGCCACAACCGCGCCCTGCAGATCGCCGACGAGGCCGAGTTCGTCGAGGACCAGGTCGGCTCGCTGGGCGACAAACCGCCGAACATCGAGCGCATCGTCGGCCTCAACCAGGGGCCGCTGATCGAGGACTTCGGCACCCCGGCGCCGCTCAGCACCCACGAGGTCGAGGAGCTGGTCGAGCAGGGGGCGGTGGTGATCGACGGCCGCACCAACGAGCAGTTCGACGAGGCCCACATCGAGGGCGCCCTCAGCGCCTCTGCCTACGACACCGGCTTCGCGACCAAGGTCTCGCGGGTCGCCCCCGAGGGGACCGAGATCGTCGTCGTCGCGGCCTCCAGCGGCGACGAGCGGCGCGCGGCGCAGATGCTGGCCTCGGTCGGGCTGCCGGTGCGCGGCTACCTGGAGGGCGGGATGACCGCCTGGCGCACGGAGGAGCGGCCGGTGCACCGGATCGAGCTGATCGACCCCGACGAGCTGGCCCGCCGGGTCGACGGCGACGGGGGGCCGGTGGTCCTCGACGTCCGCAACGCCAGCGAGTACGCCGGCGAGCACATCCCCGATTCGCTCCATATTCCCTATGGCGACCTCGCCGGCCGGCTCGACGAGCTACCCCGCGACCGCCAGATCGCGACCATCTGCCGCGGCGGCAAACGCAGTGGCCTGGCCGCCTCGATCCTGCAGCGGGCCGGCTTCGACGTCGTCCACGTCGGCAAAGGAGTGGGCGTCTGGCGCGATGGTGGACATCCTGTCCAATCGGGTAGCGCCGAAGTCACCGCCGCCTGAATCTCTGCAAACGCGGCTGTCCATTTGGAGCGCTCAAAAAGATTGGTGCTCCAATTCGTACAAATTGGACACCCGGTAACTGTCTTCCCTGCTCTAAAGCGGGCAGAGCGCCTGGTCGATTGGCCCTTATCGGCCACGAACCAGTCGCGGCCCAATTAAAGGAGACAGATATATGAATCCGCTCAATCGGAAGCGGGTGTTGATCGGGCTGGCTGGCGTTTGCGTCGTGGCCATTGCCGCTGTGGCGTACGCCTACTTCACCAGCACCGGCTCCGGCACCGCGACCGCGACGGTCGGCACCAGCTCTGCCGTGACGATCAAAGGCACGGTCAGCGGCACCCTCTACCCGGGCGCCTCGTCGACCGTCACCCTGACCGTCGACAACCCTTCGTCGGGCAAACAGCGGGTCGGCACCGTCTCGCTGGAAAAAATCACCGCTGACGCCGGTCACCCGACCTGCAGTGTCGTGACCACCGGCGGCAACCCCGACTTCACGATGGCCGACGTCGTCGTCAACAAAACCTACGGCCCCGGCAACGGCCAGGCCGTGACGCCGACTGGGACGCTGACGATGAACGACACCGGGATCAGCCAGGACGGCTGCCAGGGCGCGACCCTGACCCTGTCGCTGAAAAGCAACTAGTTAGTCAGCGAGCGGATAAATGTCTCCTCGCCGCATAGCGGCGGGCCGTGCCGGCGCGATCAAGGCTGCGATTGCCTTGCTCGCCGGCACGGCCTGCCTCGGTGCGGTCGCCTACGCGGCGACCGGCACCGGGAGCCGCGACGTTGGCGTCGCGGGGAGACACGTGGCGATCGGTGCTCCGCATCGCGCCACCTCGCCGCAGGGCAAAGACGAACGCGCGCCGCGCGTGCGCCTGATCGAAGTCCCGGCGGCGAGCTCCACCGCGGCGGATCCCCAGTTCCGCTTCAACGTCCCACCGCGGGCGAAGGAAACGGATGACTCGTCGCCACCGGCGGCGGGTCCTGAAGCTGCCACTCCGCGCCGCCGCTTCCAGTGCCGCCTCGACAGTGGGCGCTGGGCCGACTGCGCCTCGCCGCACCGGCTGGTCGGGCTTGCCCCGGGCGCTCACGATTTCGCCGTCCGCGCTCTCACTCGCAAGGGCCGGCCGGGTCCAGATGTGAGCTACGGCTGGCAGATCGTCGTCGCGGCGATCTCGGTTGCCGACCAGGAACCGGCCGAGGGCAAGCCGTTCTCGGTCGAGCAGACGGCGGCGCTGGCTCCCCTCTACCCGGGCGATCCGGCGCAGCAGCTTTCGCTCGCGATCGGCAACCCGAACTCGGTCCCGATCGAAGTCACCAACCTGACGGCGACGATCGCCAGCACCCCGCCCGGTTGCGCGGCCGAGAACTTCGAGCTGACCGCGTCCAACGCCTCGGAGGCGAATCCGCTGGTGGTGCCCGCCGAAGGCACGGTCGGTCTGCCCGCGGAGTCGGCTTCCGCCCCCGCGATCGCCCTGCTGGACCTTCCCGTCAACCAGGACGCCTGCCAGGGGGCGGAGCTCGAGCTCGCGCTCAGCGGTGAGGCCCGGGGATGAGGCGCCTCGCCGGACACGCCACCGCCCTGGTGCTGATCGCCGCGGTTGCGATCGGTGGCAACGCGCTTGCCTTCTTCACCGCCAACGGCAGCGGCACCGCTTCGGCAGCGGTGACGAAACTGAACGCGACGACGATCAGCGCCGCGACCGCGGCCGCCGGCGGCACCGTGACCCTGACCTGGGGCGCGGTCACCGCCCCCGGGGCCGGCTCGGTCACCTATTACGTCACCCGCGACGGCGGCGAAGCGGCGGGGAACTGTCCGACCAAAGCCGCGACGACGACGGTCGTCACCTGCAAAGACAGCGGCGTCGCGATCGGCGAACACAGCTACACGGTGACGGCGCTATGGGAGACCTGGAGCGCGGTCAGCGCGGTGAAAAAAGCCACCGTCACGATCGGTGAAGCGACCAAATTCACGATCTCCGGCAGCACGACTACGCCCGCCGCCGGCGCTGCGGTCAACCTGACGATCACCGCCAAAGACGTCAACAACGCGACCGTCACCACCTACACCGGCTCGCACTCGCTGGTCTTCGCCGGCGCCGATTCCAGCCCCGCCGGGAACGCGCCGAGCGTCGTCAGCAACGTCAGCTCCAGCTCCGCGGTCAACTTCGGCACCGCGACCCCACTCACCTTCACCAGCGGCGTCTCCACGGTCGCCTCGAGCAAAAACGGGGTGCTGAAAATCTATGGCGTCGGCGCCGCGAGCGTGACCGCCACCGAGGGATCGCTGACCACGCCGACCCCTCTGTCCCTGACCGTCAGCCACGCTACGACCAGCAAATTCATCCTCGCCGCCGCCTCGGCGACCCCGGCGGTCGCTGAAGCCGACGATCTGACGATCACCGCCCAGGACGCCTACGGCAACCTCGCCACCGGCTACACGGGCTCGAAGAGCCTCGTCTTCTCCGGCGCCTCGGCCAGCCCGGCCGGCAACACGCCGACGGCGACCAACTCCAGTGGCACCGCGGTTGCCTTCGGCGGCGCGACCGCGGTCGCCTTCAGCGATGGCGTCGCCAGCGCCGCCGAGAACGACGGCGGCGAGATGGTCCTCTACAAAAGCGGCGCCACCACCGTGAAAGCGACCGAAGGGTCGGTGACCACGCCGACCGGGGTGGTGGTGACGGTCGCGCCGGGGGCGGCGACGAAACTCGTGCTCAGCTCCTCGACGGCCACCCCGGTCGCGGGAACCGGGTTCAACGTCACCACCACCGCCCAGGACGTCTACGGCAACACCGCGACCGCCTACACCGGCTCGAAGAACATCGTCTTCTCCGGCGCCTCCGCCGGTCCCGGCGGGGCCCTGCCGAACGTCGTCAACGCCGCCGGCTCGACGATCAACTTCGGCAGCGCGACCGCGCTCACCTTCACCAGCGGCGTCGCCACGCCGGCTTCCTCGAAAAACGGCTTCACGAAACTGGCCCTGGCGGGGGCGACCAGCGTCTCGGCGACCGACGGCACCCTGTCGACCGCCACGCCCCTCGCCCTCACCGTCTCCGTCGGGACGGCCGCGAAACTGGCGCTGAGCGAACTGACGGTCAGCGCCGGCGTGATCGGCTCGCCCTGCTACTTCACCTGCGCGGTCAGCGCGCTCGGCAACGCCGGCACGGTCAAAGCCAAAATCCTGATCACCGACAGCATGGGCAATGTCGTCAGCAACGTCGGGGCGGCCAAAACGGTGACGGTGACCGCCACCGGCGGCACGATCGGCGGCTCGCCGCTTACGGTGCCGGCCTCGGGCCTCGCGGTCAGCGGCACGCCCTTCACCTACTCCTCGCCGGCCAGCGGCAGCTTCACCAACACGATCACCGCCGCCTCGTCCGGCTACTCGAGCGCCACCGTCACCGCGACGAAATGACTTTGGCCTGACATTTGCGAGGCCGGGGCGTTGAACCGTTGCGCGCGCAACGGGCGTCGTGGCCGTTGACTGGTCGTCTGCGGCGCCCGTTGCGCGCGCCGAATGCTCCTGGCCTGCGAGAATCGGAACTCGTGGAGGGTCAACCCCAATTCGACCTCGTCCTCTTCGGCGCGACCGGCTTCACCGGCGGGCTGACGGCGGACTACCTGGCGGCCAATGCCCCCGAGGGGATGCGTTGGGCGCTGGCCGGGCGCAACCGCTCGAAGCTGGAGGCGGTCGCGGAGCGGCTGGCCGGCTCCGCCGGGCCGAAGCCGGAGATCGTCGTCGCCGACGCCTCCGACCGCGAGGCGATGCGCGGCGTCGCCGGGTCGACCCGGGTCGTCGTCACCACCGTCGGCCCCTACATCCTCTACGGCGAGCCGCTGGTCGCCGCCTGCGCCGCAGCCGGCACCGACTACGTCGACCTCACCGGCGAGCCCGAGTTCGTCGACCGGATGTGGGTCGAGCACCACGCCGAGGCGGAGCGCACCGGCGCCCGCATCGTCCATTGCTGCGGGTTCGACTCGATCCCGCACGACCTCGGCGCCTACTTCACCGTCAAGCAGCTGCCGGAGGGCGTGCCGCTGAAGGTCGACGGCTACGTCCGCAGCAACGCGGCCTTCTCCGGCGGCACGTACCACTCGGCGATCAACGCCTTCGGCCGCGCCCGCAAGACGCTGGCCGCCGCGAAGGAGCGCAAGCGGCTCGAGCCGCGCCCGAGCGGCCGGGCGATCCACTCGGCCTCGGCCCGGGTCCGCCGCGACAAGGAGCTCGGCGGCTGGGCGGTGCCGCTGCCGACCATCGACGGTCCGATCGTGCTGCGCTCCGCCGCGGCCCTCGACCGCTACGGCCCCGACTTCACCTATGGCCACAACATGCTGGCCAAGCACCTGACCAGCGTCGGCGCGCTCGCGGCCGGCGTCGGCACGGGGTTCACGCTGGCCCAGCTGCCGCCGACCCGCAAGCTGCTGCTGAAGATGAAATCCCCGGGTGAGGGGCCGAGCGAGGCCAAACGGGAGAAGAGCTGGTTCAAGGTGCGCTTCGTCGGCGAAGGAGGGGGGAGGCGCGTCGTCACCGAGGTCAGCGGCGGCGACCCCGGCTACAGCGAGACCTCGAAAATGCTCGCCGAGTCCGGGCTTTCCCTCGCCTTCGACGAGCTGCCGAAAACCGCCGGCCAGGTCACCACCGCGGCGGCGATGGGCGACGCTCTGCTGGAGCGGTTGCAGAAGGCCGGGATCGAGTTCCGGGTGATCGAAACCTCCGAGAAAGGGTAGGCAGCAGCTATGGACGACCAGCAAGTGCTCGACCGCATCGACCAGCTCGTCAAGGAAGAGGAGGAGCTCCTCCACCGCCACGAGGGCGAAGGGCTCGACGACGACGAGCACGCCCGCCTCGACGAGCTCCGAGTCCAGCTCGACAAGGCCTACGACTACCTGCGCCAGCGCCGCTCCCTGCGCGAGGTGGGCGACAACCCCGACGACGCCAGCATGCGCGACGGCGGCACCGTCGAGGGCTACGAGCAGTAGCCGAGCTCAGAGCCCAGCCACAACCTCTTTCGCCTCCTCGGCGCCGCAGCCGGTCAGCTCCCGGTACTTGCGGATCGCGCCGATCCGGTCGCCCTGCTGGACCAGGTCGACGACCTCCTGCGGCGCGTTCTGGCTCGGTGCCTCATAGGGCACGCCCGCCTTCTCCGACAGCACCGCCACCTGCTCCTCGATCTTCCGCAACCGCTCGAAGACCTGGTCGATGAACGAACTCAGCTGCAACTCGTTGTAAGCGGACAAGGCTCTCCTCTCGGCAGCGATGACGGACTCCAGTCAGGCGACCCTATCCAGCCATCCCCAACCACCCCGCCGCCGCTACCCTTCACCGGTCTCCCGGCGCCTTGGCGGAGTGGCTACGCAGCGGCCTGCAAAGCCGTTTACACCAGTTCGATTCTGGTAGGCGCCTCTGGTCGCCCATGCCGTAAAAGCCCTTCTCCTCGCCTCGCTCCTGCTTGCGCTCGGCGCGGTCTTCAGCCATGAGTCCCGAGGCGCCGGGTGGGAAGAGTTGCCTGTGGTCCCAGTCCTCGGACCCGCGATTACCAGCCACCTCGAGAAGGTCGTGGACCGAGGGGAGCGGCTCGGCAACCGCCCAGGGGTCTTCGCCAAGATCGGCGACAGCATCACCGCCTCACCCTCGTTCCTGCAGGCGCTGGCCTGCCGCCGGCCTCAGTTGGGGTCATGGAGCGATCTGCGCGGGACGCTGGAGTTCTTCGGCGCTACCCCGGTGCCGCCGGGCTCCGAGGAAGCTCAGTGCGCAGTCAGCGACAGCTACTCGCGGGTCGGTGTGGCCGCGATGCCCGGATGGAGAGCGGTTGATGCTCTGGCGACGCTTGAAGCGCATCCCGAATGCAACGCCCTGCCCGCCGTCAGCTGTGAGCTGCAGCTGATCCGCCCGTCGGCTGCCCTGATCATGTTCGGGACCAACGACCTCGAGGACTTCACCGCGCTCCAGTTCCGCCGCGATCTCGCCCGCGTGGTCCGGCTCGTTTCCAGCGCCGGGACGATCCCGGTGATCAGCACGATCCCGCCCCGGGGAACGCGGCTGTTTTCGCCGCGGGTCGCTCGGTTCAACCAGGAGATAGCCGCCCTGGCCGAGAACCGGGCGCTGCCGCTCTGGAACTACTGGCGGCAGATGGTCGAACCGGGGGTGCCCGACGGGGGCCTGGGCGACGACGGAGTCCACCCGAGCGCTCTCTGTCCTCCCTGCACCGCGATCGACTTCCGCCCCGAAGGGCTCCGACAGGGATACGCCCTGCGGAACCTCGGAGCGCTGCGGGTCCTCGATCGCCTGCGCCGCTCAATTCCCCTCGGGGACGGCCACTGAGGGTCGCCGATGCGGGGGGACGTGGCGGTCGCGGTGGATTCGCACCTGCCTGCGGCCCTCCCGGATCAAGGCGTAGCTCCCCAGGGACAGCGCAAGGGTTCCGCTCACCGCCAGCCCCCAGCGAACGGGGATGGCCAGGCCGGTCGTCGAGAGCGTGCTCTGCAGGGCGACGAGGAACGGGATGTGGACGAGGTAGATCCAGAAGCTCGCGTCCGACAGGTAGCGCAGCACTCGCGACTCCTTGCGGACGTATCGCGCCAGCACTCCCCAGATGCCGAACAGGGTGAGCCAGCAGACGATGCCCAGGGTGAGCAGCCCGTAGAGGCGCAGCGCGCCGATTTCGGTCAGCACGCCCGGCGTGCCGACGTTGCCGGTGAAGGCGACGCTGTCGTAGAAGAGGTAGAAGGCAGGAACGGCGATCAGAGCCCCGGCGCCAAGTCGCAGCCAGGCGCCGCGCTTGAGCTGCTCGATCAAGTTGCTCTGGCCGCTGAGCAGCCAGCCGAAGAGGAAGAAGAGGCCGTAGTAGGCAAACAGGGTCGGGACGGGGATCAGCGAGTTGGACGCCGACCCTCCCGCCACCCAGCCTGGCTTGGTGACCAGGATCAGGGCGCTGATCGAACCGAGGACGGGAATCGCCCACCACGACCTCATCATTTGGCCGAAGCCGCGGCTGAGGGCGGCCCCGATCCGAGGTGCCCGCTGGATCGCCAGCCAGATCCCGATTGCGACCAGGGAGATCATCAGCAGGTAGGCGATGAACCAGAGGTGCCGCGGCGTGAAACTGAAGACGTTGGCGAGGTCCAGTTCCCGTTTCGGCGGAAGCGTGCCCTTGCGCGGCCACAGCGCCGCCGCCTCGATGACGAAGAAATTGGCCAGCGGTACGACCGTCAGCATTCCGACGACCAGCGGCAGGCCCAGGCGGCGAAACCGGGCGCGCAACTGCCGGGCAGCGGTGGATCGTCGCAATGCACTGGCTGCGAGGAAGCCGGAGATGGCGAAGAACAGGGGCATATGCCAGGTGTGGACGAACCAGACGGCGGCATCGACGATCCTGGGGTCGCCTTCGCCCTTCTGGACATAGCGGGCGGCGTGGTAGGGGATCAGGAGGAGGATCGCCGAGACCCGGATGGCGTCGAGATGGTGGCGACGCTGACTTCCCTGTCCGGCGGTCAAGTCAGCGCGCCCATCTGCTTGCGGAGCTTTTCCAGCCCCAGCCGCATCCGGCCCTTCACGGTGCCCGAGGGGATCTCGAGCAGCACCGCGATCTCGGCGTGGCTCAGCTCGCCGAAGTAGGCCAGGGCGATCACCTCGGCCTGTGCCTCGGGTAGCTCGCGCAGGGAGGCCAGCAGCGCGCCGGTCTCGCTGCGACCGACCACCTGATCCCGGGCCGCCCTGATGACGACCCTCGTCAACCATCCTTTGAAGGAGCCGCTTTCCAGCCTGAAATGCGCCCGGCTGTGCCAGATCGTCAGGAAGGCCTCTTGTACGGCGCTCTCCGCCCGCCCAGCATCCCCGCAAATACCCCGGGCGACCTGGAAGGAGCTGACGGCGTGGCGGTCGTAGAGCTCGCCGAAGGCACCCGTGTCTCCGTTCTGGGCACGAGCCATCAGGGCCTCGTCGCTTGGGGCTGAGCCGTTGAGCGAAAGCGACATGGCCCTAGGCCGCCGGCTCCGGGGGAGCCTCCAGGAAGAACAGCTCACAGGCGACGCCCGGGCTGGCCTGATTCGCGCTGAGGAAGGCCGTGACCTTGCGGCCGGTAAGGTGCTCGATCGCCTGCGTGAACTCGTCCTGGGCACCTTCCTGGAAGGCGATCCGGCCGTCGATCACGTCCTTGCCGGCGCCGTCGGCGACCTGGCGCGACTCACTGGTGCTGAGGATGTCCTCGAGGACGCAGACGACGACGTTGTCGTTGATGTAGGTGGTGGCGGTGGTGCGCCCGTGCTCGTAGAAATCGGCGTAGAGCGCGACCAGCGCCGCTGAGATCGCATCGGTCAGCGCTGGTCCCGCCGGGGGCACTCCGTTGCTCGCGCTGCTCGCCGTCACTGCCGGCTCCTGGATAGGGCACGCATCGTTTCTCCTTGCTGGCTGATCTCCACAAGGAAGTCACGCGGCGCTGCCCCGCTCGCGAACTCGACGGGACCTCGAAGCTATGCCCTCCGCTAGTTACCTACCCCTGGAAACGGCGTTTGACACGAGTCCAGGCTGCCCGGACTGCGCGCGGCGTCTCAGAGGAGGTCGGACGGCTCCAGCACGAAGACCTCGCACATCATGTCGGGCTCCTGCTGGTTACCGCTCATGAAGCCGATCACCTTGCGGCCGGTTGCCCTTTCGATCACCTCTTCGAAGCGCTCGCGCATCAGCTCCTGGAACTCCATCCGCTGTTCGATCACGGCCGACCCGCGACCGCCGTCGAGAAGGGTCTGCTCCACCTGGGTGTAGCCGCCGCGCAGGAGGCAGACGACGAGGTCGTCCTGGTAATAGGACTTCGTCTGAGTGGGACCGCGGCCGTAGAACTCCTTCAGCAGCGCAACCAGCCCATCGGAGATCGCGGTCAGCTCTTCGCCGTGACGGTGTTTCGCCTCCGCTGCCGTCAGGCTGCGCGTGGGATCGGGATCGGGTCGAGGGATAGAGCGATGGTAGACCAGCGCGCTACGCTGGTTGAACCGCTCGTTGGGTTCTTCCACCCTCTGCCTCGCGCGCGTCTCTAGTCAGAGGACGAGAAAGAATGGCCCGACATGTCGGCCCTGAACCCGCCCCTAAAAGGCGACGAATTGCTCTCTGCGGTGACCGAGGCGATGGTCGCCCTGCACGAGCGCTACTACCATCGCGCCCCGGTGAGCGCCAAGACCCAGATGCTTGGGGAGGACCTCCTCGCCTGCGTGATGGGCGGTGTCTACACCGAGGTCGAGAAGACGATGATCGAGTTGCAGCGCGGCACCTTGGTGCAGGAAACGCGCAGCGCCTTCCAGCAGGCGATGCAGCAGAAGTTCATCGACGAGGTCGAGCACCTCTCCGGGCGCGAGGTGATCGCCTTCATCTCCAACTCCCACGTCGGCCCTGACATGGAGGTCGAGCTGTTCATGTTCCGGGATCCTGTGCCGGCCTAGGGGTCGACGGCAGCACGGGGCTTCGCTAACCTGGATCGAGGAGGGCATCAATGCGGTCGGCGTTCAGCCGGCAACACAACGTGACTTCCGGACCCGCTGTCGAATCGAGGAGTCCGGAATGTCAATTTCTGCCGCTTTCCCCACGCAATCGGTTGGCTCCGGCCCGCCACCCTTCTTCTCCTGCGCGCGCATGGCCGAGGGTCGAAACTCGATTCGGCTGGTCCTCGCGGGAGAGCTCGACCTCAGCGTCCGCTCGCATTTCGAGCAGGCGCTGGAAGATGCCCAGTCCGACGCACGCCGCGTCGTTCTCGACCTGCGGGCGTTGACGCTGATCGATTGCGCCTCCCTCGGCCTCGTCTTCGGCGCCGCCCTCGAGGCCCGCCGCCGTGACGCGGTGCTCGTCCTGCTCGACCCCCGCGGACAGGTGCGCCGCGTGCTCGATCTGACCGGCGCTCCGGACGGTGTTGCGGTTCTGGTGGGCAGCGACGCGGAACCTGTGGTGGCCGCCGCGCTCTGAGGGTGGTCCAGCGCGAACTAGAAGACGCGCTGGAAGAGGTAAATCGCTAGCAGGACGAGGATGACGATGATCAGAATCGTGACGATGCTCATAGCTCCACCTTTCAGTTGGGGACGAGTGCCGCCACCCATCCCCAACTTCGCTGGCGATCAAACTTCCCGATCTGGCTAGGTGTGGTTCGGCCCGTCGTCGGAGCCGCCGCCGCTGCCGCCGTGATCGTCGCCGGGCCCGTCGTCGGAGCCACCACCGCCGGAGCCGCCGCCACCGCCCTGGGTCTCGATCTGCTTGGCGACGAGGCCGTTGCTGGTCTTGGCGTAATCGACCTCGATCGCTAGGCCTTTGCGCAGGGCGCCGAAGCCGGCGAGGCGCTCGAACTTGGTAGTGCTGTTGACCTTGATCTGGAGCGTGCCGCTCTGGGTCGACAGCTTGAAGGTGCGGTTGTCACTGTTCTTCGAGACCACCGTGCCGTCGACGTGACGGAGGGCGGCGCTCGCGGGGGCCGCGAGGACACCCACCATCAGAGCCGCGGCTAGCGCCGCGGTGCTGATCAGAGTTGCTCGTTTGCCGTTCATCTTTTCCCTGCCTTTCGTGAAACCTGTTGCGTTTAGCGGGGGGATACGGGAACCCGGTTCCCCGGGTTCACCGGATCTATGCCGACCGCCGCTGCCAGTTGGGCCGCAGGTAGGCCTCTTCGAAGCCGGCCTTGAGGATGTTGCGGTAGCTGGCTGAGGGGCGGTCGGGGACGCGCTCGCCGGTCTCGACCAGGAGGGTGTGACAGCCCGCCTCGGCGGCGTCGATGACGCGCTGGCGCAGGAGGGCGGTCTGGCAGCCGCGCCCGCGCGCGGCCTCGAGCGTGGCGCCGATTCCGAGCTCGGCGACCCCGTCCTCGATCACCATCGCCCCGCAGCCGCACGCCTCGCCGTCGACACGGGCGACGTAGCAGCGCCAGCCGTCCCGCCCCGGCAGGTGGGCGAAGAGCTCCGCGCCCCAGGCCGGCATCCCGAAACCGAGCGCGGCGATCGTCCCGAACGGCTCCTGGTCCGGCGCCGTCACCTCGACGACCTCGATCCCGTCGGGAGCCGGGAAGCGCGGCGGGTGCGGGTCGCGGACGAACTTCATCCAGGCGTAGGTCGGCTCGAACCCCTCACCCCGGAGCCACTCCTCCGCCGCGGCGGTGCCCGGCAGGCCGGGGGTGACCGAGACGTAGGGGGTCGATCGCTCCTCGGCCCAGGCGACCGCCGCCTCGAGGTCCGATCGATCGGTTGCCTCGGCGGTGCCAAGGACGAGGTTCAGCATGCCGACCTGGCCCAGCGCCTTGGCGACCGTTACCTGGATCGGGCCAAAATCGCGCGCCTCGATGCCTCGCTCGCCGGCGACCTCGGCCGGGACCGACTCCCAGATGTCGCGCCAGAAGCGGCGGTCCACCCGATCCAGCGCCACCGAGTCGTAGCGGACCCCGTTCTTGGTTTCGCCGCCGGCCATCGAGGGGGAGCATAGGCTGAAGCGATGGGTGGGACGCAAGGCGAACGCGAGGTTCCCCGCGATCAGGTGATCGTCCTCTTCGGCGCGTCCGGCGACCTCGCCAAGCGCAAGCTGCTGCCGGGGATGTTCCACCTCGCGCAGGTCGGGCTGATGCCGGAGCGGTTCCGGATCGTCGGCGCCGCGCGCACGTCCCTCGACGAGGAGGATTTCCGCGAGCTGGCCCGCGAGTCGGTCGCCTCTTCCAGCCGCGAGCGCAGCGACTCGAAGGCTTGGGAGCGCTTCGCGGAGTCTCTGCGCTTCGCCAGCGTGGGAGAGGGGCTGGGCGACCTCGAGCGCGTGGTCGGCGAGGCACGCGAGGAACTCGGCGGCGACCCGGGCCTGCTCTTCTACCTCTCGCTGCCGCCGCAGGCAGCCGCCGGCACGGTCGAGCAGATCGGCGCCCAGGGGCTCGGCGGGGGCGCCCGGGTGATCACCGAGAAGCCGTTCGGCACCGACCTCGAATCCGCCCGCGCGCTCAACCGCACCCTGCACTCGGTCTTCGCCGAGGAGTGCATCTACCGGATCGACCACTACCTCGGCCGCGAGGCGGTGCAGAACCTGCTGGCGCTGCGCTTCGCCAACGGGATGTTCGAGCCGGTCTGGAACCGCAACCACATCGACCACGTCCAGATCGACATCCCCGAGACGCTCTCGATCGAGATGCGTGGCTCCTTCTACGAGGAAACGGGCGCCTTCCGCGACATGATCGTCACCCATCTGTTCCAGGTCCTCGGCTTCGTCGCGATGGAGCCGCCGATCTCGCTGGAGCCGAAACCGCTCGGGGTCGAGCGCGAGAAGGTGTTCGAGTCGATGCCGCCGCTGCGCCCGGGCGACGTCGTCCGCGGCCAGTACCAGGGGTATCGCGACGAGGACGGCGTTGCCGCCGACTCCGACGCCGAGACCTTCGTCGCGGTCAAGGCCTTCGTTGACAACTGGCGCTGGGAGGGGGTGCCGTTCTACCTGCGCTCGGGCAAGCGCCTGGCCGAGAGCCGGCACCTGCTGACGGTTGCCTACGCGCAGCCACCGCGGCGGATGTTCCCGCTCGACTGCGACGAGATCGCCGAGGCCTTCGGCCACGACCACCTCACCTTCGAGCTCGGCGACCCCGGCAGCATCTCCGCCTCCTTCCTCGCCAAGGTTCCCGGGCCGCGGATCGAACTCGGCGAGGCCCACATGCGGTTCAGCTACGCCGACACCTTCGGCGGGCCCGACGAGGCGCTCGATCCCTACGAGCGGCTGATCCACGACGTGATGGTCGGCGACCGCACCTTCTTCACCAGCTCCGAGGCGATCGAGCGGCTCTGGGAGATCTCCGAGCCAGTGTTGGAGAACCCGCCTCCGGCCATCGCCTACGAGCCCGGCTCCTGGGGGCCATCCGAGGCCGACGAGCTGATCGCGCCGCGCCGCTGGCACCTGCCGGCCGACCACGTCTGAGCCGAGAACGGAAAAGGGCCCCAAGCGGGGCCCTTTGTTTCCGAAGGACGTACCACCAGAGAGTGCTAAGTCGCTGGCTCGTCGGTCCTCAAGCATTTTGCAGTTCGCCCCTATAAACACCGCAAGGACGAATTAGTTGCACCGGTTGCATCGACCGTTGCAAGCATTCCTTTAGCCACTACCCGGCTTTCTCCTTCCCATTGCTAGATTCCGGCGTCCCGGGCGTATAGCTCAGTTGGGAGAGCGCCAGCTCGACAAGCTGGAGGTCACTGGTTCGAGCCCAGTTACGCCCACTACCGGCAGTAGTTCAGGCTCAGAGGGCGACGCAGAACGATTCGGATTCGGTGAGCTGGACCGCGACCTCTCCGGATGGTTCCAGGCTGACATGGAAATTCAGCGCGCAGGCTTCCTTCGCAGTGGGATTGGATATCGATGGGCGGATCCAAGCGGCCATCGTTTTGATCTCGGAGCGGCTGACGCGGCCGACGATGTCGATTCCGACATTTTTGGGTCCCAGTTCTTCCGCCACCGGACGGGTCGCCTCGAGGGCCTGAAGCGCCCGTAGGACGAGGAACGGTTGGTTGTCGCAGTTGACTCCGCGCAGAGTTCCCTTGGGCCGGTTGCCCGCGAGCGTCACATCGACCCTGACCGCGCAGGTCGTCTTCAGGGTGCTGGTGCTGCCGCGGTCGGTCGCTTCGCAGACGATCCGCTCGGTACTGCGCCGCTGGCATGCCCCCAACTTCACGCTGTTGACGGAGAGGTTGCGGCGGGCGACTTCCCAGGCGACGGAGCGCGTCGCCTTCCGGGCGGCGGCCATCGAGAGCACGCCGCCGGCGTTGGACGCCGGGGACGAGGCCGGGACCAGAAGGGCGGTCACGGAGATTGCCAGGGCAGTCATCAGCAGTCGGTGAAGTCCCATTGGACGGGGAATCCAAACACCTCGGCGCGGACGGAGGGGTCACAATCCCGGCCATGACGGCCGAGCGGGCGGAAGCGCCGCGAGCGATCTTCGTGCGTTTCCTCAAGTTCGGATGCCTTGCCTGGGGTGGGCCGGCGGCGCAGATCGCGATGATCAAGCGCGAGTGCGTCGACGAGGAGGGGTGGATCGACGAGCGCACCTTCCAGCGGCAGCTGGCGGTCTACCAGGTGCTTCCGGGTCCGGAGGCGCACGAGCTCTGCGTCTACTTCGGACGGCTTCGGGGTGGCAAGCTCGGCGGCTTCCTCGCCGGGCTTGGCTTCATGCTGCCCGGCTTCCTGTTGATGCTGGCGCTTTCGGCGCTGTACGTCGAGGCGGACATCGCCAGCCACCTCGACTCGCTCTTCTACGGGCTCAGCGCCGCGGTCGGGGCGCTGGTGGCGCGGGCCGTCGTCAGGCTCGGGCGCTCGTTCCTCACCGACGTGCCGCTGGTCCTGATCGCCCTCGCGGGCTTCGCGCTGACCCTCTTCGCCGGCGCCAACTTCGTGCTCGTCCTGCTCGGGGCCGGCATCGCCTACGAGATCTGGCGCAACGCCCGCGCTTGGGTCGGGCGCGCCGGCTCGTACACGGTCGGGCCACTCGGGATCGTCGCCGTGGCCGCCGGCGCGATCGGGTTCTCACTCGGCCTGGCGATCTTCTGGGAGGGGCTGAAGGCGGGTCTGCTCACCTTCGGCGGCGCCTACACCGTCGTCCCCTTCCTCCACGACAGCGCCGTCGAACACCATCACTGGCTGACCGACGAGCAGTTCGTCGACGGCCTCGCGATCGGCGGCATCCTGCCGGCGCCGCTGATCATCTTCGCCACCTTCGTCGGCTACCTCGCCGGCGGGCTGCCGGGCGCTCTGCTGATCACCTTCGGCATCTTCATCCCCGCCTTCGTCTTCCCGATCTTCCTCCACCGCCAGCTGGTCGCGATCTCCGAGAACCCCCGCCTCCACCTCTTCCTGCTCGGAGTGGCGGCGGGGGTAGTCGGGTTGATCGCGGCGGTGACGGTGGAAATCCTCGAGACCAGCGTCGTCGACGGCTGGACCGCCGCGATCGCCCTAGCCGCCTTCCTCGCCCTCAACCGCTGGCACGGGAAACTGACCGTGCTCTGGGTGGTGCTGGGCTGCGGGGTGGTCGGAGTGCTGCTGCAGGCGACGGTGGTCTAGCCGGGCTCAGGCGTTGGCCGGGATCTTCACCTCGGTCAGGCGCAGGCTGTTCCCGGACGGGTCGCGAAAGCCGCAGTCGATGCCGTAGGGCCGCTCTTCCGGCGTCTCGGTGAACTCGACCCCGCGCTCCTTCAGCTTCTCGTAGTCGGCGCGGCAGTCCTCGGTGGTGAGGAAGACGGTGCCGGAGAAGCCCTTCGCCATCAGCTCCTCGACCTGGCGGGCGGTCTCCTCGTCCATCACCGGGGGGCCGGGGATCGCCATCAGGACGACGGCCACGTCGTCCTGGCCGGCGGGCGCGACGGTGAGCCAGCGGAAGTCGCCCATCTCGGCCAGGGTCACGTCGGACTGCACCTCGAAGCCGAGCTTCTCGGTGTAGAAGGCGAGCGCCTCGTCCTGGTCGTGGACCCAGAGCTGTGCGGTTGAGATCTTCATCGTTCCTCCTTGATCGGGATCGTCTACGGCGATGCTAGGTCTGGCCGGCCTTGCTGTCTTCTCGAATCGTGCGGTGTTGCGGGCGGGCGTAGGCGCGGACGACGCAGCCGGGCAGGCGGGCCTGGCTGGTGGCGGGAGGGAAGGACTCGCGGTAGGCCGTCGGCGTCATCCCGTACATCCGTTTGAAGCTGGTGGTGAAGGAGCCGACTCCCTGCAGGCCGACCTCGAGGCAGACCTCGGCCACCGAGTGGTCGGTGTTGCGCAGCAGCGCCGCCGCCCGCTCCAGGCGCCTGGTCAGCAGGTAGACGTAGGGCGACTCGCCGAAGGTGCGGCGGAACTCGCGGCTGAAGTGCGCCTTGGAGAGACCCGCGGCGGCGGCAAGGTCGTCGACCTCCAGCGGTTCGAAGTAACGCGCGTCGGCGAGGTCCTTGGCCCGCAGCAGATGTCGAGCGGGAGGGACAAAGGCCATCGGCTCAGTCTAGGCTCGCGGTCTCGTGATCGGGACCTATGCAGCCGTGGTGGCGATCTGTGTGGCCTCGCTGGCGATCGGGCAGGCGGCGATCGCGCTCTGCGGGGCGCGGCGCTGGTCGTGGCTGGCGCCGGCGGTGGGGCTGGCGCTGGTCTGCGCGGTCTGCTGGGGGACTGTGCGGCTGCCGGGGGACGGGGTGGTCTCGGCGATCGTTGTGCTGGTCCTCACCGTTGCCGCCGTCGTATATCTCCGAGGGCGAGTCGAGGGAGCGGGAGAGGCGCTTGTCGCGGGATGGCCGGTTGCTTTGGGCGCGTTGCTTGCAACCGCCCTGCCATTCATCGCCGAGGGCCACTTCGGGATCCTCGGCACCAGCTTCAACCCCGACATGTCCCAGCACCTGCTGGCGGCCGACCGCCTCGCCGAAGGCAACTCATCCCAGCTCCTCGTCCAGGGTTATCCGCTCGGCCCCCACGCGATCGTCGTCGCCCTCAACAAGGGACTGGGCATCGGCCTGGTCCAAGGCTTCACCGGCCTGACCATCGCCGTAGCGGTCCTAGCCTCCCTAACCGCCCTCGCAGCCTTCCGCGACCTCCCATCAATCCCCCGCACTGCCGGAGCCCTCCTAATAGGCCTCGCCTACCTGGTCGCCTCCTACTTCGCCCAAGGCGCCTTCAAGGAGACGATGCAAGCGCTCTACCTCTTGGCCTTCGTCCTGGCCCTCCGCGAGTCCCAACGGGACTGGACGGACCTGACTCTGCGCTTCGTCCCGGCAGCTCTCATCGCAGTGGGCAGCGTCTACACCTACAGCTTCCCGGGCCTAATTTGGCTTGGCGGCGCCTTCGTCTTTTGGCGTCTGGCCAGCTTGCTCCCTGCTGTGGGTGGCGACGATCGGGATGACTCTCCCGGTAGGGAGAGCCCCCGATCGGAGACAGGACCCGCAGCCCGGGCGCTAGGTCTTGCCTTCATCACCTTCTTCGTCCTAGTCGCCCCCGAGCTAGGCCGCCTGGTCGACTTCAAACAGTTCGAGACCTTCGACCCCAACGGCCCAGGCCTAGGAAACCTCTTCGGCCAGGTCAGCCCCTTCGAGGCCCTGGGCATCTGGCCCTCGGGCGACTTCCGCCTCGCCCCGGGCGACGGCGCGGTGCCGGCGGTCGGCTACTACCTCGGCATCGCCTTCGCCCTGGCACTCTTCGCCTACGGCCTGGTTTGGCTCTGGCGCCGCCGCGAGACCGCGATCCTTTCCGGCCTTGCCGCCGCCGCTCTCGCCTACCTGGCGGCTCGCACCGTCGGCACGCCCTACACCGCAGCCAAGGCGATCGAGATCGGCGCCCCGCTCGTGGCGCTGGCGATCGTCCTGCCTCTGGCGGCTGAGGCATCAGCGGTGCGCCTTTTCCGGGATATACGCGGAAAAGGCG
>DASTSW010000062.1:0-11549 GCA_035760445.1 Solirubrobacterales bacterium | reverse complement strand
GAGGATCGGGTTCGGCTCCAGCTCGATCTCGCCGTCGCGGATCCAGTCGTAGAAGAGGAACTCGCCGAAGCCGGTCCGCTCGACCCGCTTGAGGAACTGCTTGGGGATGATCTGGTCGGTGTCGACGTCGCTGCGGTCCAGGACCGAGACCTTGCCCTCGATTACGTCAATCGCTCTCATCTTCAGCTCCAATCCCTGATGTCGACGAAGTGGCCCTCGACGGCCGCGGCGGCGGCCATTTTCGGGCTGACCAAGTGGGTGCGGCCGCCCTTGCCCTGGCGCCCCTCGAAGTTGCGGTTCGAGGTCGAGGCACAGCGCTCGCCTTCGTCCAGGGTGTCGGGGTTCATCCCCAGGCACATCGAGCAGCCCGCCACGCGCCAGTCGAAGCCGGCGCTCTTGAAGACCTCATCGAGGCCCTCTTCCTCGGCCGCCTTCTTCACCTGCTGGGAGCCGGGGACGACCATCGCGCTGATGCCGCTGGCGACCTTGCGGCCCTCGACGATCGCGGCGGCCTCGCGCAGGTCCTCGATCCGCGAGTTGGTGCAGGAGCCGATGAAGACCCGTTCGGGGGCGATCTCGGTCATCGGCGTGCCCGCCTCGAGGCCCATGTAGGCGAGGGCGCGCTCGGCGGCTTCGCGGTCGGCCGGGGAGTCCAGCTGGGCCGGGTCGGGGACGCGGTCGGTCACCTCGACCACCTGGCCGGGGTTGGTGCCCCAGGTGACCATCGGCGAGATGCCGGAGGCGTCGACCTCGATCTCGGTGTCGAAGCTGGCCTCGGGGTCGGTCGGCAGCTCGCGCCAGCGGGCCATCGCCGCCTCGAAGTCGGCCGGGGCGGCGGGACGGTCCTTGACCCACTCGAAGGTGGTCTCGTCGGGGGCGATCATCCCGGCGCGGCCGCCACCCTCGATCGTCATGTTGCAGATCGTCATCCGGCCGGGCATCGAGAGCGCCTCGATCGCCGGGCCGGCGTACTCGACCGCGTAGCCGGTCATGCCGCCGGTGCCGAGGCGGCCGATCGTCGCCAGGATCAGGTCCTTGGGCGTGACCCCGTGGCGCAGCTCGCCGGTGTAGTTGATCCGCATCGTCTTCGGCCGCTTCTGGACCAGGCACTGGGTGGCGAGCACGTGCTCGACCTCGGAGGTGCCGATCCCGAAGGCCAGCGCGCCGAAGGCGCCGTGGGTGGAGGTGTGGCTGTCGCCGCAGACGATCGTCATCCCCGGCTGGGTGACGCCCAGCTCCGGGCCGATTACGTGGACGATGCCCTGGCGGTCGGAGCCCAGCGAGTAGATCGGCACGCCGAACTCCTCGCAGTTGGCCTCCAGGGTTTCGACCTGGACGCGCGAGAGCTGGTCGGCGATCAGGCGCGCGGCCATCGTCCCGTCGGTCGGGGTGTTGTGGTCGGCGGTGGCCAGGGTCTTGTCCGGGCGGCGGACCTTGCGGTTGGCCAGGCGGAGGCCGTCGAAGGCCTGCGGCGAGGTGACCTCGTGGACCAGGTGCAGGTCGATGTAGATCAGCCCCGGCGATACCTCGTGGGCCTCCCAGATCTTGTCGAACATCGTCTTTGGCATATGCGTCAGCTCCTCCTGAGGCCGGCGGCGATCACGGCGAGGAAGCGGGTTGCCTCCTCGCCTTCATTCTCGAAATGGTGCGGCAGGTCGGCGTCGAAGGTGACGCTGTCCCCCTCCTGAAGCTCGTGGCGACTGCCGTCGACGACCAGCGCCAGGGTGCCGGCGAGGACGACGGCGGTCTCGCGGCTGCCGGGCTCGTGCATCGGCGGGTCCTCGCGGCCGCCGGTGGTGGCGCCGGGCTCGAGCACATGCAGGGAGACGTCGGCGCGCTGGCCGGGCAGCGGCGGGGTCAGCTCCTCGAAGCGGTGCCCCCCGCGCTCGGAACGGCGGCGGCTGGCGGCACGGCTGATCGCGACGTGCTGACCCTCGTCGAGGCGCAGCAGCTGCGAAAGCGTCAGCTCCAGGCCGGCGGCGATCTTGCCGGCGACGACCAGGGTCGGGCTCGTCTCCCCCCGCTCGACCTGCGAGAGCATCGGCGCACTGACGCCAGAGCGCTCGGCGAGATCGCGGAGGGACAGGCCCATAGCGTCGCGCAAGGCGCGGATTCGGGGGCCGACGGCGGGGTCCCTGGGGGGAGAGTCGGGGACGCGCGAAGTCTTGGTCATAGTGGGGGCCATTGGTTGTACGTTATCACGGACGCTTGTATTGGTCTGCGTGCTGTGCGCCGGGCCACTCCCACCTCCACTTCGGCAGGTAGAGGTGGGAGCGGCCCGGCTTTGTCGTTTCTGGTTCTTCTATTTATTTATCCAGCAGCAATGACCGAAGATCCGAGGCAACCGCCTCGGGTTCGTCGACGGTGCGCTCGTCATCGGGAACCTCTGAGATATGCCTGCGGATTGGCTTCGAGGAGCGGCTCCTATGGGGCACGGTGACGTCGATCCTGGTCCGCGAATTCGGCCTGATCATCCAGAGGTGGGCGGCGGACCAGTGGCTGAGAACGACTTCCGGGCCCGAGGCGAGGATTGCCGCCATCCACCGTCCCTGGCGCGGGATGAGCCGGTGGCCTACGGCATAGACCCCAGGCTGGAGAGGATTCAAGCGCCCGGCCTTGATCCGAGCCTCGATCTCGCGCCGTGAGAAGCCAAGACCTAGAAGCTGTTGCCGCGAAACGACGCCGTATTGACGGCCCGCGAGGCTCGCGATCCGGTTCTCCTTCTCGCGAGTCCGCGTGAGTACACCTATACGGGGCACTGAGGCGGACTCGGTGGGCACCCACCCAGGCTGGCGGGATTGAGCGCACGTGTGGCGCGCGGTTTGTGGCGGCTCTCACACGTTCGCGTGACGAAAGCCGGGCCGCACCCACCTCTATCTGCCGAAGCAGAGGTGGGTGCGGCCCGGCGCGCTTGGGGCCTTACTTACGGTCCGAACCTAAGGCCCGGGCGTACGCTCGACCACAGCCTCAGCAGTCGCCGCCTCGGCCTCGCGCGTCGCCGCGCCTTCCAGGGCGTTCGACAGAGCTCTTACGTAGGCGCGGGCGCTGGCCTCCAGGATGTCCGTCGCCACCCCCTGGCCCGTGGCCAGACGCCCCGCTGCCCTCAGCATCACGGTCACCTCTCCGAGGGCGTCCTCTCCCCCGGTCACCGCCTCGACGGTGTACTGGACCAACTCGCAATCGGTCTCGGCCGCGTTCTGGATCGCGTGGAAGATCGCGTCGACGGGGCCGTCGCCGCTCGATTCGCCGACCGACTCCTCGCCCGAGGGCAGGGTGACGGCGACTTTCGCCACCGGCGGCCTTCGGGTGCCCGCCTCGACTTCGAACCAGGCCAGCTCGTGGGCTTCGGCGCGGTCGCGCATCTCGTCGGAGACGATCGCCTCCAGGTCCAGCGCGGTCACCTGCTTCTTGCGGTCGGCGACCTCCTTGAAGGCCTTGAAGGCGTTGTTCAGCGCCTGGCCCTCGACCTTGAACCCCAGCTGCTCCAGCGCGTCTTTCAGCGCGTGGCGGCCGGAGTGCTTGCCCAGCACGATCGAGTTCGACTCCAGGCCGACTTCGGTCGCGTCCATGATCTCGTAGGTGCTGCGCTCCTTCAGCACCCCGTCCTGGTGGATCCCGGACTCGTGGGCGAAGGCGTTGCGGCCGACGATGGCCTTATTGGGCTGCACCGGGTAGCCGGTCAGGCGGCTGACCATGCGGCTGGTGCGGGCGATCTCGCGGGTGTTGATCTCGGTCCAGAGGCCGTGCACGTCCTCGCGGACGCCGACCAGCATCGCGATCTCCTCCAGCGAGCAGTTGCCGGCCCGCTCGCCGATCCCGTTGACCGCGCACTCGACCTGCCGGGCCCCCGCCAGCACCCCGGCGTAGGAGTTGGCGACGGCCATGCCCAGGTCGTCGTGACAGTGGACCGACATCTCGACGCCTCGCAGCGCCGGCACGAACTCGTACAGCTGCCGGAAGTACTCGGCGTACTCCTCCGGCGTCGTGTAGCCGACGGTGTCGGGGATGTTGACCGTGGTCGCACCCTCCTCGACCGCGATCGCGCAGACTTCGGCGGTGAACTCGATGTCGGCGCGGGTCGCGTCCATCGGCGAGAACTCGACGTCATCGCAGTAGGACTTGGCCAGTGCCACCGCCGCCCGGGCCTGGCCCTTGACGTCCTCGCGGTCGGTCTGCAGCTGGTGCTCGATGTGGATGTCGGAGGTCGAGATGAAGGTGTGGATCCGCGGTCTAGCGGCCTCCTTGATCGCCCCCCAGGCGGCGTCGATGTCGGCCTTGTGGGTGCGGGCCAGGCCGCAGATCACCGGCCCCTCCACCACCCGCGAGATCTTCTGGACGGCCTCGAAGTCCCCGGGCGAGGTGATCGGGAAGCCGGCCTCGATCACGTCGACCCCCAGGCGGGCGAGCTGCTGGGCGATCTCCACCTTCTCGGCGGTGTTCAGGGAGATGCCCGGCGACTGCTCGCCGTCTCTCAGCGTGGTGTCGAAGATGTGGACGCGGTTGGCGTCGGTTCTGGTCTCAGTTTGGGGTCCCATCGGACCTCTCCTTCTCTCTTTGAATCGAATGGCCTTTGTCTCTCGCGGCTATCGCGCCGCCCAGCGCTATTCCCCCCGAGGGGGGAGGAGAAGGAGTAGCGCGAGGCTATTGGGCCGGTAAGCCATTCGGCTCCGAACCTTAGCGTAGGCTGCGCGAATCTCAACCCCGCAGCCGAACGACTCGTCCCAGCAAACCTCCTGGCTCGCGCTCATGGCGATGGCCGTCGCGGTCGTCGTCATCGCCAACGACTTCTCGGCGATCAACGTCGCCCTGCCGACGATGGAGCGGGACTTCGACACCAACGTCAACACGATCCAGTGGGTGGTCAACGCCTACGCGCTGACCTTTGGAGTGCTGATCGTCACCGGCGGCCGGCTCGCCGACATGTTCGGCCGCCGCAACGCCTTCTTCGTCGGCACCGCGATCTTCGCCTCGATGTCGGCGCTCGGCGGCGCCGCCCAGAGCGAGGCGATGCTGATCGGGGCGCGGGTGCTGATGGGGATCGGCGGGGCGCTGATGTGGCCGGCGATCCTCGGCATGACCTACGAGCTCTTGCCGGAAGAGAAAGCGGGCCTGGCGGGCGGGATCATCATCGGCGCCGCCGGCCTCGGCAACGCGATCGGGCCGCTGATCGGCGGCGTCCTCACCCAGGAGCTGAGCTGGCGCTGGATCTTCTTCCTCAATGTGCCGATCGCGATCTTTGCCGTGGCGGTCACCTGGTTCCTGGTCCACGTCAAGGAGCCCGACCCCGGCGAGCGGCGGATCGACTACACCGGGATCGCGGCGATCTCGACCGGGCTGGTATCGCTGCTGATCGCCCTCGATCAGGTCGCCGAGTGGGGCTGGAGTGACCCGCGGGTGATCGGCCTGCTGGTCCTCGCGGCGGCGATGCTGGTCGCCTTCCTGCCGATCGAGCGGCGGGCCGGCTCCCACGCGCTGATCCCCAAGGAGGTGATGCGGAACGAGAACTTCACCGCCTCCTGCCTCGCGATCCTCTTCATGTCGGCGACCTTCTTCGCCTCGCTGCTCTACCTGCCGCAGTTCATGGCGAAGCACCTCGGCTACTCACCGCTCGAAGCGGGGGTCGGGATGCTGCCCTTCCTCGCCACCTTCGCGCTCGTCTCCTTCATCGCCGGCCCGCTCTATGAGCGGGTCGGGGCGAAGTCGCTGGCGGTACTCGGCGCCGCCTGCATCACCGTCGCGCCGTTCTTCTTCTCGCAGGTCGACAGCGGCTCGGGCTACGGCGCCCTGGTGCCGGGGATGCTGATCCTCGGGCTTGGGATCGGCAGCTTCTACCCGACCGCGACGACCGCCGGGGTCACCTCGGTCGACGAATCGCAGACCAGCCTCGCCGGCGGAATCGTCTACATGTTCCAGATCGCCGGCGGCTCGATCGGGCTGGGGCTGACGACCACCGTCTTCTCGGGCTCGATCCCGCCCTTCGTCGACGGGATCCAGGCGGCCTTCCGGCTCGACGCCGCGCTTTCCCTGATCGGCCTGCTGATTGCGCTCGGCTTCGTTGGCGGGCGCATATTCACCCGCCGCGAGCCGGCCGAGGCCTGACTCAGGGGAACAGTTCGTTGTTGCCGGGGCCGCCGATGAGGACGTCCTTGTCGGGACCACCGCGCAATTGGTCGTTGCCCGGTCCGCCGACGAGCTTGTCTGGGCCGGGCCCACCGAGCAGCCAGTCGTCCCCCCGGCGACCTTCGATGAAGTCATGGTCGGGGCCGCCGATCAGCTTGTCGGAGGCGTTGCCGCCGATCAGACGGTCCGCCCCGGGACCGCCGCGAACCGTGACCGGGACGGGGATGTCGCTGCTGAAGTAGACGGAGTCCGAGCCGCCGCCGGCGTTGACCTCGAAGCCGTTGATTGCGGTCGCTTTGCAGAGCAGTTCGTTGGGAATTTCCTCCGAGGGGTGTTCGCAGATGCTGCCGCCGACTTCGAGCGGCTCGGTGGAGAGGATCAAGTACTGGCGTCCGTCCGGGGTGAGCGAGATGTTGAGCCCGCTGTTGCCCGGGCCGCCGCTGATCAGCAGCGTCACCGGGCCGGTTTCGGCCCGCGCGAAAGCCGCCGCCGACTGCAGCGCGGCGAGCAGCGCCAATACGATGAGGAGCGTCTTCTTCATCAATCCCTGGTCTTGTGGTCCTCGGACCATCTCAAGAACAACGGATATGCGCTGACGTTGCGGCCAGGCGGGCGCTAAAGGTCGACCGAGCGACCCTTGGAGAAGCCCTCGAGGGCGAGGATCTTCTCGATCGCCTCGGGACGCACCGGCGCGTCGGTGGTCAGCGCCATCACCGCCTTCTCCCCCCCGCTCGAAGCGCCGACGGCGGCGGAGACGATGTTGACCCCCTCTTCGCCGAAGAGGGTGCCAACCCGGCCGATCATCCCCGGCTGGTCGGCGTAGCGGAAGACGGCGATGTGCTCAGCGAAGGGCAGGTAGAAGCTCTCGCGCCAGGCGGAGACGAGGTAGGGCTCGTTGCGGGGGCCGACGCTGGTGCCGGCGACCTCGACCTCGCCGTCGGCGGTCTGAATCCGGACCCGGACCAGCTCGGTGAAGTCCTCGGAACTGGCGTCGGTGGTCTCGGAGAGCTCGATGCCGCGCTCTTCGGCCATCTGCGGCGCGTTGACCAGGTTGACCGGCTCCTCGGTGTTGCCGGAGAGGATCCCGGCCATCACCGCGATCCCCAGCAGGCGGGTGTCGTGGGAGGCGATGCGGCCGCGAAATTCGGCGCTCACCCGCTCGACCGAGCCGTCGCCCAGGCCTTGGGCGAGGCGGCCGAGCTTTTCGCACAGCGGCACGAATGGGGCCAGCGCCTCCATCGCCTCGGGACGCACGGCGGCAATGTTGACCGCGTTGGTGACGACGCCGCCGGTCAGCGCCGCGGTCACCTGCTCGGCGGTGACGACCCCGGCGCGGTCCTGCGCCTCGGCGGTCGAGGCTCCCAGGTGCGGGGTGACGACGACGTCCTCGCGGGCGAAGATCGGGTGCTCGGTAAACGGCTCCGAGGGGAAGACGTCGAGCGCGGCGCCGCCGAGCTTGCCGGACTCCAGCCCGGCCAGCAGCGCGTCGAGGTCGACCAGCTCGCCGCGGGCGCAGTTGACGAGGCGGGCGCCGTCCTTCATCTGGGCAATCGTCTCGGCGTTGATCATCCCGATCGTCTCCGGGGTCTTCGGCGTGTGCAGGGTGATCAGGTCCGCCTTGCCGAGCAGCTCCTCGATGCTCTCCGCGCCCTCGACGCCGAGGTCGCGGAAGCGCTCGGCGGAGACGAACTTGTCGAAGGCGACCACGTCCATGTCGAAGCTCTGCGCCCGTTTGGCGACCAGCTGGCCGATGCGGCCGAAGCCGATAACGCCCAGGGTCTTGCCGTAGAGCTCGGCGCCCTTGAACTTGGCCCGGTCCCAGCGGCCGGCGACCAGCGATTCGTGCGCCTGGGGGACGTTGCGGAAGAGGGCGAGCGCCAGGGCCAGGGTGTGCTCGGCGGCGGCGACCGAGTTCGATTCCGGCGCGTTGGCGACGATGATCCCGCGGCGGGTCGCGGCCGGGATGTCAACGTTGTCGACGCCGGTGCCGGCGCGGCCGATCACCTTCAGGTTGCCGGCCAGCTCGATCAGCTCCGGCGTCATCTGCGTCGCCGAGCGGATCAGGATCGCGTCGTAGGCGCCGATCTTCTCGCGCAGCTCCTCGTCGGACATCTCCAGCCCGAGGTCGACCTCGAACTGCGAGCGCAGCAGGTCGACGCCCGTGTCGGCGATCTTCTCCTTGACCAGGACCTTCACTTGGCGACTCCGTCCACGTTCGCGACGACCCAGTCGATGCAGGCGGTGAGCGCCTCGACGTCGTCGGGGTCGACCGCCGGGAACATCCCGATCCGCAGCTGGTTGCGGCCGAGCTTGCGGTAGGGCTCGACGTCGACGATCCCGTTGGCGCGCAGAGCCGCGGCGAGGGCGGCGGCGTCGACCGAGTCGTCGAAGTCGATCGTGCCGACGACCAGCGAGCGCTTGGCCGGGTCGGCGACGAAGCAGCTGGCGAACTCGCTGCGCCCGGCCCAGCCGTAGAGGCGGCCGGAGGAGTCCGAGGTCCGCTCGACGCAGCCGGCGAGCCCGCCGAGGCCGAGCATCCACTGGACCTGGTCGTTCAGCAGCAACAAGGTCGCCAGGGCCGGCGTGTTGTAGGTCTGCTCCTTGCGCGAGTTGTCGAGCGCGGTCTGCAGCGAGAGGAAGGCCGGCTGCCAGCGATCGCCGGCGCCGTCGAGCTCTTCGATGCGGGCGATCGCGGCCGGGCTGAGGGCGGCGAGCCAGAGGCCGCCGTCGGCGGCAAAGCCCTTCTGCGGGGCGAAGTAATAGGCGTCGGCCTCGATCATCGAGACCGGCAGGCCGCCGGCGCCGGAGGTGGCGTCGACCAGAACCAGGGACTCGGCGGCGCCCTCGGGGCGCTTGACGTCGACCATGACGCCGGTCGAGGTCTCGTTGTGGGCCCAGGCGATCACGTCGGCGGCCGGGTCGGCGACGGGCCCGGGCGCGTCTCCGGGCTCGGCCTCGACCAGGATCGGGTCGCCGAGGAAGGGTGCGGCGGCGGTCGCCTTGGCGAACTTCGAGGAGAACTCGCCGTAGGTGAGGTGCAGGGCCCGCTCGCGCACGAGCCAGGCCGCGGCTGCCTCCCAGAAGGCGGTGGTGCCGCCGTTGCCGAGGGCGATCTCGTAGCCGTCGGGAAGCGAAAACAGCTCCCCGAGGCCGGTCCGGACCTCCTTGACCAGGTCGCGCACGGGCGCCTGCCGGTGCGAGGTGCCCATCAGGTCGGAGCGCTCGGCGAGCCTCTCCAGGGCCTCCGGGCGCACCTTCGAGGGCCCGCAGCCGAAGCGGCCGTCGGCGGGCTTGATCTCGCTGGGAATTTGCACGGTCGTCTGCGGCGCCATCGGGCTCGACAGGTTATTGACCGGACCAAGCCGGTGACGCCGGGGGCGGAGTTAGGCTCGGCAAAGCCATTTGGTGGCCGTCCACTACGAGGGGAGCACGATGTATCCAGTCCAGTACGAAGCCGACTTCAACCCGGAACCAAACCGCTGGACCACCTTCTTCCGGCCGTTGCTGGCGATCCCATGGATCATCGTCGCCGCCTTCTGGGGGATCCTCTTTATCTTCACCCACCTCTTCGCCTGGGTCGCGGTGGTGATCCTCGGCCGCTATCCACATTGGCTCTACGAGTTCAACTCCGGCGTTATCCGCTTCGGGGTCCGCACCGGAGCGTGGATCTATCTCCAGACCGACGAGTGGCCCCCGTTCGGGCTCTCCGACGACCCGAACTACCCGATCCGGGTCAATATCGCCCCCGCAGCCGCGAGCCAGAGCCGCCTCAAGGCCTTCTTCCGTCTGCTCCTGGCGCTGCCGATGCTGATCGTCTCCTACGCGGTCAACTACATGCACGTCTGGGTGGCGGCGATTGCCTGGCTGACGATCGTCTTCCGCGGCTACCAGCCAGAGGGGGTCAACAACGCGCTGACCTTCGTCAACAGCTTCTACGCTCGCCTCTACGGCTACGTCGCCATCCTCACCGACGACTACCCGCCGATCGGCGAAGAAAAGGCCAACGCCAGCGGTGCGACCCCGGCCCCGGTGAGCCCCAATGTCTGAGGGTGTGACCAAGGGCGACGGCTTTGCCGTCGCCCACCTCGATGACCTCGGCGAGGGCTGGGGCTTCCGCAAGGTGCGCAAGGAGATGGGCGTGACCGCCTTCGGCGTCAACGCGATCGTGATGCCGCCGAACTACGAGTCCGGCAAGCACTTCCACGAGGAGCAGGAGGAGCTCTACTTCGTCCACCAGGGACGGATGGAGATCGACCTAGATGGGACCAAGCACGAACTAGGCCCCGGCGGCTTCGCCTGGGTCGACGCCCAAGTAGTCCGCAGCCTGAAAAACCTCAGCGAGGACGAAGACGCGATCTACGTCTGCGTCGGCGGCAAAGACGGCTACGTCGGCCGCGACGGCCGCCTGCCCGAGGGCGAGACGGACCCCCGCGGGCCGATCCAGGGGTAGGTGTAGGAGGGGTCGTGAGGGGGTTCCCGGGCGCACCTCCGCCGGGACGACGGCAGCGGCTGACCGAGAAGGCTTCTGGCCCGGTTCCATGCTGAGTGCCCGGAAACCCCCTCACGACCCCTCCCCCAACACGCTCTTCGGGACGGCCCAGGGTTCAGCAGCTTTCTGAAAACCGACCGCGCGGCTCTTCCGCTTGAGCTGAGGCAGTCCTATGAAGGCTGTTGAGCAGGAGCGCCGGCCGGCGCTCCCAAACCCAACCGCTATTTCGTGTCTTTGAAGCTCTGGTCGATCCAGGGCATCATGTCGCGGAGGTCGTGACCGACGTCCTCGATCTGGTGCCCGGCGCCCTCGGCGCGCATGCGGTCGAAGTTCTCGTTGCCGGCCCGGTTCTCGGCGATGAACTCGCGGGCGAAGTCGCCCGACTGGATCTCCGAGAGGATCTGCTTCATCGCCGCGCGGGACTCCTCGCCGATGACGCGTTTGCCGCGGGTCATGTCGCCGTACTCGGCGGTGTTGGAGATCGAGTAGCGCATCCCCTGGATGCCCTTTTCGTACATCAGGTCGGCGATCAGCTTCAGCTCGTGCAGGCACTCGAAGTAGGCGAGGCGCGGGTCGTAGCCGGCCTCGACCAGGGTCTCGTAGCCGGCGCGGACCAGCTCTGAGGCGCCGCCGCAGAGCACCGCCTGCTCGCCGAAGAGGTCGGTCTCGCACTCATCTTTGAAGGTCGTCTCGATCACCGCGGCGCGGCCGCCGCCGATCCCGGAGGCGTAGGCGAGGACCAGGTCGTGCGCGTTGCCGGTGGCGTCCTGGTGGACGGCCATCAGGCAGGGCACGCCGCTGCCTTCCTCGTACTGGCGGCGGACCAGGTGGCCCGGGCCCTTGGGGGCGACCATGCCGACGTCGACGCCGGGGGGCGGCTCGATCTCGCCGAAGTGGATCGCGAAGCCGTGGGCGAAGAGCAGCAGGTTGCCGGGGGCGA
>DASTSW010000061.1:0-3317 GCA_035760445.1 Solirubrobacterales bacterium | reverse complement strand
CTGCTGGACGAGATCGAGAAGGCCCACCCCGACGTCTTCAACACCCTGCTGCAGATCATGGACGACGGGCGGCTGACCGACGGCCAGGGCCGCACCGTCAGCTTCACCAACACGGTCCTGATCATGACCTCCAACGTCGGCTCCGACCGGATCGTCGGCGAGCAGGTCGACGAGCAGATCCGGGAGCAGATCGAAGAGGTGCTGGCGGCGACCTTCAAGCCCGAGTTCCTCAACCGGATCGACGACACGGTGATCTTCCACCGCCTCTCGAAGGCCGACATCGGCCGCATCGTCGAGCTCCAGGTCAGCCAGCTGGTCGGCCGGGTGCGCGAGAAAGGGATCGAGATCGAGCTCTCAGACGACGCCCGGACTCTGCTCGGCAACCTCGGCTACGACCCCACCTACGGAGCGCGGCCGCTGAAGCGAGTGATCCAGAAGCAGCTGGTCGACAAGCTGGCGCTGAAGATCCTCGAGGGCGAGTTCGGCGAGGGCGACATGGTGCGGGTGGACGCCCGCGAGGGCGAGATCGTCTTCGAGCGGGCTGAGACGCCAGCTGCAGCCGCGGCCTAACGCTCATTTTTTGGCTCAGCCCTGCCGAAACAAGAGGGACGACATAGGTCTTCTTTAAGTAGGCGGTCAAAATTGCAAGATGATTGGCGGCCATTGTTGAGTGATTTAGTGCAGAATTCCGATCCGGCCTACTCTGTTATTGACTGATTCTCTGAACCCGACCCGGCATGAGCGACGACCAGACCCCGATCAACGCGCGCCCTAAGCGGCAGCAACCGGAGGCCATCGAGGACCTCTCGCTGGCGGTGCGCGATCGCGTCATCTGGCCGCTCGAGGACCAGTTCCGCGCGCTCAGCGACGCGGGTCGTGCCATGGTCGCGGGCGGGGCCGTCGTCCTCGCCCTCGGATTGGCGGTCGGCGGCTACTCGCTGCTCTCCTCCGGTAGCGACGAACCGGCGCCCGCCGCCCAGGTCGTCGCGATCGAGACGACTCCCGAGCCCGCCGCCGCCAAGCCGGCGCCGAAGCCCGAACCAGAGGCGACGCTGGAGGGAGCAACCCCGGTCTTCAAGGCGCCCGCCGAACATGGGTCCGCGAAGGTCTCCAGCACGCAGCCGAGCGAAGCGGAAGGCGCGACCGCCTCGAGCGCCGGCAACACCGGCAACGCCTCCATCGACACGATCTCCTCCAAGCCCGCAGCGGCGGGCGCGACCGCTTCCACCGCCGGCGCCAATGCCGCCGTCGACGGCCCGCCGGCAGGCCCGGCCGCGATCGCCGTCGCCCGCAAGTTCGCCGACGCCTTCGTCGTCTACGAGACCGGCGGCGAAGAGTCCGAGGTCCGCAAGGCCTTCAAGGCGACCGCGGTTCCCGAGGTGACCCAGGCGCTGATGCAGCGGCCGCCGCGCCAGCCGGCAGGCGTCGAGGTCCCGAAGGCGAAAGTCCTCAACGTCGTCCCCGCCCCCTCGCACGATCGCATCTACCCGGTCAGCGTCTCGCTGCTCCGGGTCGGCGCTACCAGCGAGCTGCGACTCGAGATGGAACAGCTGAAAAACAAACAGTGGCGCGTGACCAACGTCCTCGGCTGATGGAGCGCGGGCAGAAGATCAGGACGGTGATGGCGACCGCGGCGGCGACCGCGGCGCTGGCGGTGCCGGTCGGGGTGGCGCGGGCCGAGGCGACGACGACCGCGGCGGAGCCGACGCCGGGCGCGAGCCTGGAATGGCCCTCGGTCCCGAACGAAGCCACGCCCCCGATCAAGGAAGGCGACGCGCTGACGCCGCCGCCCGCTCCGGCGACGAAGACGCCGCCGGCAAGTGGCGGTGTGGGCCCAGGCGCCGCGGACGAACCGGCGGAAACCGCCGGACCGGAAGCCTCCGAAGAAGAAGCCGAAACCGGCGCGTCCCCGGCGGCACCCGGCGCCGGCGCTTTCACGATCCCCTCGCTGCCGGCATCGAGCTGCGCGATCAGCGGCGTGCCGCCGGTCCTGATCCCGATCTACCACCGCGCCTCCGACGCCTACGGCCTCGGGCCGCAGGGCCCGGCGATCCTCGCCGGCATCAACGCGATCGAGACCGGCTTCGGCCAGAACCTCGGCCCCTCCTACGCCGGCGCCGAAGGCTGGATGCAGTTCATGCCGGAAACCTGGGCGATGTACGGGGTCGACGCCAACGGCGACGGGGTCAAGGACCCGAACAACCCCGAAGACGCGATCTACGCTGCCGCCCGCTACCTCGATGCCGCCGGCATGCCGGAGGACGTCTGGGGCGCGATCTTCGCCTACAACCACGCCGACTGGTACGTCGAAGAGGTGCTGGCCAACGCCGGCTGCTACGCCAACGAAGTCGGCACCGACTACGCAACGCTCACCCTCACCCCGCAGATCCAGGTCTTCAAGTGCACCCCGGCTGACGACTTCAAGAAGCAGATCCCCGAGCAGTACCTGCACGCCTTCGAGGCTGCCGCCGGCCGCTACGAACTCGGCCAACGCGGCGTCTGGACCCTGGCGTCGATCGCCCGCCTGGAGTCGGACTTCGGCCGCGGGATGAGCAAGAAACAGCTGCAGACCGAGGGGCCGCTCGGGCTCGACCCGGTTGAGTGGCGCGACTACGCGGTCGACGGCGACAAGGATGGCCGCCTCGACCACGCCGACATCGACGACTCGGCGGCGACCCTGGCGCGGCTGATGTGGTCCCGCGGCGGTATCGACGCTGGCGTCTTCACCCACAACCAGGCCGCTTGGTACGTCGACGCGGTCGCCCACGAGGCCGACGTGCTCTCCGGCAAATGCGCGACCACGACCGAAAGCTGGACCATCGTCCTGCCCGGCGACGTCGCCTCGCAGATCAACTGGCAGAACCTGACCCTCTCCAACGACCTCGAGCTGCGCGACATCCAGGCCGGTCTGCTCGACCAGCGCGTCACCGGCCTGCTGGCGCTGATGACCAAGAGCCACCAGATCACGATCACCTCGCTGCGCTCCGACCACTCGCAGATGACCGCCTCGGGCAACGTCTCCAACCACTTCTACGGCCGCGCGATGGACATCGCCGCCGTCGACGGCGTCTCCTGCACCGACACCTCGACCGCCGCCCCCTGTGCCCAACTCGGCTACGCCCTGGCGCAGCTGCCGGCTCCGCTCCACCCCACCGAGCTCATCTACTGCTTCGACCTCGACGGCGCCGGCCCAGCCTTCGCGCTGCCGGATCACTGCGACCACATCCACGCCGGGTACTACGCGTATTAGGGCTGGTGGTTAGGGGAGTGCCGGTGGGGTGTCCCAGGCACATCTCGCTATGGCTCGATGTTGAGCG
>DASTSW010000060.1:0-12806 GCA_035760445.1 Solirubrobacterales bacterium | reverse complement strand
GGTCCTGCTGTTCATGAAAGGGACCCCCGACATGCCGCGCTGCGGCTTCTCGATGCGGGTCGTGCAGGTGCTCGACCAGGTCGACGTCGACTACGGCGCGATCGACGTCCTCCCCGCGCTGCAGCCGCTGCGCGAAGTGACCGCCGAGATCGCCGACTGGCAGACCTTCCCCCAGCTCTACGTCAATGGCGAGCTGCTGGGCGGCTGCGACATCATCGAGGAGATGTTCGAGTCCGGCGAGCTGGCCGAGGCCCTCGGCGCCGAACAACCGGCGGATGCCCAAGTCGCACCGACCGCGCCCCCGGCGCAGTCACCGCCACTGCAGATCGAATAGCTAGACGGCAGCTTGCTCGGCCGCGTCCTCTTTCACCTGGAAAGAGGAACCACAGCCGCAGGCCGCAACCACGTTCGGGTTGTTGACCTGGAAGCCGGCGCCCTGGAGGCCTTCGACGTAGTCGACCTCCGAGCCGAAGACGAACTGCATGCTGACCTTGTCGACGATGACGGCGACGCCGTCGACCTCGAAGACGTTGTCGTCCTCCTTGGCCTTGTCGAAGGCGAGCGCGTACTGGAAGCCCGAGCAACCGCCACCCCGGACCGCGACGCGCAATGCCTGCTCGGCACCGTCGGGCTGGGAACCGAGCAGCTCGCCGATCTTCTCGGCGGCCTTGTCGGTGAGGGTGATCGCTGCTTGAGGCGTGTCGGTCACTTCACAAAGTGTAGCGGGAGTTGCCGGCGTCCCAATTGGTCTCCGCGTCTAGAATCGAAACTGTGAGCTCGCCAGCCGAGACTGCGGTCGTCTGCGACACGACCGGTTACCTCCCTGCCGATCTGCTGGCGTCGAGGGACATCAAGACGATCAGCCTCTACGTCGCGGTCGACGGCGAGCAGGAGAAGGAGTCGGAGATCACCGACTACGACGCGTTCTATGAGCGTCTGCGCGCTTCGGAAAGCGGCGCGACCACCTCCCAGCCTTCGATCGGCGACTTCCTCGAGGTCTACGAACCGCTGCTGGCCGAAGGCCGGGAAGTCGTCTCGATCCACATCTCGGCCGGGATCTCGGGCACCTTCGAGGCCGCCGGCCAGGCGCGCGAGCGGCTGATCGAGGAGGACAAGGGCGGCGAGCGACTGCACCTGATGGACTCGCGCACCGCTGCCGGCGGGATGGGGCTCTGCGCGCTCGGCGCCGCCTCCGCCGCCGCGGCAGGGGCCGACGCAGCCGGAGCGATCGCCCGGGCAGAAGAAGCGCGCAAGGACCTGAAGATGTGGTTTGCGATCGACACCCTCGAGTACCTGCGGCGCGGCGGCCGCATCGGCGGCGCCCGCGCCTGGATCGGCGGCGCGTTGAAGATCAAGCCGATCCTCACCCTCGAGGAGGAGATCACCCCGGTCGAGCGGGTCCGCACCCGCGCGCGCTCGCTCGAGCGGCTGCGCGGCTACGCCCGCCAGCGCCACGAATCAGGGGCCTACGGCTGGGTCGTCCAGTACATCCAGGACAAAGAGACCGCCGACGCGCTGGTCGAAGACTGCTACGAGATCTTCAAGTGCGAGCCGGCCTTCATCTCCGAGGTCGGCCCAGTGCTCGGCGCCCACGTCGGCCCCGGCCTACTCGGCGTCGGCTCGGTCCACACCGACCTGATTTCCTGAGCGACTCCGCTAGACGCGGCGCTTGCGACGGCGCATCATCGCTCGCACGCCAATCGCGAAACCGACGACGGCAGCGCCGACGATCAACTGCTGTTTGTGCTCCTCGGCCTGACGGCGCCAGTCGGTCAACTCGTTGACGCGGAGGCGGAGAGCCTCGACCGAGCTGCCGAGCTGCAGCCGTTTGGCCTCGATGTCGCGGCGGATCTCCGCCGGCGAGCGTCCCGGGGCACCAGTGGTCACGAAGCCTCCTTTTCCAGCATCTCCTTGGTCCGCTTCGCCTCCTCGATCGCCTGCTCCGGCACCGGCGGGGCACCCGCTTTCAGCGCTTTCGAGGCGAACCAGCCGGCGAGGGCGGCAACGATCAGGAAGAGGGCTGCCTCGACGAAGTACCCGGGCCAGACGTTGCCGTCGAACAGCTCTTCGGCTAGCAGCCAGGCGATCCCGTGCATGATCAGGATCAGGGCGAGGAACGCGAAGACGCCGGCGGCGATGCCGACGGCCGAGCCGCGCAGGATCTTGCCGACTTTGTCGGAGACCTCGGCCTTGGCCAGCTCGATCTCCTCGCGGACCAGGGTCGAGGCGTTTTCGGAGACCTCGACGACGAGGTCGGCGAGCGAGCGATCGTCACCGGGCGGCGGTGGCGGTGGCGATACCGGGGGCGGCAGCGGTGGTGGGTTCTGGGGTGGCTCTGCCATGGCTACTCCGGCGGGTCCTCTTCGTAGATGCGGCGGTAGACCAGCCCGGCGATGCGGGCGGCGGCGATGCTCGCCAGTGCGCCGGTGGCGGCCAGCAGGCCGCTCCAAACGAGGCGTTTGACCAGGTCGTTATCCACTAGATGGAACCTTTCCCCATGGGAAATCGGCAGTAAACCACGTCAGCGCGGCTCCAAGCCGTCGCAGATCGTCGTGACAAGTAGATCACGCGCCTGGTCGAAGTCGGCGTCCGAGGCCGGGATCGTGCCGAAGATCCAGCCGGAGAGCAGCTGCTCGATCGCCCCGTAGAAGGACATCGAGGCGAACATCGGCGCCACGTCGCCGCGGAAATCGCCGCTGCCCTGGCCGTCGGCGACGATCTTGGCGATCGACTCATAGGCGCGGCGGATTTCCTCCAGGTGGGTACGGCCGAAGGAGTTGGCGGCGCGGGTGACCTCGACGATGATCACCTTCATCAGCTCGGGGTCGTGGCGGTAGGACTCGAAGATGAAGGTCGCCACCGCGCCCAGCTTCTGGCGCGGGCTGGCCGCGGTCTTGTCGGCCTCCTCGATCGCCGCCAGCAGCAGCGACCAGCGCTCGATGAAGAGTTCGTTCAGGACCTCGTCCTTGGAGCTGAAGTAGTGGTAGACGAGGCCGTAGGCGACCCCCGCCTCGTCGGCGATGTCGGAGACGCGGGTGGCGTGGAAGCCCTGGCGGGCGAAGACGCGGATCGCGGCGTCGAGGATCAGGCGACGTTTGTCGGCGGGAGGTGCCTGGGCCATCAGCTCTTGACCTCCGTTGCTTGCGGCCACCGGTAGGCGCCCGGCTGGCGGTTGGCAAGCGAGGGGAGTGACTTGCGCACCCGGTCCTGCGCCGGGAAATCGAGGTCGGCGGCGATGAAGCACTCGCCGTCCGGGGCGGTGGCGAGGACGGTGCCCCAGGGGTCGACGATCGCCGAGCGGCCGAAGGAGCTGTAGTGCGGTGGCGCCTCTCCCCACTGGTTCGGGGCCAGGACGAAGAGCTGGTTCTCGATCGCCCGCGCCCGCAGCAGCACTTCCCAGTGGTCGCGCCCGGTTGCCAGGGTGAAGGCCGAGGGCACGGCGATCAGTCGGGCGCCGCGCAGAGCGAGGATCCGGAACAACTCCGGAAAGCGAAGGTCGTAACAGACGGTCATCCCGAGGCTGAGGTCACCGGCCTGGGCGACGACGGTTTCCTCGCCGGGGCGCTCGAACTCGGACTCGCGGTAGGAGACGCCGCCGGCGTCGACGTCGAACATGTGGATCTTGCGGTAGACCGCCAGGTCCTCGCCGCCGGGCCCGATCAGAACCGAGGTGTTCGAGGCCTTCTCCCCCTCGACTCCCTGCTCGGAGATGCTGCCGGCCAGCAGGTGAATGCCGAGGTCACGCGCCCAGCCGCGGGCTGCGGTCAGGCTCGGGCCGTCGAGGGGCTCAGCGCCAGCGGCCAGTTCGGCGCCACCCGCTAACAGGTTCCACTTCTCCGGCAGGGCGACGAATTCGGCGCCCTCGGCGGCAGCATCGCGCACCAAGCGCTCGGCGGCGGTGAGGTTCCGCGCCTTGTCCCCGTTCGAATTGAGCTGCACTGCCGCTACGCGCACCGCCGCGACCTCCATTGATTGACGAGTCAATCGGCAGCCCCAGTATATGAGCGCTCCGGGCGCCTTGCGGCTTTTAGAGGTTCAGTTGTCGGGCGACGATGCGATCGAAGAGGCGAGTCGGGATCAAGGGTTTGATCTTGGCCTGCACCTTGGCATCAAGGCCGACGAGATAGCGAGTCTTCGGCCGCTTCGATTCCAGCGCGTGGGCGATCGCCTTTGCCACCTTTTCCGGCGGGATCCCTCGTTCGGCGGTGTCATCGATCACCTTGCGGAACTTCTCGATCGCCGCGCCGTAGAGCACCTTCGTCTGCGGGGACTTGGCTTCGACCTCCGCTGCTTTCTCTTGACCGCGCCCCCAGATCGGCGTGTCGATCGACCCCGGCTCGATGATCGCGACCTCGATTCCCCAGGGCCGCAGCTCCTGCCGGAAGACGTCGCCGATCGCCTCGGTGGCGAACTTCGAGGCGTGGTAGGGCCCGCCGAAGGGGAAGGCGACCCGCCCGCCGATCGAGGCGAGGAAGACGACCCGCCCTTCTGCGCGGCGGATCTGCGGCAGCAGCGCTTGGGTCACCGCCACGTAGGCGACGAGGTTGACCTCGAGCTGGTGGCGCAGATCGTCAAGCGGGATCGTCTCTAGCGGTCCGGGGACGGCGACGCCGGCGTTGTTGACCAGACCCTGGAGGCCGTCGCCGCTCTCGCGCTCGATCAGCTCCGCGGCGGCGGCGATCTGCTCGGGCGCGGTGACGTCGAGGATGACCGGGACGAGGCTCGGCGAGGCCTCGGCCCGCAGGCTCTCGGCGTCGGCCTCCTTGCGCACCCCGGCGAAGACCCGCCAGCCGGAGGCGTCGAGGCGCAGCGCGGTGGCGCGACCGATTCCGGTCGACGCCCCGGTGACTAGTACGGATCGCACATAAGTGAGGCTACCGGGGGCGTAACCTCTGGTTCCCGTGAACGATCCCGTCAAGGACGACGCCGAGCGTAAGCAGGTAACGGTCCTGTTCGCCGATGTCAGCGGCTCGATGGACCTTGCCGAGCAGGAGGACCCCGAGGAGTGGCGCGAGATCATGCAGCGCTTCTTCGCGATGCTGGCCGAGTCGGTGACCCGCTTCGAGGGCACCGTCGACAAGTTCACCGGCGACGGGATCATGGCGATCTTCGGCGCCCCGATCGCCCATGAGGACCACGCCAGGCGGGCCTGTTACGCGGCCCTGCAGATGCTCGACGACGTCGCCGGGTACGCGGCGGAACTGCGGCGCGAGAAGGGGCTCAACTTCTCGACCCGGATCGGGATCAACTCCGGCGAGGTCGTCGCCGGCGCGATCGGCGAGGGCGGCGGCTCCGCCTACACCGCGATCGGCCACACCGTCGGCCTGGCCCAGCGGATGGAGGCCTTGGCCGAGCCGGGCAAGGCTTACCTGACGGAGAGCACCGCCGAGCTCGCAAGCGGCTACCTCGACCTGCAGGCGCTGGGCGAGTTCGAGATCAAGGGCGCCAGCCGTCCGGTCGAGGTCTTCGAGCTGGCCGGGGTCGGCCAGGCGCGCTCCCGCCTCGACCTTGCCCGCGTTCGCGGCTTCTCCCAGTTCGTCGGCCGCGAGGAGGAGCTGGCCCGGCTCGACGACGCCCTGGGCCGCGCCCGCGGCGGCGAGGCCACCGCGCTGGGGGTCGTCGCCGAAGCCGGCATCGGCAAGAGCAGGCTCTACCACGAGTTCGCCCAGCGCTGCCGCGGTGAAGGGCTGGAGGTCTTCGAGGCCCAGGCGCAATCGCACGGCAAGTCGATCCCCTTCATGCCGATCCTGCAGATGCTGCGCTCCTTCTACGGAATCGGCGACCAGGACCCCGAACAGACGGCCCGCGAGAAGATCGCCGGCCGCTCGCTGCTCCTCGACCCGGGCTTCGCCGACGACCTGCCGCTGGTCTTCGACTTCCTCGGCGTCCCCGACCCCGAGCGGCCGGTGCCGAAGATGAACCCCGAGGGCCGAGGGCGCGCCCTCGGCGACTTCCTCTGCCGGCTGGTCAGCAACCCCGCCCGGCGCAAGACCCTGGTCTTGATCGTCGAGGACCTGCACTGGATCGACGAGGGCAGCCAGATGATGCTGCACGGCCTGGTCGAGGGCATGGGCGGGACGCCGACGCTGGTGCTGGTCAACTACCGGCCCGAGCACACCCCGGCCTGGAGCGAGTCGCCGGTCTACGAGACGATCGAGCTGCAGCCGCTAGACCGGGAAGACACCGCCCAGCTGCTGTGCGACATCATCGGCTGCGACCCCTCGCTGGACGGGATCGACGAGCCGATCCACGAGCGCACCGGCGGCAACCCGTTCTTCATCGAGGAGATCGTCCGCGAGCTGGACGAGTCCGGCTATCTGGAGGGAGAGCGGGGCACCTACCGCCTGGCTCGCCCGATCGAGGATGCCGGCGTCCCGGTCACGGTGCAGGCCGTCCTCGCGGCGCGAATCGACCGCCTCGACGCCGAAGCGAAGCACCTGCTGCAGGTGGCCTCGGTGGTCGGCAAGGAGGTCAGCGGCGAAGCCCTGCGGTTGACCGCGGAGCTCGACGAGGACGAGCAGGAGACTGCCCAGCAGGCTTTGATCGACGCCGGCTACCTCTACGAAGCCGAGATGTATCCGCAGCGGCGCTTCGCCTTCCGCCACCCGCTGACCCGCGAGGTTGCCTACGGGACCCAACTGGGGAGCCAGCGGGAAGCCACCCACGCGGCGGCGGCGCGGGCGATGATCGAGCTGATCCCGCCGGAGCGCCATGACGAGCGGGCGGCGCAGATCGCCGACCACCTGAAACAGGGCGGCGAAACGCTCGACGCGGCCCGCTGGTCCGCCCGCGCCGCCCACTGGGCCGGCCACAGCCGCCCCCGCGACGCGATGCGCCTCTGGCACGAGACGATGGAGCTGGCCGGCCAGCTCGAGGTGAATGAAGAGAGCGACGCCCTCGGGATCGCCTCGCGCCTGGCCCAGATCCAGTTCGCCTGGCGGGTCGGCATGGACCTCGAGGAGCAGGCGAAGCTGTTGGACGAAGCCGAGGTGATCGCCGAGCGACGCGGAGACCTCCACTCGCTGGTGATGCTGCGGGTGTCCGCTTCGGGCCGCCCGGGGCTGCAGCTGCACACCGAGGAGTGGCTGGAGCAGGTCGTGGAGATGAACCGGCTCGCCGACCAGGCCGGGGATCCCCACCTGCAGGTCGCGATCCGGGCCGCGGGCGCCTACGCCTACCTGATCGCCGCCGACTTCGCCGGTTTCGACCGCGCCCTCGACGAGCTGATCGAGCTGGCCGGGGGCGACATCACGGTCGGGTCGGGGATCATCCTCAACACCCCGCTGGCCTGGGCTGAGATGGGCAAAGGCATGGTGCTGCGCGAGCAGGGCGAGCTCGAGGGCGCGGAAACGTATTTCGAGCGGGCGCTGGAGATATCCGCCGCAGCCGACGACCCCGAGACGGCGAGCTGGATCCGCAGCAACCAGGCGGGCCTGATGGCGATCCGCGGGGACGTCGAGGGAGCGCTGGCGGTGGCGCGGCGCAACTGCGAACTGACCGAGCGGATCGGCGACGTCTTCTCCCGCAGCCTCTCGATCGCCAACCTGGGGTGGGCCCAGCTTGCGGCGGAGGAATACCAGGACGCCCTGGACTCGATCGAGGAGGCCGACCAGATCTACCGCGAGGCGATGAAGATCGGCGGCGAGATGGAGGGCTGGCGCTCGCAGCTGCGCGCCAAAGCGCTGATCGGCGTCGGCCGTAACGAAGAGGCGATCGCCGAGGCGGAATGGGCGGTGCGGGTCTCGCGGGAGCGGGGACTGCGCTGGTCGTTGCCGATCGCCCTGCTGGCACTGGGCCGGGCCCGGCATGCAGCCGGACAGGGCGGCGCAGAGGAGGCGCTCGACGAAGGCCTGGAGGTCGCCCGGGAAACCAACGCCGTCACCTGCGTCGTCGAGATCGAAGCCGAGCGCGAGGCGATGGCCTCCGCCGCCGGCTAGCTACGGCGCTCGAGCTCGGCGACCATCAGCTTGGTGTGCAGGGCGCCGATCAGATCCTTCAGCGGCTCGGCGCCCGCTTCCAGCATCGCCACCACGCGATCGGTCGGCACCTCGCCGGCCAGCCGCTCCATCACCACGTCGACCTCCTGGCGGACCAGCTCTTCGAGCGCCGCTTTGTAGCGCAGGGTGTCGTAGACGGTGAAGCCGATCTGCTCGTCGTAGCCGCCGGCGCGGAAGCGGCTGATCGCCTCGATGATCGTCACGTCCGAGGGTGAGTAGCCGCGGCTGTTGGGGGTCAGGACCTCGAGCTCGGCCAGACGGTCGAGGACCTCCTTCGGCACCCCGTAGCGCTTGCGGACCTCGGCGGCGCTGGTGCGGGCGCGCTCTGCCGTGTCGAGCACGTCCTTGATCGCCTTCAGCGGCAGGTAGCGCTCCTCCTGCAGGCGCTTGATCAGCTTGATCCGATCGACGAACTCGGGCGGGTAGTAGGCCATGTTGCGGCTGGTCTTGACCGGCTCAGGCAGCAGGCCCTCGCGCAGGTAGTGCTTGATCGTCGGCGCCGGCACGCCGGAGGCCTCGGCCAACTCACGCATCCGCAGCAACCCGTCGTTCTGCTGGGTCTCGGAGGCCGGAGCGCTCACGCGCGGAACTCCCCCTGCGGCTCGGCGGCTGGGCCGGCGGCGGCGCCGGACTCTTTCATCGCCGCGATCTCCTCGGCCGAGTAGCCGGCCTCGGCCAAGACCTCGTCGGTGTGCTCGCCGAAGGCCGGCGCCGGCCGGGTCGGGTCGGCGGGGGTGCGGCTCAGCTTCACCGGGTTGCCTAGCTGGCGCACCGTCCCCAGTTCCGGCTGCTCGAGCTCGACCACCATCCCGCGAGCCTTGACCAGCTCGGAGTCGAGCGCCTCGTCGAGGTCGAGGACCGGCTCGATGCAGCAGTCGTGCTCGTCGTTGAAGGCGAGCCACTCGTCGCGACTGCGGGAACGGAAGACCGCGGCGACCTCGGCCCAGGCATCGGAGCCCGGCGCCTCGAACTGCTTCTCGATTAGGTCGGGGCGATCGACGCCGTTGCAAAAGGCGGCCCAGAACTTCGGCTCCAGCGCCCCGCAGCTGACCCAGCCGTCGCTGGCCTCGTAGGGCAGGTAACAGATCAGCCCGCCGGCCAGCTGCTGCTCGCCTCGGCGCGGCACCTCCTCGTCGCAGAAGTAGCGGCCGGCGACCATTGCCAGCCAGGAGAGGGCGCCGTCGGCCATCGAGATGTCGACCATCTGCCCCTCGCCGGAGCGGCGGCGCTCGTGCAGCGCCGCCATCACCCCGAAGGCGGCCATCAGACCGCCGCCGCCGAGATCGGCGATCTGCCCCGCCGACTGCACCGGCGGGCCGTCCTTGGCCCCGGTCAGCCCGAGCAGGCCGATCAGGCCCAGGTAGTTCATGTCGTGGCCGGCGCGCTGCTCGTAGGGGCCGTCCTGGCCGTAGCCGGTGATCGCGCAGTAGACGACGGCGGGGTTGGCCTCGCGCAGGCGCTCGTAGCCGACCCCGAGCTTGTCGAGCACGCCGGGCCGGAAGCCGTCGAGGACGACGTCGTAGTCGGCAACCAGCCGCAGCAGCGCCTCCCTCCCCGCCTCGGACTTGAGGTCGAGGCGGACGGAGCGCTTGCCGCGGTTGAGCGAGAGGTAGAGCGAGGAGCGGGTGCCGAGCGCCTGCTGCTCGTCGCTGCCGTAATAGGGCGGCGCCCAACGGATGTAGTCGCCCATGCCGGTGTCCTCGACCTTCAGCACCTCGGCGCCGAGGTCGGCGAGCAGCAGCGAGCAGAAGCCGCCCGGCAGGAGGCGGGTCAGATCGAGGACCTTGACGTCGCTAAGCGGTAGAGCGCTCACGCTTCGGGACCCCCAGCAGCTCCCGCGCCTCGGCGACGCTGGCGGGACGACGGCCGATGTCTTCGGCCATCTGCCGCGCCTTGCCGATCAGCTCGCCGTTGGACTTGCACATCTCGCCGTTCGGCAGGTAGAGGTTGTCCTCGACCCCGGCGCGGACGTTGCCGCCCAAGACCAGCGAAGCGGCGAGCAGTTTCCACTGGTCGCGGGAGATGCCGATCACCTGCCACTGGTTCTGTCCCTCCGGGCCGCCGGGGATCTGGTCCGACATCAGGGTGACGTTGCGCGGCGTCGGCCGGATGCCGCCGGTAACCCCCATCACCAGCGAGATCTGCAGCGGCGGCTCCAGCAACCCCATGTCGATCAGCGGGTCGAGGTTGGCGACGTGGCCGGAGTCGAAGCACTCGTGCTCGGGCTTGACCCCGATCTCTTTCATCGCGGTGAGGAACTCGATGATCGTGTCGAAGCTGTTCTCGAAAACCGCCTTGAAGACGAAGTCTTTGCGTCGCTTCGAGTACTTCGCGTAGTTCATCGAGCTCATGTTCAGGGCGGCGACGTCGGGACGGCAGGCGCGCAGGTACTCGATCCGCTTCTCGATCGGGATCCCGATCGCCCCGGTCGAGTAGTTGACGATCACGTCGCCGACCTCGGCCAGGATCGCCTCGGTGATCGCCTGGAAGTCCTCGACCTCATAGGAGGGCGTGCCGTCGGGTTTGCGGGCGTGGATGTGGATCTGCGAGGCGCCTTCGTCGACCGCGCGCCGCGCCTCCGCCGCGTACTCCTCCGGCGTGTAGGGGATCGCCGGGCACTGGTCGCGGTTGGCGATCACGCCGCTGATCGAGCAGCTGATGATCACCGGGTCGTCGAAAGAGCTCATCTCGTCCTCTCAGACCGGCATTACGCCGTGTCGTTTCTTCGGCTTCTCGACGTGCTTGTTGCGCGCCATCTTCAGAGCCTTGGCGATCGTCGGCCGCGTCTCGCGCGGATCGATGATGTCGTCGATCACCGCGTTGCCGGCGGCGATGTAGGGGTCGATCTGCTGGCGGACCGCGTTCAGCATCGCCTCGCGGGTCGCCTCCGGGTCATCGGAGGCCTCGATCGCCGAGCGGCCGATGATTTCGACCGCCCCCTCGGCCCCCATCACCGAGATCTCGGCCCCGGGCCAGGCGACGATCAGGTCCGGCTCGTAGGCCTTGCCGCACATCACGTAGTAGCCGGCGCCGTAGGCCTTGCGGACCACGACGGTCACCTTCGGCACCGTGGCGCGGCTGACCGCGTAGAGCATCTTCGCCCCGTGGCGGATGATCCCGGCGTGCTCGACTTTCGAGCCGACCATGAAGCCGGGAACGTCCTGGAGGAAGACGAGCGGGATGTTGAAGGCGTCGCAGAGGTTGATGAAGCGGGCGGCCTTGTCGGCGGAGTCGTTGTCGAGGACGCCGGCCAGCTGCTTCGGCTGGTTGGCGACGATCCCCGCCGGCTGGCCGCCGAAGCGGGCGAAGCAGGTGATCACGTTCTTGGCGAACTTCGGCTTCAAGTCGAAGTAGTCGCCGTCGTCGACGATCTCGCGAATCACGTCGTACATGTCGTACGGCTGCCGCGAGGACTCGGGCACGATTTCCATCAGCTTCTCTGAGGCGCGGTCAACGGGGTCGGAAACGTCGATCACCGGCGGCCGCTCCTCGCAGTTGGCCGGGAAGAAGGAGAGGTACTTGCGGACCGCGGCGATGCACTCCTCGTCGTCGGTCACCTCGAGGTCCCCCACTCCCGATTTGCGGCAGTGGACCTTGGCGCCGCCGAGGTCCTCCATCGAGATCTCCTCGCCGGTGACGGCTTTGGTCAGGTGCGGGCCGGCGAGCGCCATCGCGCCCTGGCCGGAGACCATCGGGACGAAGTCCGAGAGCGCCGGGATGTAGGCGGTGCCGGCGGCGCAAGGTCCCATCATCGCCGCGACCATCGGGATCACGCCCGACATTTCGACCTCCTCGCGGAAGAGGTGGCCGGAGCCGGCGAACAGCGAGCCGGCGGCCTCTTGGATCCGAGCGCCGGCGCTGTCGAGCAGCCAGACGAACGGCATCCGCTTCTGCAGCGCCATCTCGCGCAGGCGAGTGACCTTGAGCTCACCGGTCATCCCCATCGAGCCGGCCATCACGGTGAAGTCGTAGGCGGCGATGCAGGTCGGGCGGCCGTCGACGTCGCCCCAGCCGGTGACGACGCCGTCAGCGGGCGCCTCGACCCCGTCCATTGCCCGCTGGGCGAAGTGCGGGCGGCCATGGATCCCCATCTCGACGAAGGTGCCCTCGTCGACCAGCAGGTCGATCCGCTCGCGGGCGGTGAGCTTGCCACGCCCGTGCTGCTTGGCGATCTTCTCCTCGCCGCCGCCGAGCTTCGCCTTGGCGCGACGCTCGTGCAGCTGCTCGGTCAGCTCGCCCAGCGAAGCGGTGCCCGGGAGCAGGTTCGGGGACTTCTCCTCGGTCGCCATCAGACGGTCAACGTCCTTTCCACTGCGGGTCGCGTTTCTCGAAGAAGGCGGTGACCCCCTCGACGATGTCCTCGGTCGTGAAGGTCAGGGAAAGCTGGGAGCGGAGGAACTCGAGCGCGTCGTCGATCGCCATGTCCTGCTGGCGGTACATCGCGTCGTGCCCGAGCCGCATCAGCACCGGACTCTTGGAAGCGAGCTTCGAAGCCCACTCGCCGACCGCGGCGTCGAACTCGCCCGCCGGGACGACCTTGTTGGCGAGCCCGTACTCCACCGCCTGCTCGGCCGAGAGCCGCTCGCCCAGCAGCATCATCTCGTTGACCTTCTTGCGCGGGACGTTGCGATAGATGATCGACATGATCATGTAGGGGAAGGCGCCGACGTTGATCTCCGGCGTGCCGAAGGTCGCCCCCTCTTTGGCGATCACCAGGTCGCAGGAGAGGGCGAGGCCCATCCCACCGGCGAGCACATGGCCGTTGGCGGCGCAGAGCGAGGGCTTGCCGAGCCGCGGCATCAGCCGGAA
>DASTSW010000059.1:0-25475 GCA_035760445.1 Solirubrobacterales bacterium | reverse complement strand
CGAGGTCAACGAGGCGGCCCAGCTGGTCCAGGCCGAGGCCGACGACAACGCCAACATCATCTTCGGCTCCGTCGTCGACCAGTCGATGAAGGACGAGGTCCGGGTGACGGTGATCGCCACCGGCTTCGAGGGCTTCGAGCTTCTGGCTCGGTCGCCGCAGCGCGTTCGCCGTCGCTACGAGAGCCGCCCACGGGTCTCGGCCGAGGACACGGACATCCGGAAACTTCGGGTTTCGGACGACGACATCGACGTGCCCGGCTTCCTCAAAGAGTAGGCCCGACCAATAGCCTGGGGTCGATGCGCACCCCTCTCTACGAGCAGCATCTCGACCTTGGGGCAAAGGTTGTTCCTTTTGCCGGCTGGGAGATGCCGGTTACCTACGAGGGGATCCGCGAGGAGCACTCGGCGGTGCGGCGGCACGTGGGGATGTTCGACGTGTCGCATATGGGCGAGGTCGAAGTCGAGGGGCCGGGAGCGCTGCGCTTCCTGCAGCGGGTGCTCTCCAACGATGTGGCCAAGATCGAGATCGGCGGCGCCCAGTACTCGTGCCTCTGCCAGGAGGATGGCGGCGTCATCGACGACCTCTTCGCTTACCGGCTCGGCGGCGACCGCTATCTGATCGTCACCAACGCCGCCAACCACGAGGCCGACCTCGCCTGGCTTGGCCGCCAGAGCCGCGAGTTCGACCTGATCGTCCGCGACGTCGCCGACCGCTACGCGATGCTCGCCGTCCAGGGCCCGCACGCCCGCCAGGTGCTGACCGGCGCCCTGGGGATCGGGCTGCCACCGCGCTTCCACGTCGCCCACGTCCAGGTCGGCCGCCGCCCGGCGCTCGCCTGCGGCACTGGCTACACCGGCGAGGACGGGGTCGAGCTGCTGATCGACCCCGAGGTCGCGGTGCCGATCTGGAAGGAGTTGCTCGACGCCGGCGTGGTCCCCTGCGGGCTCGGCGCCCGCGACACCCTGCGGCTGGAGGTCTGTTACCCGCTGCACGGCAACGAGCTGAGCCCGGAGCGCAACCCGATCGAGGCCGGCCTCGGCTGGTGCTGCAAGGAGGCGACGGGCTTCATCGGCTCCGAGGCGATCGCCCGCGCCCGCTCCGAGGGCACCGCCGAGACGCTGGTCGCCTTCAAGATCGAGGGCCAGGGGATCCCGCGCGAAGGCAACCCGGTCCTCCACGACGGCACCGAGGTGGGTGCCGTCACCAGCGGCACCTTCTCGCCCTCGCTCGAGGTCGGCGCCGGGATGGCCTACGTAAAGTCGGAGCTTGCGGAGGTCGGGACCGAGATCGAGATCGACGTCCGCGGCAAGCGCCGTCCCGCCCGGATAGCTTCCAGGCCCCTGTACCCGTAAAGGAGTTGATTCGTGACCGACGCCAGCTACCCCGACGACCTTCGCTACCACGAGGAACACGACTGGGCCCGGATCGAGGGTGACCAGGCGACCCTGGGGATCACCTGGTACGCGCAGGACTCGCTCGGCGAGGTCGTCTTCTTCGACCCGCCCGAGGTCGGGGCGATGATCCAAAAAGACTCCTCCTACGCCGAGGTCGAGTCGGTCAAGGCGGTCTCCGACGTGATCGCGCCGCTCTCGGGCGAGATCGTCGAGGTCAACGACGCGCTGCAGGACACCCCCGAGAAGGTCAACGAGGATCCCTACGGCGAGGGCTGGCTGGTCAAGGTGCGGCTGACCTCGCCGGAGGAGGCCGAGACCCTGCTCGGCGTCGCGGAATACCGCAAGATGCTGGACCGCTAGGCGAAAAGCCCAGCGTCTCCATCCCCTAGCCTTGGCCGCGTGAGCCGCTACACCTCAGCGACCCCCGAGGACCGCCGCGAGATGCTCGACGCGATCGGCGTCGAGTCGGTCGACGAGCTCTTCGAGCAGATCCCCGAGCCGCTGCGGCTGGGGCGGCCTCTGGCGCTGCCGGCGGGGATGCCGGAGGCCGAGGTCTACGAGCGGCTGGCGGAGCTGGCCGGGCGAAACGCCAGCTCCGAAGAGCAGGTCTGCTTCGTCGGCGCCGGGATGTACGACCACTACGTGCCAGCGATCGTCGACGCGATCACCTCGCGCTCGGAGTTCCTCACCCCCTACACGCCCTACCAGCCGGAGATCTCCCAAGGCGGCCTGCAGGTGATGTTCGAGTTCCAGACGGCGATGTCGGAGCTGACCGGGCTGCCGGTCTCCAACGCCGGGCTCTACGAGGGGCCCTCCTCGGTCGCCTCGGCCGGCTACCTGGCGATGGGCGCGACCAAACGCAAGCGCTTCGTCGTCTCCCGCGGCGTCCACCCGCACAGCCGCGAGACGCTCGCCACCTACGCGGTCGGCTACGGGGCCGAGATCGCCGAGGTCGGGCTCGAGGGCGGGCTGACCGACGCCGCGGCGCTGGCCGCGGCGGTCGACGGCGAGACCGCGGCGGTCATCCTCCAGAGCCCCAACTTCCTCGGCGCGGTCGAGGACGTCGAGGCGCTGGGCGCGGCGGCGAAGGAGCACGGGGCGCTCTTGATCGTCGCCTGCGACCCGATGACCCTGGGGATCCTCGAGCCGCCGGGCGAGTGCGGCGCCGACATCGCCCTCGGCGAGGGCCAACCGTTGGGCAACCGGCTCGACTTCGGTGGCCCGTCGTTTGGCTTCTTCTGTGCGACCGAGGCCCAGATCCGCCGCATGCCGGGGCGGATCGCCGGCGAAACCGAGGACGTCGACGGCCGCCGCGGCTTCGTCCTCGCGCTGCAGACCCGCGAGCAGCACATCCGCCGCGAGAAAGCGACCAACAACATCTGCACCGCCCAGGCGCTGAACGCGCTCGGGGCGATGGTCCACCTCGCCTGGCTCGGCCGTCAGGGCTTCCGCGAGCTCGGCGAGCTGCTGGTCCAGCGGACCGCCTACGCGCGCGAGCGTTTGGCGATGGTGCCCGGGGTCGAGCTGCTGCACGAGGCGCCGGTGGCGCGCGAGTTCGCGGTCCGGCTCGACGCGCCCGTGGGCAAGGTGCTCGACCGCGTAGCCGAGCGCGGTATCGCCGCCGGCTACCCGCTCGGCCGCGAGTACCCCGAGTTCGAGGACGGCCTCCTGGTCGCGATCACGGAGCGGCGGACGAAGGCCCAGATCGACGAGCTGGCCGAGGCGCTGGGCGCGGCGATCGCCGCCGAGCGCGAGGGAGTTCCTGCCTGATGGCGCTGACCCAGACCCCGATGCAGGCCGAAGCGGCCCAGACCATCTACGAGAAGTCGAAGCCGGGCCGGCGCGCGGCTGAACTGCCGGCGACCGAAGTCCCGGAGAAGCCGCTGTCCGAGCTGATCCCGGAGAACCTGCTGCGCAGCGAGGCGCCGAAGCTGCCGGAGATCGCCGAGCCGGAGATCGTCCGCCACTACAACCGCCTCTCGCGCCGCAACTTCGACCTCGACTCCGGCTTCTATCCGCTCGGTTCCTGCACGATGAAGCACAACCCGCGTTTGAATGAGCGGGTGGCGGCGCTGCCCGGCCACGCTCGCCTGCACCCGGCGCAGGACCCGCGCCAGGCCCAGGGCGCGCTGGAGCTGATGTGGCTGCTGCAGGATTCGCTGAGCGAGATCTGCGGCCTGCCGCACGTCAGCCTCCAGCCCAGCGCTGGCTCCCACGGCGAGCTCGCCGGCCTGCTGCTGACCCGCGCTTACCACGCCGACCGCGGCGAAGAGCGGACCAAGGTGCTGGCGCCGGACACCTCACACGGGACCAACCCGGCCTCGGTGACGATGGCCGGCTACGAGGTGGTCAAAGTCGCGACCGACGAGGTCGGCGGGGTCGAGATGGACGATCTGCGGGCGAAGCTGGCCGAGAACGAGGGCGAGGTCGCCTGCCTGATGCTGACCAACCCCAACACGCTCGGAGTCTTCGACGAGAACATCGCCGAGATCGCCTCACTGATCCACGAGGCTGGCGGCACCCTCTACTACGACGGCGCCAACCTCAACGCGGTGATGGGCCACTCGCGGCCCGGCGACATGGGCTTCGACATCGTCCACGTCAACCTCCACAAGTCCTTCAGTCAGCCCCACGGCGGTGGGGGCCCGGGAGCCGGCCCGATCGCGGTCTCCGACCGGATCGAGCCCTTCCTGCCGCGGCCGCAGGTGGTCCGCCGCGAGGGCTCCAACGGCCACGGCCCGGGCTTCGACCTCGAATTCGACCGGCCGAAGTCGATCGGCCGCCTGCGTGGCTTCCAGGGCAACTTCGGCGTCTTCGTGCGGTCCTACGCCTACATCCTCAGCCTCGGCGCCGACGGCCTTGCCGAGGCATCGGAGACCGCCGTCCTCAACGCCAACTATCTGAAAGCGCTGCTGGCCGAGGGCAAAGCCGGCGAGCGCCTGCCGATCGCCTTCGACCGCCACTGCATGCACGAGTTCGTCCTCTCCGGCAAGCCGATGAAGCGCGACCTCGGCCTCGCCACCCTCGACCTCGCCAAGCGCCTGCTCGACTTCGGCTTCCACCCGCCGACCGTCTACTTCCCGCTTCTCGTCGACGAGGCGCTGATGGTCGAGCCGACCGAGACCGAGACCAAGGAGTCCCTCGACGCCTTCGCCGAGGCGGTCCAGCAGATCCTCGCCGAGGGCGAGACCCACCCCGACCTGGCCAAGAACGCCCCCTACACGACCCCAGTCCGCCGCCTCGACGAGGTCAAAGCGACCCGCCAGCCGGTCGTCCGCCAGCCGCTCGACTAGAGCGCCGGCAGCTTCTGCTTCAGATCCAGCACCGGGGCGAAGAGGTCACCGTGCTTCTCGATCCGCTCGAGGACGTCGCTGGACTCGAAGACGAGCTTGCTGCCGTCGCCTGACTCGGCCGCGGCTTCGACCTCGTCCCAGGTGACTGGGGTCGAGACGGTGGGGTGCTCGCGGGCTCGCAGGCTGTAGACGGCGATCGTCGTTTTGCGTTCGTTGTTCTGGTACCAGTCGATCAAGACCTTGCCGCTGCGGTCGGTCTTTTTGCCCATTTTCGCCAGCACCTCGTCGGGCGCCTGTTTGGCCACGACTTTGGCCAGTGCCTGGGCGAAGGGGCGCGTCTCTTCGTAGCTGACCTTGGTGTTGAGCGGCACGTAGAGCTGCATCCCCTTCGAGCCCGAGGTCTTGACGAAGGACTGCAGCTCGAGGTGGTCGAGCAGGTCGCGCAGCCGCAGCGCCACCCGGCAGCAGTCGACGACGTCGGCCGGCGGGCCGGGGTCGAGGTCGAAGGCGAGCACGGTCGGCTGCTCGTGTTTTTTCCCCAGCGAGAGCGATGGATGCAGCTCGATCGCCGCCAGCTGCGCCATCCAGATCAGCGTCGGGCGGCCGTCGCAGACGCAGAAGTCGATGAAGCCGGCGTTGGGCCCGGCCTGCATCCGCGCCGTCTTCACCCATTTCGGCCGGTGTTTGGGGCAGCGCTTCTCGAAGAAAGCCGAGTCGAGGTCGTCGACCCCTTCAGGGAAGCGCCGCAGCGTCACCGCCCGCCCTTTCAGGTGCGGGACCATCGCCTCCGCCACCCGGGCGTAGTAGTCGACCATCTCGCCCTTGGTGAACCCGACCTCCGGGTACAGCACCTTGTCGAGGTTGGTGAGCTTCAGCTCCTTGCCGTCGACCTCGACCTGACGGTCTTCGCCCACGGCCTATTTCGAAGCTTTTGCTTTTGAAGAGCTTTTTTTCGCTTTGCTCTTCTTTGCTTTGGCGGCTTTCGGTTTGGCCTTCGCCGCTTTCTCGCCGCCGTTGCTGCCTTTGGCAGCGGCGATGCTTTCCTCCAGCGCCGCCATCAGGTCGGGAGCTTTGGTCGCCTTCGGTTTCTCGACCTCGGGGGCGACGATCTCCTTGCCTTCGGCCTTGCGTTCGATCAGCGCCAGCAGCTGCTCGCGGTACTCGTCGCGGTAGGCGCTCGGGTCGAATTCGGTCGAGAGCGACTCGATCAGCTGCTCGGCCATCTCGCGCTCCTTCTTGGCGACCTTCGGTTTCTTGTCGGGAAGGGCGTCGTCGAGTTCGGAGGGCGGCATCACCTCGTCGGCGAAGCGCATCGTGGTCAGGGTCAGGACCCCATCGGAGGCGCGCAGCGCCGCCAGGTGCTCCTTGTTGCGGAAGACGAAGCGGGTGATCGCCGCCTTGCCTGAGCTCTCCATCGCCGCCGAGAGCAGCGAGTAGGCCTTCTCGGCGCCCTCGGCCGGGCCGAGGTAGTAGGGGCTGTCGAAGAACATCGGGTCGATTTCCTCGATGTCGACGAAGTCGAGGACGTCGATCGCGCGGGTCTTCTCCGGCGCCAGCGCCGCCATCTCGTCTTTGCTCAGCGGCACGTACTGGCCGGGCGAGAGCTCATAGGCCTTGACGATGTTCTCGTAGGGGACCTCCTCGTCGGTCCCTTCGGCGACGCGGCGGTGTTTGATCCGGGCGCTGTCGGATTCCCGGATCTCCCGCAAAGCGATGTTGCGGCGGGCGACGGCGCTGTAGAGCTTCACGGGCACGTTCAGTAGCCCGAAGCTGATCGTTCCGCTCCAAATCGCTCTAGCCATCCGCCGAGATCACCTACCCGGATTGTTCCAGTCGAATGCTTTTGCTCGGGGCGAAGCGGAAGCGGCGGGAGCCATCTTGCGTCTGCGGTGTGGATGGGTTCATGCGGTCACCTCTATAACCGTCGCCACCCGCTCTCTTCTTACGCCCTGGTGGTTCTAGCGCCGGCAGCACCAGCCTTCGACCCGGGGGAAGCTGGTGGGTCGGCCGTCAGGCGAAATGGTCCGCGAGATGTTGGCGATGGCCCGCCCTCTGTCGCCGCTCAGCGGCAGGAAGAGCCACTGGTTGGCTCCGGGCCAGGCAACGAGCAGGCGACGGCCGTCCGGCGACCAGACCACCTGACCGAGGCTGCCCGGGGCCTTGAGCAGGCTGCGGCGTTTGCCTCCCGGCGAGAAGACGAGGACCTCGCTGTAGGTGCCGCGCTTCTTCCAGTGGGTGACCGCGGCGGCGACGAGCGGCCGCTGGGGAGCGAGCGCGGCATCGACCACGGTGGCCCCCGCAGGTAGCGGCAGTAGGTGGGCCTGTCCGGGTGCCGGTCGCGACGGATGCCCGGCCCGCCAGATCGGCCGCAGCCTCAGCGCTTCAGGCGAGGCTTCGAGGATCTTCCTGTCGCCGTCGGCCCAGTCCATCCAGGTGATGCGATGCATGGCCGGCGCCGCGCCGAGCACCGTGCCGGTCTCGCTGTCGAGGATCCGCAGACGGCCGGCCCCGGTGACGTAGGCCAGCGCGTCATCTCCGGTCGGGGACCAGGCGGGGGCGACGTAGGCGGGGGAGATCCGGGCCCCGGGAGGGGTGCCGGAGGCGATCGAGCCGGCGAGCAGGCGGTCTTCGGTCCCGTCGCCAGCGATTACCCGCAGATCGAAGCCCGAGCGGTAGACGATCCGTTCCCCGGACGGGGACCAGCGCGGGACCGCGACCCGTTCCGCGGCGGTGATCGACCAGCGGGGCGTCCCGTCGGGCTCCAGCGCGCTCAGCGTTCGCCCCTTGACCGCGGCGACGAAGAGACCGTGCGGCGACCAGCTCGCCTCTTCGTAGTCGCCGAGCAGGCGCCGCGAGCCATCCGGCTGCACGACCCAAGGGCCGATTCCGGTCTGCACCAGCAGCCGCCCGCCGCCCGGGATCCGCGCCAGGGTCGGTTCGGGACGCGGGGTGGAGGCGGTGAAAGCGTCGTTGACCCAGTTGCGCACCGCCGCCCCGGCCGGCGAGAGCAGCAGGACCGCCAGCAGCGTGGCAAGCGCAAGTCCCAGGGCGAGACGGGGCAGCGACGGCAGGTGGCGCTCTGCTCCGCTGCTTCCCCCGGGCGGGCGCTGGGCGAAGGCGGCTTCGACGACCCTGCGGCCGCGCTCCTCCGCGTCGGCCGAGACCGGGATCGGCGCTTCGCGCAGCGCTTCTCCAAGTGCTTCGCGGTTCATCGCGCGGCCTCCGCGGAGGTCTCCGCCTCGACGGTCTCGCGCAGGCGGTCAAGCCCGCGGCGCAGCCGCGAGTTGACGGTTCCGCGCGGCAGCTCGAGCATCCGCGCGATCTCACCCGGCGTGTACTCGAGCAGGTGGCGAAGCACCACCACCGCCCTCTGCTCCGCCGGCAGCTCCTTCAGCGCCGCCATCATCTCGCCACCGATCTCCTCCGGCGGGGGCAGCGGCTCGAAGACCGAGTCGGCGCCGTCGACGCGGCGGCGCAGGGCCTCGCGGCGAGCCCAGTCGAGAGCCCGGTTGACGACGATCCGGTGCAGCCATGGAGCAAAGGGCCGTCGCCGGTCGAAGCGGTCGAGGGCATCGACGGCGGCGAGGAAGCCGTCCTGGGCGATGTCCTCCGCCGCCGCCGCGTCATGGGCGACGAGGTACGCGGCCCGATAGGCGCCCCGCCAGTGCAGCGAGTAGAGCTGCGCCATCGCCGCGCTCGACCCCGCCTGGGCCTCGCGCACGAGGCGCTGCTCCTCCGTATCGCTCTCAGCTCGCAAGCCCGACCCCCTTCGGCCATTTCAATCTTCTCTCACCCAGCGCCCCATTCGCACCAGCGCCTTGGATAGCCGTCCGCGCATTCGCGGCTCCAGCCGGCCCTGAGGCAGCTCGACAACGAAGGCCGGTGCGTCGAAGCGATGGTTCTGCCAGTTCGGAGCCGTCCCCGCCGGCCAGCGCATCAGCCGGAAAGGCACTCGTGCCAGCGCTGCGAAATGACGCGCGCCGGGAACGCTCTGCCCCCAGGCGCGGACAAACGGGCGCCGCCCCCGGTACTGGTGGAACCAGATCGTCGCCGCTGGTTCGAGGGCGTGGACGATCCGGGCGGCGAGCCGCGTTTCCGGCTCGGAGAACGGCCGTGGCCCGGGGTATTCGGGGTCACCGGGCCGACCGACCGGCCGCCACCCCGAATTGAAGTTGCGGTTGAGGTCGACGCCGTCGCCGTTCAGCCGCGAGCCGTCCGCCTCGCCGTCGGGGTTCAAGTACGGGACGAGAAAGATGTCGGCGCTCGGGTCGGGGCAGCCTCCGGTCAGTGGCTCCACGGCGCTGGCGGCGCACTCGTCGCCGTGGATGCAGCCGAAGACCAGCAGCTCGCCGCTCCACCTCGGGTCGCCGACCTGGTGCAGCTCGATCGGCCTGCCCTGAGTCGAGTGGCCGACCACCCCGTTGCGCCCGAGCAGGTTTCCCGGCGTGCGCGGCGTCTGCGCGAAGGCGAGGAAGTTCCCGTCGGTGTCGGGTCGCTGGGGCGCGGGGGCGATCAGGGCGAGAGCGGCAAGCAAGGCGAGCATCACTAGTAGTACGCGTGAGCCGCCTCCAGAGGTCCCTAGACTCGTCCGATGTCTCGATCCCAGCGACTAACGCTGATCGCGACGATCCTCGGTTCGACCGTCGTCTTCCTCGACGGCACCGTCGTCAACGTTGCCCTGCCGGCGATCAGCGAAAGTCTCGACGTCGGTCTGGCCGGTCAGCAGTGGGTGGTCGAGGCCTACGCGCTGGCCCTGGTCTCGCTGCTGCTCGTCGGCGGCAGCCTCGGTGATCAGTTCGGGCGGCGGCGGATATTCGTCATCGGCCTGATCGGCTTCGGTTTCACCTCGATCCTCTGCGCGGTCGCCCCGACCGACGAGTTCCTGGTCGCCGCGCGCGCCCTGCAGGGGGTGACCGGCGCCCTGCTGGTGCCCGGCTCGCTGGCGATCGTCGCCTCGACCTTCGAGGGCGAGGCGCGGGGTAAGGCGGTGGGGACCTGGACCGCCTGGACCGGGATCGCGACCGTGATCGGCCCGGCCGGCGGCGGCGCCCTGATCGGGATCACCTCCTGGCGGGCGATCTTCTGGGTCAACATCCCGCTGATCGCGGCCACCGTGATGCTGACCCTCCACTCGGTCGAGGAGAGCCGCGACGAGGACGCCTTCCTCGGCATCGACTGGGCCGGGATCGCGCTCTCGGCGATCGGCCTCGGCGCCCCGACCTTCGCTCTGATCGAGCAGCCCTCGCGCGGCTGGGAGGACCCGGTGGTCTGGGGCTCGATGGTCGTCGGCATCCTCTGCTTCGCCCTCTTCATCCTCCGCGAGGCGACCGCCCGTCATCCGATGCTGCCGCTGGGCCTGTTCCGGATTCGCAACTTCTGGGTCACCAACCTGACCACGCTCTCGACTTACGCGGGGCTGATCGGCGGCCTCTTCTTCGTCGGCCTCTACCTGCAGCAGGTGGTCGGGTACTCGCCACTGGAGGCCGGGCTGGCGACGACCCCGATCTCGATCCTGATGTTCTTCCTCTCGCCCCGCTTCGGGCGCATGGCCTCGGGCACCGGGCCGCGATTGCCAATGACGGCCGGCCCGATCGTCGGCGGCATCGGCCTCCTGCTGCTGATGATGGTCGACACCGAAGCGAACTACCTGGTCGACGTCCTCCCGGGTCTGCTCGTCTTCGGGATCGGCCTTTCGGCGACGGTGGCGCCGCTGACCGCGACGGTGCTCGACTCGGTCGACGAACACCGGGTCGGGATCGCCTCCGGGGTCAATAACGGCGTCTCGCGGGTGGCGGGTCTGCTGGCGATCGCCGTCCTCGGCGCGGTCATCTCCGCCAGCTTCGGCGCCAAACTCGACGACCAGCTGGGAGCGGCGCCACTCTCCAGCGCCGCGGTCGCCGCGGTCGACGAAGCGAAGGAAAAGCCACTAGCGGTTCCCGAGACCGCCGGCATCCCCAGCGCCGACGCCGACCGGGTCGTGCAGGCGGCCGCCGACGCCTCGACCTCGTCCTTCCGCCTCGGGATCGCGATCGCCGGAATCCTGATGATCCTCGGCGGCATCGTCGCCAGCCTCGGCGTCCAGAACCCGCGAAGGAAAGTCAGTACCTATCCAAGCCGCGGCTCAGCGCAAGCAGGCGAGTGCGGCCACGGCAGCGACGCCGACTGCGCACCCGAGGCTGAGCCCGCGTAGATTCCCGGCTCATGTCGAAGCCGATCATCTTCAGCGGCATCCAGCCGACCGGCCGCAAGCACCTCGGCAACTACATCGGCGCGATCCGCCAGTACGTCGAGGGGCAGGACCGCGGCGAGCCGGCGATCTTCTGCATCGTCGACCTGCACGCGATCTCGGTTACCTACGACCCGGTCGAACTGCGCGAGCGGATCTACGACACCGCCGCGATCCTGCTCGCCGCCGGCCTCGACCCCGAGCGCTGCGTCCTCTTCCGCCAGTCCGACGTGCTCGCCCACACCGAGCTGACCTGGCTGCTCTCCTCGGTTACCGCCCACGGCGACCTCAATCGCATGACCCAGTTCAAGGAAAAGGTCGGCAAGGACCGCGAACTGGCCTCGGCGGCACTCTTCTACTACCCGGTGCTGATGGCCGCCGACGTGCTCGCCTACCGGGCGACCGAGGTCCCGGTCGGCGACGACCAGCGCCAGCATGTCGAGCTGATGCGAGAGATCGCGCGGCGCTTCAACGAGCGCTTCGGCGAGACGCTGGTGGTGCCGGAGATGCGGATCCCCGAGGTCGGCGCCCGGATCATGGACCTGCAGGAGCCGGAGCGGAAGATGTCGACCACCGGCGGCACCCCGCAGGGCACGGTCTTGGTCCTAGACGAGCCCGACGTGGTCCGCAAGAAGTTCGGTTCCGCCGTCACCGACTCCGGCCGCGAGGTCGTCCGCAGTCCCGAAAAGCCTGGGATCACGAACCTGATCGACATCCTCGCCGTCGCCCGCGGCAGCGACCAGGCGGCGGTCGTGAGCGAGTTCGAGGGCGCCGGCTACGGCGACTTCAAGAAGGCCGTCGCCGAGGCGGTTGTCGAGTACCTGGCGCCGGTCCGCGACCGCTACGCCGAGCTGCGCCCGGACGAGGTCGCCTTGGAGCGGGTCTTCGCCACCGGCGCCGAGAAGGCGCGGGCCCTGGCGGCCCCGGTGCTCGCCGACGTGCGCGAGCGCATGGGCTTCGCCCCCGCTTAGCGCAAATCGCGAAGAAACCGGGCGCGGCCGTCCCGGCCCCGCTCTAGTCTGGGTGCCGATGGCAGTCGCCGATCTCGACCTCGATCTAGACCTCGACGTCTTCGCTGGGCCGTTCGACCTGCTGATGGCGGTCGTCCTGCGCGAGGAGGTCAGCCTCCTCGACCTGCAGCTGGGCGAGGTCGTCGTCGCCTACGTCGAGCACCTCGAGCGCGAGGGCGAACTGGAGCTGGAGGTGGCGACCGAGTTCCTCGTCCTGATCGCCGCCCTGCTGGAGCTGAAGTCGCGGCTGATGCTGCCCAGCGCCGAGGACGACCTCGACGAGCTGAAACCCGAGGAAGCGGTCGAGGAGCTGATCGCGCGGATGCTGGAGTACCGGCGCTACCGCGACGCCTCGGTCGAGCTGGCCGCGCGCTTCGAGTCCCAGCGCGGCTACCTCTACCGCTCGGCGCCGCTGCCGCCCGAGCTGCGCCGGGTCGCGGTCGAGGCCGCCAGCGCCGTCTACGACCCTGAAGCGCTTGGCGCGGCCCTCGGCGACCTGCTGACCGAGCCGCCCGACGTCGACCTCAGCCACATCCGCCCGACCGTCTCGCTGGAACGCCGGCTGCGCGCGGTCCGCGACGCGCTGCTGCGGCGCAAGGACTTCGACTTCGACGAGGAGTTCGGCGGCGAGGACCGGCTGACCCAGGCGGTCACCGTCTTCGCGATGCTCGAGCTCTATCGCAAGGGCGAGGTCACCTGGGAGCAGGACTCCTGCTTCGGCCCGATCCGGGTGAAGAAGACGATTCCTACCGCGGAGATAACCAAGCAAGGATGAGCGACCTCTCCCGCACCGTCGAGGCGCTGCTCTTCCTCTCGCCGCAGGCGGTTTCGGTCAAGGACCTGGCCGAGGCGACGCAGGCCAGCGAGGGCCAGGTCGAAGAGGCGATCGGGCTGCTGCGCGAGGACCTCGCCGAGGGCAAGCGCGGGGTCGTCCTGCGCGAGGTCTCCGGCGGCTTCAGCCTCGCCAGCGATCCCAGTAGCGAGGACGCCGCCCGGCGGCTGCTGGCGAAGCCGCGGACGCCGCCGCTGACCCAGGCCCAGGCCGAGACGCTGGCGATCGTCGCCTACCTGCAGCCGGTGACCCGGCCGGAGATCGCCCGCATCCGCGGCGTCAGCTCCGAGTCGGCGGTGACCAGCCTGGCCGAGCGGGGGATGATCGAAGAGTCCGGCCGTTCGCAGTTCGGCGCCGCGATCTTCAAGACCACGGAACTGTTCGAGCGTCTCTTCGGCCTCAGCGGGATGGACCAGCTGCCCGACCCGTCGCGCTTCGACCCCAGCCCCGAGGACGAGCGCGAGCTGCGCGAGCGGTTGCTGAAGGCCGGGGAACAGCGCGCCGAGCCGTGAGGCTGGCGAAGTTCCTCGCCCACGGCGGGGTCGCTTCGCGGCGCAAAGCCGAGGAGATCGTCGCCAAGGGTCTGGTCACGGTCGGCGGCGAGGTGGTCACCGACCCGGCGCGCGACGTCGCCACGGGCGACGACGTGCGGGTCAACGGGCAGCCGGTGGCGTCCGAGGCGCGCGAGGTCTGGGCGGTCAACAAGCCGGCCGGCGTGGTCTCGACCGCGCGCGAGCCGGGCAGCCGGACGGCGGTCGTCGAGCTGGTCGAAACGGAGGCGCGGCTGTACCCCGTCGGGCGTCTCGACGCCGACACCACCGGCCTGCTGCTGCTGACCAACGACGGCGAGCTGGCCAACCGCCTGACGCACCCGCGCTACGAAATTCCCAAGACCTATCGAGTGCGCTTGCGCGCCCCGATCGCCGACCGCGATCTCGAGCGCCTGCGTAAGGGAGTCGAGCTCGAAGACGGACCGACCGGCCCCGCCGAGGTCCGCCGCCTCGCCGAGCGCGAGGTCGAGATCGTCCTCCGCGAAGGCCGCAACCGCCAGGTGCGGCGGATGGTCGAGGAGGTGGGGAATCGCGTGACGGGGTTGCGACGGGTTCGGTTCGGGCCATTGGCGCTCGGGCGCTTGAAGGAGGGCGGGGCGCGCCGCCTCTCGGATACCGAGGTTGCCCAGCTACGCGCCCTTTGAGAGCCGGGAGGCGATGGTGTCCGCGATGGCGCCCGCTTCGGTTTCGGCCTGGCGGTGCGTGACGCGGAGGGTGGCGTAGCCAACGCGGAGGAGTTCCCGGTCGCGCCAGCGGTCTCGCTCGAAGGCGATGTGGGTGGCATGAAAGTCGCGGCTGTCCGCCTGGAGGGCGAAGCGGTGGTTTGGCCAGAGGAAGTCGACCTCGATCCGGCCTTTGGCGATCTCGACCGGAGCGTTGAGAAGCGGGGCGGGGTGATCGCGCGCGAGGACGAGCGGCAGCACCTTCGCCTCCAGCGGGCTCTTGAGGTGCCCCTTCTTCGCGACCGGCGCCGCCTTGCGCCATTCGGCGATCAAGGCGCGAAGGCTGCGGTTGCCCCGCCGTCCCGGATCCATCGACGCCTCGATCGCCGCGATGTCGAGGGATTTCTTCTGCGCCGCTCGCTCGAAGCAGCTACGCAGCGTCCAGTCGCCCACGGTCCCCGCGAGGTCCACCAGCGTCCGCGCCGGGCTGGTGCAGGGGATTCCGGCGACGGTCCCGACCTCATCGAGTCGCGGCGGCCGCACGCGGTGGAACCGAATGCCGTCGATCTTCCGGCCGCGTGAGGGCGGCGCGATCACGTCGATAACCACGGGGCCCTTGTCGAGTAGGCCAAGTAACGCTCCTGCGCTCCGGTGGGAGATGGCAGCACCCTTGCCGCAGGCGAGCGCCGCGGCCATGAGTCGCCCGCGCTCATTGATGGTGGGATATCCCACCGCGTAGACGCCACGGAACACGCGATGAAGGCGGCCGGTCCGAGCAGCGTGGTCGATGGCGTCTTCACCGAGGCCCAGGGCGCGCAACTGCGCGCGGGCGACCACGCCGTGTTGGTTGCCAGCAAGAGTTGCCAGGTGGTTGCCTGCAGCGGTGTTCCTTTCCCGCGTCATGGGCGGATAAGGCGCACCGCTGTGATTTTCGCCCCCCGGCTTTGGGAAGATGTGCGGAGTGACCGAGAACGGAAGCAACGGCGAGTTGCCGCTCGGCGCCCATCAGCCACCCCAGCAGCGACTCTTTGCGGTGCGGGGTGCCGTGCAGGCTGAGGCGAATGAGGCGGAGGCGATCCTTGGGGCGACCGAGGAGCTGATGCGGGAACTGATCGAGCGCAATCGGCTGGAGCCGGAGGCGATGGTCAGCTGCCTGTTCACGACGACCGACGACCTGGATGCCGAGTTCCCCGCCGTCGCCGCTCGGGACCTCGGGCTGACAATGGTGCCGCTGATGTGCTGCCGGGAGATCCCGGTCCCCGGCTCGATGCCGCGGGTGATCCGGGTGATGCTGCACTTCTACGCGCCGGCCGAGCACGTGCCGATTCACGTCTACGTCGGCGAGGCGCAGAAGCTGCGGACCGACCTCGAAGCGGCTCAGTAGAGCGCTCCGCCCGCGTCCGTCACAATCGGTCGCCGATGACGATCACTTTCGCCGAGAAGCTCGCCCGCATGCCGGGCTACCAGGCCGGGGTCCCGACCGGGCAGGCGCCTGAGGCGATCGCCTCAGGGAACATCGCCCAGCTCGCCTCCAACGAGTCGCCCTTCCCGCCGCACCCGAAGGTGGTCGAGGCGATCCAAGCGACCGCGGCGGCGATGAACCGCTATCCCGACCCCGACGCGACCCTGCTGCGCCGGCGCCTCGCCGAGCGCTACGAGGCCGAGCCGGCCCGGATCGCGGTCGCCAACGGCTCCTGCGAGATCCTCCTCGCCGCCGCCGAGGCGCTCTGCGAGCCCGGCGCCGAGATCGTCTACGCCTGGCCGTCCTTCTCGATGTACCCGTACCTGCCGGCGCTGACCGGCGCCCGCGAGATCCGCGTGCCGCTGGCCGCGGGCGACGTCCACGACCTCGACGCGATGGCGGCCGAGGTGACCGCGGCGACCCAGCTGCTGATCGTCTGCAATCCGAACAACCCGACCGCGACCCACATCCCCGCGGCCGAGATCGCCGCCTTCTGCGAGCGGATCCCCGAGCACGTGACGGTGATCCTCGACGAGGCCTACGTCGAGTTCCAGACCCACGACGACCCCGATGCGAGCCTCGACCTGCTCGCCGATTTCCCCAACCTCGTCGTCCTCCGTACCTTCAGCAAGTGCTACGGCCTGGCCGGGCTGCGGGTCGGCTACGCGATCGGCTCGCCGAAGTTCCGCGCCGCGGTCGACGCTGTGCGCCAGCCTTTCAGCGTCAACGCCCTCGCCCAGGCGGCCGGGGCGGAGGCGATCCTCCACCAGGACGACGTCCTGCGCCGGGTCGAGAGCACGATCGCCGCCCGCCTCACCGTCGAGGAGGGAGTGCTCGAGCTCGGCCTCCAGACCTCCGAGACCCACGCCAACTTCTCCTGGATCGACCTCGGCGACGCCGACGAAGCCGCGGTGATCGCCGGCCTCGCCGAGCGCGAGATCGCGGTCCGTCCCGGCAAGGCCCTCGGCGGCCCCGGCCACATCCGCGTCAGCTACGGCACCGCGGCGGAGAACGAGCGCTTCCTGCGTGGCCTGTCGGAATTACTTGACTAAAAGCGAGCCCGTGATACAACGTCGGGACTGTGAGGTTGGACAAGCCGACATCCGCGACCACTGCAGCGCCCACCGCTGCCGTCGCGTGCGGCTACCTCACCTATTGGCGATTTAGCTAGGCGTCCGGCCCGGCGGCCCACTGCCGTCCGAAGACTTCACATCTTCCGGTCGGGCGCCCTACAAGGTTTGGTCGTTCGCTCCGACCTGCCCCGGCAGCGATCGACCAGAAAGTACGATTTCAGGGGTTTGGAGAAAGGTAGAGGCAAAATGTTCATCGGGATGGAGGGGACGAAACGAGACGGCGTCCGCGATCAGCGGATCGCCAAAGTGGTGGAGCTGGTGCCGCCGGAACGGCTGCTCAGCGAGCTGGCGCTTGGCGAGGAGCGGTCCAAAGCGGTGGTCCGCGGCCGCGAGGAAGTCCGCGACGTGCTGTCGGGAAAAGACCCGCGGCTGATGGTCGTGGTCGGCCCGTGCAGCGTGCATGACCCAAAGGCGGCGATGGAGTACGCGACGAAGCTGAGCGCCACGGCGCGGGCGCTGCGCGAGGAGATCCTGGTCGTGATGCGGGTCTACTTCGAGAAGCCGCGGACGACGACCGGCTGGAAGGGGCTGATCAACGACCCGCACCTGGACGAAAGCGGTGACGTCAACGCCGGCCTGCGGATCGCCCGCAAACTGCTGCTGGAGGTACTCGACACCGGGCTGCCGATCGGCTGCGAGTTCCTCGACCCGATCACGCCGCAGTACATCGCCGACGCGGTTGCCTGGGGGGCGATTGGGGCACGGACCTCGGAGAGCCAGACGCACCGCCAGCTCGCCTCCGGCCTCTCGATGCCGATCGGGTTCAAGAACCGGACCGACGGCAACATCCAGATCGCGGTCGACGCGGTGCGGGCGGCGGCGGCATCGCATGCCTTCGCCGGGATCGACGACGCCGGCATGCCGGCGATCCTCCACACCACCGGCAACCCGGACTGCCACCTGATCCTGCGCGGCGGCCACGGCGAGCCGAACTACCACCCGCCCGAGGTCGAGGACGCGCTGGTGACGCTGGGCGTCGCCGGCCTGCCCGAGCGGCTGGTGATCGACGCCTCCCACGACAACAGCGGCAAGGACCCGGAAAAGCAGTTCTTCGCCGCGGGCGACATCGCCGACCAAGTCGCGGATGGCAACAAGGCGATCGTCGGGGTGATGCTGGAGTCGTTCCTGGTCGAGGGTCGGCAGAACCTGGTCCCGGGCGAGGAGCTGACCTACGGGCAGTCGATCACCGACGCCTGCATCGACTGGGAGGACACGGTCACCGCGCTGGAGCGGTTCGCTTCCGCAGTGGAGGCGCGGCGCGGCTCATGAAGGTGACCGCCTGCGCATGAGGATCGCCGTCCTCGGGGTGGGCCTGATCGGAGGCTCGATCGGGCTCGCCGCGCGGCGGCGGCTGGAGGCCGAGGTGGTCGGCTACGGGCGCAGCCCGGAGCGGCTACAGCGCGCGATTGAGCTGGAGGCGATCGACTGCGCCGCCGGCTCGCTCGCCGAGGCCTGCGAGGGCGCCGACCTGGTTTTCTGCTGCGCGCCGGTGGCGGTACTGCCGGAGCAGGCGCGCGAAGCGCTGGCGGCGGCGGGGCCGGAGACGGCGGTCACCGATGTCGGTTCGACCAAGGGCGAGCTGGTCGCCGCGGTCGGCGAGGACGAGCGCTTCATCGGCGGCCACCCGCTGGCGGGGGCGGAGACCGCCGGGGTGGAGAACGCCCGCGAGGACCTCTTCGATGGCGCCCGCTGGTACCTGACCCCGACAGAGCAGGTCAGCGGCCTGCTCTACGATCGCCTGCAGCGGGCGCTCTCGGCGCTGGGTGCGCGACCGCAGGCGATCGACCCCGCCGGCCACGACCGGCTGATGGCGACGGTCAGCCACCTGCCGCATGTGCTCGCCAACGCGCTAGCCAGCGAGGGAGTCGAGTCGCTGACTCAAGACACCGAGCGCCTGCCCGACGTCGGTCCGAGCTTCCGCGACGCGACCCGCGTCGCCGGCTCCAACCCCGCGATCTGGGCCGACATCTTCGCCAGCAACCGCGAGGCGGTGGCCGAGTCGGTCGACTCAGTCGCCAAGCGGCTCGAGCGGGCCGCGGAGCTGATCCGCAGCGGTGACCGCGAGGCGCTCTCCGCCTGGCACGCCGCCGCGGGTGACGACCGCCGCCACCTACTCGACGCTGAGTCGGAGGCGGGACCGCTGCGAGAGCTGCGGATCGTCGTCGCCAACAAGCCGGGGACGATCGCCGAGCTGGCGCTGGCGCTGAGCGAGGCGGGGGTCAACATCGAGGACATGGCCCTGCACCCGGCGCCGGACATGACCTCCGGAGCGGTCTCGGTCTGGGTCGGCGGCGACGAGCAGGCGACGAAGGCCGAGCAGCTGGTGCGTCAGCTCGGTCACACCGTCTCGGCCGTGAACGAATGAGCGCCGCTCGCTTCGAGTCCTCCGGACCGCTGCGCGGCTCGCTGCGCCCGCCCTCGGACAAGTCGATCTCCCACCGCGCGGCCCTGATCGCGGCGATGGGGGACGGGGAGACGGAGATCACGGGATACCTGGACGCCGCCGATACGCGCTCGACGCTGGCGGCGGTCGTGGCCGTGGGAGCACGAGTGGCCGGGAGCCCAGAGGAGGGACTGCGAATCGGTGGCGTGGGTTTGCGCGGCGCCGGTCCGGCGACGATCGACGTCGGCAATGCGGGGACGCTGCTGCGGCTGCTGCCGGGCTGGCTGGCGGGGCAGGAGGGAGGGGCCTGGACGCTCGACGGCGACGAGTCGATTCGCCGCCGGCCGGTCGACCGGATCGCCGTCCCGTTACGGCGAATGGGGGCCAACCTCAGCGCTCGTGAAGACCGCCTGCCGCCGCTGGAGATTCAGGGCACGACGCTGCACGGGGCCACCTACGAGATGCCGATCGCCAGCGCCCAGGTCAAGTCCTGCCTGGTCTTCGCCGGCCTCTTGGCGGGGGGAGAGACGCGCATCGTCGAGCCGTTGCCGAGCCGCGACCACACCGAGCGGATGCTGGCCGCGGCTGGGGCCGCGGTCGAGCGCGACGGCGACGCGGTGATCGTGCGACCGGCGGAGCGCCTCGAGGTGGGGCCGATCACGGTCCCCGCCGACATCTCCTCGGCCGCCTTCTTCATCGTCGCTGCTCTGTTGGTCCCGGATAGCGAAATCACCCTTCACAGCGTCAACGTCAACCCGACCCGCACCGGCCTGCTGACGATCCTCGAGCGGATGGGTGCCGAGATCGAGCGCGATGGCGAGACCGAGGAGGGCGGCGAGCCGATCGCGACTCTTCGCGTCCGCTCCGCGCCCCTCCAGGCCACCGAAATCGGCGGCGCCGAGATCCCGCTGGCGATCGACGAGCTGCCGCTGGTCGCCCTCGCCGCCTGCTTCGCCGAGGGGACCACCGTGATCCGCGACGCCGAGGAGCTGCGGCGCAAGGAGTCGGACCGGATCGAGACCGTGACCACGGCGCTGCGGGCGCTCGGCGGCAAGGTCGAGCCGATGGCCGACGGGATGGTGATCGAGGGCACCGGCGGTCTGCGGGGCGGCACGATCGAGTCCCACGGCGACCACCGGATCGCGATGCTGGGCGCCGTCGCCGGCCTCGCCTCGACCGAGGGCGTCGAGGTGATCGGCATGGACGCCGCCGCGGTCAGCTACCCCGGCTTCGAGGCGGATCTCGCCTCGCTGCTCGGCCGCTGAGCATCGTCAATACGCTGCCGCCATGGTGATCGCGATCGATGGGCCCGCCGGGGCCGGCAAGTCCACGGTCGCGCGCGCCGTCGCTGCCGAGGTCGGCTTCACCTACCTCGACTCCGGGGCGATGTACCGCTGCGTGGCGCTGGCGGCGCTGGAGGGCGGCATCGACCTCGACGACGGCAGCGCCCTTGGCGAGCTGGCCGAGGGGCTGGAGATCGGCTTCGACGGCCGCCTGGTTCTGCTCGGCCACCGCGACGTCAGCCGCGAGGTGCGCTCCCCCGAGGTCACCGCCGCCGCCTCGCGGGTCTCGGTCCACCCACGGGTGCGGGAGGCGATGGTCGCCCGCCAGCGGCAGCTGATCGAGGCCGGCCGCTACGTCGCGGAGGGGCGCGACATCGGCACCGTGGTCAGCCCCGACTCGCCCCTGAAGATCTTCCTCAACGCCTCCGGTGAGGAGCGGGCGCGCCGCCGCGCGGCGCAGACCGGCGAGGACTTCGAGACGGTGCTGGCCGCCCAGCGCCAGCGCGACGCGCGCGACACCGAGCGCGAGCACGGTGCCCTGCGCGCCGCCGCCGACGCGGTCGAGCTCGACACGACGGAGCTCTCCCTGCAGCAGGTCGTGGCGCGGGTCGTCGCCCTCGCCCGCGAGCGGGGGCTCGCATGAGCCTGCCGACCGTCGCCGTCGTCGGCTTCCCCAACGTCGGCAAGAGCACCCTCGTCAACCGCCTGGTCGGAGGGACCGAGGCGGTGACCTCGCCCGAGCCCGGCGTCACCCGCGACCGCAAGCGCCTCTCCACCGAGTGGAACGGCGTCGCCTTCGAGCTGATCGACACCGGTGGCATCGACCTCGGCGACGAGGCCGAGCTGGCCCGCGACGTGCAGGCCCAGGCGCGGCTGGCGATCGCCGAAGCCGACGCGATCCTGCTGGTCGTCGACGGCCGCGCCGGCCTCCGCGCCGGCGACGCCGAGCTGGCGAAGACCCTGCGCGGCGCCAAGGTCCCGGTCCTCGCCGTCGTCAACAAGGCCGATCGCGGCGATGACTATGGGATCGCCGCCGAATTCCACGCGATGGGGCTGGGCGAGCCACTGCCCGTCTCGGCCACCCACGGGCTCGGCACTGGGGACCTGCTCGACGCGGTCGTCGAGGCGCTTGGCGAGCGCGAGCCGCAGACCGAGGAGGACGACTCCGTGCGGGTCGCGGTGATCGGCCGGCCCAACGTCGGCAAGTCCTCGCTCGTCAACGCCTTCCTCGGCTCCGACCGGGTGATCGTCTCCGACATCGCCGGCACCACCCGCGACGCGATCGACACCCGGCTCGAGGTCGACGGCCGCCCCGTGGTCCTGGTCGACACCGCCGGGCTGCGCCGCCGCTCCAAGGTCGCCGGCACGGTCGACTACTACGCCCAGCTGCGCTCCGAACGCGCGGTCGAGCGGGCCGACGTGGCGATCATCGTCTGCGACGCCTCCGAGGGCGTCACCAGCGAGGACCTGCGGGTCGCGGAGATGGCGATGAAAGCCGGCTGCGCCAGCCTGCTGGCGATGAACAAGTGGGACATCACCACCACCGACATCGACGACGCCCGCGCCCGAGTCGAGCGCAAATTGCGGCTGCGGCCAGCGGTGATCACCGTCTCCGCCCAGCGCGGCCGCAACGTCGGCGCCCTGTTGCCGCGGGCTCTACAGCTCGCCGACAAGGCCGGCCAGCGAATCCCGACCCCGGAGCTGAACCGCTTCGTCAACGACGTCGTCGCCAAGGCGCCGCCGCCGTCCCGCCGCGGCAAGCGCCTGCGGCTCTACTACTCGGCGCAGGTGGGGGAGCGCCCGCCGCGGATCGCGATCCAGGTCAACGACCGCAAACTGATCGTCCGCGACTGGGCCTACCACCTGGAGAACCGGATGCGCGAGACCTACGAGCTGGAGGGGGTCCCGCTCGTCATCGATTTCACCCCCGCCTCGGGTCGCAGACGCTACTCCTGAGCGCCGGTCAGGTTCACTCGACATTCCTTTACTCTTCCGCCATGCCTACTTCAAAGCCGCTCGCCGAGGGCGAGTACCTCTTCACGTCGGAGTCAGTCACCGAGGGCCATCCGGACAAGGTCGCCGACCAGATCTCCGACGGCGTCCTCGACGCGATCATGAGCGAGGATCCGGGCGGCCGGGTTGCCTGCGAGACCCTCGTCAACACCGGCATGGCGGTGGTCTCCGGGGAGATCTCCACCAGCGCCCACCTCAACATCCCGGACATCGTCCGCGACACGGTGCGGGAGATCGGCTACAAGGGCGGCGGCTACGGCTACGACTGCGACCACATCTCGGTGATCGTCTCGCTCGACGAGCAGTCGCCCGACATCGCCCAGGGCGTCGACCAGGCCTACGAGACCAAGGTCGACCCGTCGGACACCGACGAGCTCGATGTCGCCGGGGCCGGCGACCAGGGGATGATGTTCGGCTACGCCAGCGACGAGACCGAGGCGCTGATGCCGATGCCGGTCCACCTCGCCCACCGCCTGGCGGAACGGCTCGCCGCGGTCCGCAAGGACGGGGCGCTCGGCTACCTTGGCCCTGACGGCAAGACCCAGGTCTCGGTTCGCTATGCCGGCGGCCGCCCGGTCGCCGTCGAAAAGCTCCTGATCTCCACCCAGCATGACGAGGGGATCGACTCGCAGACCCAGATCAAGCCCGAGCTGTGGGAGGGCGTCGTCCTCCCGGTGCTCGAAGCCGAGGTCCCCGACCGCTTCGACCCGAACGAGCTGCAGAGCGAGTTCCTCGTCAACCCGACCGGCAAGTTCGTGATCGGCGGCCCGGTCGGCGACGCCGGCCTCACCGGCCGCAAGATCATCGTCGATACCTACGGCGGCATGGCCCGCCACGGCGGCGGCGCCTTCTCCGGCAAGGACCCGTCCAAGGTCGACCGCTCTGCTGCCTACGCCGCCCGCTACGTGGCGAAGAACGTGGTCGCCGCCGGCCTGGCGCAGCGCTGCGAGGTCCAGGTCGCCTACGCGATCGGCGTCGCCCACCCGGTCAGCCTGATGGTCGAGACCTTCGGCACCGGCAAGCTGCCCGACACCAGGATCTCCCAACTGGTCGAGGCCGAGTTCGATATGCGCCCCGGCGCCTTCCGCGAGTACCTCGACCTGCACCGCCCGATCTTCCAGAAGACCGCTGCCTACGGCCACTTCGGCCGCAGCGACGAGGACTTCACCTGGGAGCGGACCGACCGCGCCGACGCCCTCCGCGAGGCGGCGGGAGTCGAAGCCGCCGCGGCCTAGCTAGGCGCTCGGCGGCTGGGCCTCGCCCAGGCCGTGCGATCCGGCTGAGTTGACGCCGGTCGCCTGGTCGACCGCGTGGACGACGTCGCCTGGGTCGGCGACGCCGACGAAGACGAAGTTGTAGTCGTCGGTGGCGGCGGTGTCGAAGTCGACGTCGCCGATCTGCATCAGCCGCTGGTAGACGCTCTGGCTGTAGTTGACGTTCTGGACCCGCTCCAGGCGCGTCTCCTGGATCTCGCGGGAGATGATCCCCCGCTTGATGTTGAGCCGGCGGTCGGTGATCGTGTAGGTCGTCGCCACTCGCTTGACGAAGCCGGCGAGGACGGTGACCGCGAGGACGACGAGGATCACCAGGAAGGCGGTCCCGTTACCCCAGATCAGCTTCGCGATCACCCCGAGGATCACCGCGACGACGACCCCTTTGAGGTAGAAGCCGAGGATCGCCCGCCACGACGGGTGTCCCTGGAAGATCACCCGCTCGCCGGGGTTGAGGTTGATGCTCACGCGGCGCAGCATATGGCCTCTCCTGGCGGGAAACCAGGCCATCCCCCGGCACCCATAACCTCGATCGGATGGCGATTCTCCGGGTCGAGCCCCTGACCACCGCGCGTTCCCTGCGCGGCCCCTTCGACTACCGCCGGCCGGAGGCGATGGAGGCGGTCGGGGTCGGCAGCGTCGTCCGCGTCCCCTTTGGGCCACGGCGCCTGCTGGGGGTCGTGGTCGAGGTTGCCGATACCTCCGAGCTGCCGCCCGAGCGCCTATCCGAGCCGATCGAGGCGCTGGAGGCGGGGGCGACGCCGGAGCTGGTCCGGCTCGGCCTCTGGGTCGCCCGCGAGTACTGCTCGACCCCCTCACGCGGCCTGCAGCTGGTGCTGCCGCCGGGGACCGGGACCGGTAGTGGCGCCCGCACCGTTCGTGCCAAAACCGAGCTGCGCGCCGCGATCTTGCCCGCCGGCGAAGCGGCCCTCGACGGCGGCGAGCGCCTCGGCTCGAAACAGCGCGCCGTGCTGGAGGCGCTGCGCGCGGGCGAGATGTCCTCCGGCGAGCTGGCGACCGCGATCGGCTCCGACCGCGCCACCCTGCGCCGGCTCGAGGGCCGCGGCCTTGTCGCCACCCACACCGCCTCGGTGCGCCGCGCCCCAGCCGAATCGGGCCTCGGCGGCGCCGTCACCCGCCCGCAGTTGCTGCCCGAGCAGGAGGAGGCGGTCAAGTCGATCGTCGCCGCCCTCGACGGCGAAGCCGGCGCCCCGCCGAAGCTGCTCCTCCACGGCGTCACCGGCTCGGGCAAGACCGAGGTCTACCTGGCCGCGGTCGAGGCGGCGCTGGAGCAGGGCCGCGGCGCGATCGTCCTCGTTCCCGAGATCGGCCTCGCGCCGCAGGCGGTAGCCCGCTTCCGCGCCCGCCTTGGCGACCGCTTCGCGGTCATCCACTCTGCCCTCTCGGCGGGGGAGCGCTACGACGAGTGGCAGCGGCTGCGCAGCGGCGAGGCCAGCGTCTGCGTCGGCCCCCGCTCTGCCGTCTTCGCTCCGGTCCGCGACCTCGGCCTGATCGTCATCGACGAGGAGCACGACCCCTCCTACAAGCAGGAGGGCGATCCGACCTACGACGCTCGCGCCGTCGCCCGCAAACGGGCCGAGGACCAGGGCGCGGTGCTGGTCGCCGGGACCGCGACGCCGCGGCCGGAGAGCTGGCTGGAGCTGCCGCGGCTGGAGCTGCCGCGGCGGGTCGACGGCCGCCGGATGCCGCCGGTCCACCTGGTCGACATGCGCGAGGCCGACCCGCGCTCGGGCCCGATCCACGCCGAGACCTGGGAGGCGCTGGAGGGGGTCCGCGCCGCCGGCGCCAAGGCGATCGTGATGATCAACCGCCGCGGCTTCGCCCCCTGGCTCACCTGCCGCTCCTGCGGCCACCACTGGGACTGCCCCAACTGCGACGTCTCGCTGATCGTCCACCGCCACAGCGGCCGCCTCGTCTGCCACCACTGCGCCCACTCCGAG
>DASTSW010000058.1:0-4625 GCA_035760445.1 Solirubrobacterales bacterium | reverse complement strand
CAAGGGCTACATCTCGCCGTACATGGTCACCGACCAGGACCGCATGGAGGCGGTGCTGGACGACCCCTACATCCTCATCGCCAACCAGAAAATCGGCTCCGTGCGGGACATCCTGCCGGTGCTCGAGCAGGTGATGCAGGGCGGGAAACCGCTGCTGATCGTGGCCGAGGACGTCGAGGGCGAGTGCCTCGCGACCCTGGTCGTGAACAAGCTCCGCGGCACCTTCACCGGCGTCGCCGTCAAAGCCCCCGGCTTCGGCGATCGCCGCAAGCGGATGCTCGAGGACATCGCGATCCTCAGCGGCGGCGAGGTGATCACCGAGGAGATGGGCCTGAAACTGGAGAACACCCAGCTGGCTCAGCTCGGCAAGGCGCGCCGCGTCGTCGTCTCCAAGGACACCACCACCGTCATCGACGGCGGCGGTGACGCCGAGGACATCAAGGGCCGGATCAAGCAGATCAAATCCGAGGTCGAGAACACCGACTCCGAATTCGATCGCGAGAAGCTCCAGGAGCGCCTCGCCAAGCTCGCCGGAGGTGTTGCCGTCGTCAAGGTCGGCGCCGCCACCGAGACCGAGATGAAGGAGAAAAAGCACCGCGTCGAGGACGCGCTGCAGGCGACCCGCGCGGCCCTCGAGGAGGGTGTCGTGCCGGGCGGCGGCGTGGCCCTGCTGAACGCGCAGGCCGGCCTCGACCCGGAGAGCCTGGACGAGCCGGACGAGAAGACCGGCGCCCGGATCATCCACCGTTCGCTGGAGGAGCCGGTGCGGCAGATTGCCGAGAACTCCGGCCTCGAGGGCTCGGTCGTGGTCAACAAGGTCCGCGAGCTGAAGGAGGGCGAAGGCCTGAACGCAGCCAACGGCGAGTACGGCGACCTGATCAAGGCCGGCGTCATCGACCCGACCAAGGTCACCCGTTCGGCCCTGGAGAACGCCGCCTCGATCGCGAAGAACATCCTCGTGACCGAGGCGATCATCGCCGAACCGCCGGAGGAGAACGGCGGCGGCGCTGGTGCCATGCCCGACATGGGCGGCATGGGTGGGATGATGTAGCCCACCGCTAACGCGGAGCAGTTTCGAGAGGCCCGGGCAACCGGGCCTCTCTTTTTGCCCAGAAGTTCCGAGTCCGCGCGAGAGACGGCTCGTTCCCGTGACTCCGTGCGCACCACAAGCGCGCCGGAGCCCGCCACGCTCCGGACATGTCAGCGAACTCCTCCGCCGACGGGACGAAAATACCCCTATATGTAGGGAAATCGTCCCGTCGGCAGGATATTGGGGTAGACCGAGCCATGGCCGAGTTGGCGGCCCGGCAGTACGGGGTGGTGGCTCTGTGGCAGCTGGAAGGCCTAGGGCTCCACGTAAAGGTTGTCGACAGGCGTGTCGCGGTCGGGCGTCTGCATCGTGTGCATCAAGGTGTCTTTGCCGTTGGCCACCGGCTACTTGATCGGCGCGGTCATCTGATCGCAGCGGTACTCGCCTGCGGCTCCGGGGCGGTTCTTTCCCACCGATCAGCGGCGTACCTGCATGGCATCCTTGACGACTCCCGCAGCCGCGTAGATGTCATCGCGCCCAATCGGCGGGGACGCTGCCCAGATGGGATCGCTGCGCACCGCGACGGAACGCTGACTCCCGCCGACCGGACGACGATTGATGGGATTCCGTGCACGAGCCTCCCTCGGACGTTGCTCGACATCGCCGCCAGTCAGCCACCTCGGACGCTCCGGTACGCGGTGAATCAGGCCGAAGTCGAAGGTGTCTTCGACTTGACGGACATGGTCGAGTTGTTGAAGAGAAGCAAGGGCCGCCGAGGGGTCGCTCGGCTCCGACTGGCCATTGAGGATCACGATCCGCAGGAACAAGAGACGCGCCGCGAGCTCGAGAAGAAGCTCCTGCGTTTGTTCAAGAGAGCAGGTTTCAGACCGGCAGAGGTGAACGGCCACCTGGTCATCGAAGGCATCTCGATGATGCCGGACTTCATGTGGCGGGACGCCCAGCTAATCGTCGAAGCCGACAGCCGCCGTGTCCACGGGACCGTTGCGGCTTTCGAGAAGGATCGAGAGCGCGACCAACGGCTAGCTTCTGCCGGCTGGACAGTCATCCGCGTCACCTGGCGTCAAGTAGTGGACGAACCCGAGCGCGTAACTCGAACCCTTCGCCAACTTCTGTCCCGCGGAGCTCCTCGTTGACGGGACGAAAATACGCCGATATGTAGGGAAATCGTCCCGTCGGCGTGGGATGGGGCTATTTTTTCCTCGGCTTGGGGGGCAGCGGGGGGTAGAGGCTGGCGTTGTAGTCGGCGGTGGAGAGGAAGTTGGGGCGGCGGATCTTGAGGCGCAGGGTGTTGGTGGTGCGCGGATAGAGGCGGAGGTCGTAGGGGTTGCCGGGGCCGAAGCCCTGGTAGTAGACGAGCATCCGCACCCGGGGGTGCTTGACGGTCCAGGCGATCGTCTGCTTGACCCAGCGCGGTTCGTCTTCGCCGGAGACCGCCCACTCGGTCATCGCCACCGGCATGCCCTTCCACTGTTTGCCGGCGTAGAAGCGGTTGAGGTCTTTCCAGACCGGATACTGCGAGTAGAAGTCGGTGCCGACCCAGTCGACCCAGCGCCGCCCCGGCCAGTAGTTGCCGGGGAAGTTGCCTTTGACCCGCGGCGAGCCGCCCGGCAGCGGGCTCCAGATGATGCTCACCGGCGCCGCCGGCAGGGCGGTCGGAGGCGGCCCTTTGGTCCGGTTCACCGGCGGCAGCCCGATTTCCGCCAGGGTCGCGTTGACCCCTTCCAGGCTCTGGCCGCCGCGGACGATCGCGACGATGCGGCGGAAGGCCTGCTTGTACCAGCCGGTCGTGTGTTCGCCGCCTTTCTGCGAGCCGTCGCAGTTGACCGCCGACCAGGCGTTGAGGCAGCGGTTCGGCTCGCCCAGCGGGCGGATATAGGCGGGCAGGCCCTTGCTGGCGAAGAAGTCGTTCAGCTGCAGCAGGTAGTCGTCGCCGTAACCGAGGGCGATCTGCTGCGGGGTGATGATCTCGGCCAGGGTCTGGTCGTCGGCGGTGGAAATGTGGAGGATCGGCCGCGTCGCGGTTTCGCGCCAGCGTTCGTAGGCCTCGTTGAGGCTGTTGCCCCAGGGATGGAAGGTCTGCAGCAGTGCCGGGTGCTTGCCGGTCAGTTCAGCGAATTCGTTGAATTCGGTCGTGGTGCCGCGATCGCTGACCCCGAGGAAGACGTTCGGCTTCGGCGGCACCAGCGAGACCGCTCCGGCGCGCGCCGGAGCGAGCAGGGCAGCCATCGCCACCGCGGCAACCAGCAGCAGCCGCAGCAACGAGCCGTTTCTAGGTACTCCCCATCTAGACGCTCTCCAGTACATCGCTCATCCTTCGCGGTTCGACCCCAAGGGCCTGCGCGTCGGCTGGCCCCTTCTCGCTGAGCATGGAGACCTCCATCAACTCGGCCTCCTCCCAAGTAGCGAACACGGCCTCGCCGAAAACGGAGCGCAGCGCGATCAAACCCGCCCGGACAAGCGGCAGTGGCAGGTGCACCAGCGGCCGCGGCCGCCCAGCGACGCGGCTGACCAGGTCGGACATCTGGTCATAGCTGAGCGTTTCCGGCCCCGCCAACTCGTAGCGCGACCGCGGATCCGCCGTCGCCAGCGCGCCCGTCACGCATTGCGCCGCGTCAGCGGCCCAGATCGGCTGGAAGCGCGCCTGGCCCTCGCCGGAGACCGGCAGCACCGGCAGGAAGGAGAAGCGGCGCAGCAGGGTGATCCACGGGTCGCTGTGGTCGTAGACGATCGAGGGAGCGAAGACCGTGGTCTGCAAGGGGGAGGAGAGCACCGCCTGCTCGGCCAGCCACTTCGCCCGGAAGAAGCGGGTCCGCTGCGCGCTCTCGGCCTCGAGGGCGCTGAAGAAGTGGAAGCGCTCGACGCCGCTGCGCTCGGCCGCCCGCAGCAGCCTCACCGTCGCCAGCCCGTTCAGCTCTTCGATTCGCTTCGGTGGCTGGTCGCGGATCGAGGCGGCGAGGTGAATGACCGTGTCGACCCCGCGCAGCGCCTGGCGCACCAGGTAGGGGTCCGACATCTCGCCCAGATCGCCGAGCGCAATCTGCACGTCGACCCGCCGCGAGCCCAGCCGCCGCGGCTCCCGCACCAGGCAGCGAACCTCCTGTCCCTGCTCCAAAAGCAGCGGCAGTAGCCGTGATCCGATGCTTCCAGTCGCCCCCGTCAGCAGCAGCATGTCCGCATCATCCCTAAAATGTGCGCTCGCGCTTGGCCGGGGCCCCCGGCGGGCACCCGGTAAAACGAGCTAGGAGAACCTCCCTTATGACCTACGTCATCGCCGAGCCATGCATAGGCCAGAAGGACAACTCGTGTGTCGAGGTATGTCCCGTCGATTGCATCCACCCGACGCCTGACGAGGCCGATTACGACAACGTCGAGCAGCTCTACATCGATCCGGACGAGTGCATCGACTGCGACGCCTGCGTCGAGGCCTGCCCGGTGGACGCTTGCTTCGCCGAGGATCAGCTGCCGGCCGAGTGGGCCAAATTCGCTGAGATCAACGCGAACTACTTCAAGAATCAGGCTGCGTAGGGCGGGGAGGGGCGCGGGTCCCCTCCTCCAGAAACATCTCGCTATGGCT
>DASTSW010000057.1:0-14648 GCA_035760445.1 Solirubrobacterales bacterium | reverse complement strand
TGCTGCCGGGGTTGCTGCGGTTGTTCCAGGCGGGGCTGATGCCGGAGTTTCGGGTGATCGGGGTTTCGATGGAGGAGATCAGCGATGCCGAGTTCCGGGCGATCGCCGAAGAGGCGTGCCGGGAGCACGCGCGACACGCCTTCGGCGGCGAGGAGTGGCATGAGTTCTCCAACCGGCTCTCCTACGTGCCGCACTCGCAGGCGCCGGAGGGGCTGAAGGAGGCGGTCGACAAGGCGGAAGAGTCGCTGGGGCCGGAAATGCGGCTGCTCCACTACCTGAGCGTGCCGCCGACCGCGGCCCCCGACGTGATCCAGATGCTGAAGACCTGCGGGCTCTCGGAGCGCTCGCGGGTGATCATGGAGAAGCCGTTCGGGACTGACCTTGCCAGCGCCCGCAAGCTCAACCACATGGTCCACGAAGTCCTCGGTGAGGACCAGGTCTTCCGCATCGACCACTTCCTCGGCAAAGAGGCGGCGCAGAACATCCTCGCGCTGCGCTTCGCCAACGGCCTCTTCGAGCCGATCTGGAACCGCAACCACATCGACCACATCCAGATCGACGTGCCGGAGACGATCGGGGTCGGCTCGCGGGCGCAGTTCTACGAGAAGACGGGCGCCTTCCGCGACATGGTCGTCACGCATTTGTTCCAGATCCTCGCCTTCGTCGCGATGGAGCCGCCGACGGCGCTGGCGCCGGACCCGATCACCGACGAGAAGAACAAGGTCTTCCGCAGCCTGCAGCCGCTCGACCCGAGGAACGTGGTGCGGGGCCAGTACGAGGGCTACCGCGCCGAAGCCGACGTCAATGACGACTCCAGCACCGAGACCTTCGTCGCCCTGCGCTGCGAACTCGACAACTGGCGCTGGAGCGGCGTCCCCTTCTACCTGCGCACCGGCAAGCGGATGGGGGAAAGCGCGCGGATCATCTCGATCGCCTTCCGCGAGCCGCCGCACGCGATGTTCCCCCAGCACTCGCGGGTCGGCCGCTACGGCCCCGACCACCTCACCTTCGACCTCGACGAGTCCTCCCGCGTCTCGCTCTCCTTCTACGGCAAGCGGCCGGGGATGGGGATGGTGCTGGAGAAGGCGAGCATGCAGTTCTCACTGGAGGAAACCGACTACCGCGGCGAGACCGTCGAGGCCTACGAGCGGCTGATCCGCGACGCGATGATTGGCGACCGCACCCTGTTCACCACCGCGCCGGGGATCGAGCGGCTCTGGGAAGTCTCCGAACCGCTGCTGCAGGATCCGCCGCCGGTGAAGCCCTACCCGCAGGGGTCGTGGGGACCGTCGGAGATCGGCGCCCTGGTCGCGCCGCACAGCTGGCGTCTGCCGTTCGCCCGTCGCTGGCGGGAAGCACCGGCAAGCGGCAACGGCGCCGCGATCGAGCGCGAGCGCGCCTAACCAGCTGCGCCGGGCTAGCCGAGCGCGGCGCGGATCTCGCCGATCGCCTGCTCGTTGTCGCGGAAGTGGACCGCCTTCATCCCGGCCGCCTCGGCGCCCTCGATGTTCGGTGGCAGGTCGTCGATGAAGAGGCAGGCCTCGGCCGGCATCCCGATCCGCTCCAAGGTCAGCTCGTAGATCCGCGCTTCCGGCTTGCGGCAGCCGACGAAGGCGGAGTCGACGATCTCCTCGAAGATCTCGTCGACCGGCAGCATCGAGCGCCAGAGCGGCTCCCACTCGCGCACGTTGTTGGTCAGCATCGCCATCTTCAGGCCGCTGTCCTTCAGCTCGTGCATCAGCGCGATCATCTCGTCATTGGGATGCAACGCGCCCCAGAATTTCTGGCGGAAGTGGTGCAGGTGCGGGCGGTGGTCGAGGATCGTCTCCAGCCCGTCCTCGAGCCGCTCGATGAACTCGTCCTCGCTGATTTCGCCGCGCTCGAGTCGGAACAGCGGCAGCTCCTCGCCCTCCGCCAACCCGGCCCGCATCGCCTTGCCGAGCGTTTCCGGCGAGATCCCGACCTCGTCCTGGAAGGCGGCGAAGGCGGCGAACAGCGGCGTCGTCAGCACGCCGCCGAAGTCGCAGACGATCGCCTGCAAGCCATTGGCCGGGGGCTCACTCATCTGCTTCACGGGCGATCTCGTAGGTGCCCAGTCCCTCGCGGCCCTCGACCGACCAGCGGAAGAAAGCGATCTGCGACTCGGTTCCCTGGCGCTGGACGCTGACCGCGCTGATCAGGGTGCCGGCGCCGCGCAGCGGCCGCATCTCCTCGGTGTTGGGCCAGAGCTCCAGAGTCGCCCGCCGCTGCACCCCGTCCTCGCCGTACTCGGTCGAGAGCAGCGTTTCCTCGAAAGTCAGCGGGGCGCCGTCGGGGTCGCAGAGGACCGCGGTGACCTCCTCGTCGCCGTGCGCCCGCCCGCCCGCGGGCATGGTCGCGGTGAGGGCGAGCAGCCCACCGTCGGAAAAGACGATTCCGATCGACCGCCGCGCGATCCGGCCCCCAGAGCTCATGGCCCGGCAGCCTAGTGACCGGGTTAGATTGCCGTCCCCATGTCCGAGTTGACGATCCGCGACGCCGACCCCACCCGCGACGCCGCCGCCTGCGCGGCGATCTACGCGCCGCACGTCGAGGGCAGCCCGGTCTCCTTCGAGGAACGGGCACCCGACACGGCCGATCTGGCGGCGCGGATCGAGCGCTACGGCACCAGCCACGCCTGGTTCGTCGCCGAGCGCGGGGGAGAGGTGGTCGGCTACGCCTACGCGACCGCCTTCAACGAGCGCCCGGCCTACCGCTGGAGCGCCAGCGTCTCGGTCTACGTCGCCGAGGGCGCCCGCGGCCAGGGCGTCGGCCGGGTTCTCTACGAGACCCTCTTCGCCCGCCTGCGCGAGCGCGGCTTCCGCATGGCCTGCGCCGGCATCACCCTGCCGAACGAGGCGAGCGTCGGCCTGCACGAAGCGCTCGGCTTCGAGCGGAGCGGGATCAACCGCGAGATCGGCTTCAAGGAAGGCTCCTGGCGCGATGTTGGCTGGTTCCAGCTGGAGCTGGCACCGGCGCCCGACGGGCCGCCGCCGGAGCCGCGCTGAGCCCCCGGCTACCATTCGCCTATGACCGATAACCCCGCACCGACCGACGCGACCAGCGACGAAACCCTCACCGACGAGGACGTCTACGAGGTCCTCGAGGAGGTCATCGACCCCGAGCTCGGGCTCGACTTCGTCTCCCTCGGCCTCGTCTACGACGTCAACATCGAGGGCACCGAGGTCTACGTCACCTTCACCCTCACCACCCCCGCCTGCCCGATCGGCCCCCAGGTCTCCGAACAGATGCGCGAGTTCGTCGGCGACATGCCCGGCGTCACCGCGGTCCACCCGAAGATGGTCTTCGACCCCGCCTGGACCCCGGAGATGATGACCGAGGACGCCAAGTTCGCCCTCGGGTTCTAATTCCGGCAGGAACGCGAGAAAAACCAAGAACTCAGTAGTACCTATGTGGTACTTTGCCGCCCGTTATTGCTTGGGTAATTCTTAGTTCTCAAGAAACGGGGTTCTCGTTCATGTCTGCTGCACGTCGATTCTTGACGGTCCTGATCGCCGCCGTGGCAGTCTCACTGGTCGCCGCAACCGCCTCGCAGGCAGCCGCGATCTTCTCCGAAGGACCGCTGACGACGGTCGAAACCTCGTCCGACCTCAACTGCGGCGTGGCCCATGCCGGCGACTCTCATGGCGAGTTCTACGGTTGGTCGGCCTGCGGGACCCTGATGGCCGCCGACGGCGTCCTCTACGGACCGACGGGCATCCCCGCTGGCGATAGCGCTTCCCCCCGCACCTCCTGGACCCCGGTCGAACAGGTGTCGTCGGGCAACGGGACCTCGAGCAATCCCTACCGGATCATCACTGTCGTGGCCGGCGGCGGCTTTCGCATCACCCAAACCGACACCTACGTCGAGGGCGCCGAGGACTACGGGACCAGAGTCGCCATCACCAACGAAAATTCATCCGCTCGGCAGGTGACCTTGTACCGGGCCGGCGATTGCTACCTGCAGGACAGCGACTTCGGCTACGGGGCGGCCGATCCGGTCTCCGGGGCCGTCTCCTGCACCGCCGGGCAGGAACCTGGTAGCCGGATCGAGCAGTGGGCACCCCTGACGCCGGGATCGCACTACTACGAGAGCTTCTACGACAACGTTTGGAGCTGGGTCGGCAGCCAGCAGCCCTTCCCCGATAGCTGCGGCTGCGACACCCACCAGGACAACGGCGCGGGTCTCTCCTGGACGACGACGATCGGCCCCGGGAGCACCGCCTCCTTTTCCCATCTGACTGCTTTCTCACCTACCGGACAGCAGGTCGAAGACAGTGACGGCGACGGCTTTCCCGACTCCTGGGAGGAACCGGAAGGCGGCGTTGACACCAACGGAGACGAAACGCCGGATCTGAAGCTGTCCGACTTCGGAGCGACGCCGGACAAGCCGGACATCTTCATCCAGGTCGGTTGGACCAGGACGAAAAGCTGCTTCCTGTTCTTCTTCTGCTCGACTCGCAACCGCCGGCCCTCGCTGGCCGCGCTGCGGGACGTGCAGCAGGCCTTCGACGCTCATGGGATCCGCTTGCACGTCGACGCCGGCCCCGGGAGCCTCATGAACCCCGACACCGGCGCCACCTGGGGCGCTCGAAGCAGGGCCGGCAACGGGGTCGAGGGCCCAGCTCGCATCGCGGGCCTGAGCGGATCAGACTTCGACTGGACGGCGGCCTTCGACGGTTACCGGAAAACCCTTCTGCCGGCGGAGCGCAATCGCATCTTCCACTTCGCGCTCTACGTCGGGTCCTTCGACAGCGCAGGGCATTCCGGGATGTCCCGCGGCAACACCGACGCGGGCTTTGCCGGGCGGGACTTCATGCTCGCATACGACGTGTTCAATGGCGGGCCCACGCGTCTGAAGGAGGCCGGCACCTTCATGCACGAGCTCGGGCACAACCTCGGGCTCTCCCACGGCGGCTCGGTGACCGACCAGTTCGTCAACTACAAGCCCAACTACCCGTCGCTGATGAACTACAACTGGCAGCTCTCCGGCGTCTACAAGTACAGCCAGCTCGGACTGCTCGACTACTCGGACGGGACCCTGTCTCCGGTCGACGAGAACTCGCTGAGCGAGGCGCAGGGATTGGAGCCCGACAGCGCCGCCATCGATATCGCCACCAAGTGGTTCTGCCCCAATGGAAGCCTGAGAGGTCCGCTTCCGTCGGCCTTCAACGTCGATTGGAACTGCGACGGCCAGATCGCCAGCGGCGTCTACGGGGCAAACATCAACGACAGAGGCAACTCCACCCGCAGCACCCTGCGCGACTTCGACGACTGGGACAGCCTCGTGTTCGACGGCGGCGGTGCTCTGGGCGGCGCCGGCGACCCGGTGTCGGCGCCGGAAGAATCCACCCTCGAAGAGGCCGAGGTCGAGGAGCTGGAAGAAGCGGCGGGAGACCTTCAGACCGTGCAGCTGGAAGGTCCCGGCCAGCTCAGCATCCGATCCCACACTTCGGCTCCGCTGCAGTTGACGATTTCCAACAACCGACCCGAACCCCGTCAATATCAGCTGGAGGTGACCGGCTCTGGCGTCAGCCTCGCGGGCTTGCCGGACGAACTGACGCTGGCCCCGGGAGAAACCAAGACCCTGACGCCGACGCTCAGCGCCGGCGCCGCGAACCTGTCGGCATTCCTGGAGGTGGACGCGATCTCCGGCGACGACCTGACCGACGCCGACTCGAACATCACCGAAATCTTCGTTGTCGACGAGGATGTACCCGATCAGCCGGGCCAGGATGGGGGGCCGACCGACCCAGGTCCCAGTGCCGCCGCCATAGCGCCGGTTCAGCCCGCGGCGCCGGCGGTTCAGCGGCGACTGAAGTGCAAGAAGCACTTCAAGAAGCGGAAGGTCCGCGGCAAGGTGCGCTGCGTACGGGTGAAGAAGCACCGCGGGTCCGGTCGATGAGCCGCAGCTCGTAGAGCAGGTGCGGCAACCCGGCGTGGTCGACCTCGCCGTTCCGCTCGCAGCCGACCTTTTCGGCGACTCGGCGCGAGGGGACATTTGCCGGCAGGACCAGCGCGATCAGCTTTTCGATCCGGAGCTCGCGCGCCCGCTCGATCGCTGCTGTCGCCATCTCGGTCGCGTAGCCGCGGTTGTGGCGGAAGGGCTCGATGCTCCAGGCGAGCTCGATCGCCGCGCTGTCTTCGACCGTGGTCCAGTGGAGGCCGCCGCGGCCGGCGAAGGCGCCGGTCTCCTTCTCGATCAGGACCCAGGGGCCGAAGCCGTGGTCTGACCAGTGGGCTTGGTCACCCTCGACCAGTTCGTCAACCGCCCCTGGGTTGAAGGGCGGCAGGGGAGGGGGGCGCAGCCAGCGTTCCACCTCGGGCTGGATGAAGTGGGAGTGGTAGAGGGAGCGGTCGTCGGCGGTCGGTTGGCGGAGGAGGAGCCGCTCGGTCTGGCGGGCGTCTCCCGCCAACTCAGCCCCGGTCGCCGCCCGGCAGGCGCGGGTCGCCGTTGCCCTGTGGCGGCACCTCTTCGGCCGTGCCCTCGAAGTCGTAGTCGCGGCTGGGCCGGGAGCCCGCGTCCCCGGGCGGTGGCCCGAACGGTCCGCGTCCGCCGCCCGGCATGCCGACGACCATGAAGCGCCCGATCGTCAGCCGTTTCAGCAGGCGCCTGGCGATCGCCCTGGTGGGCGGGATCAGCAGGAAGATTCCGAAGATATCGGTGATGAAGCCCGGCGAGAGCAGCAGGGTGCCGCCGATCACGATCAGCAAACCGTCGGCCACCTCCTTGCCGGGAAACCGCCGCGCCGCCAGCGCTTCGTTGAAGCGCCGCCACGCGCCCCGTCCCTGATGTTTCAGCAGCATCGATCCCAGCACCGCGTCAGCCAGCAGCAGCGCCAGCGTCGGCCAGACGCCGATCAGCTGCCCGACCTGGATGATCACGTAGAGCTCCAGGATCGGGACGACGATGAAGAGGGCAATCAGAAGAAGCGGCATGGGGACAGCCTAGAGAGGGGGGAGTGTCGCCTTCCTCTCGCATAGCGAGACAAAAGCGACAGAGCTACGCGGCCTTGACCTTCTTGCCGGCCGCCGCCTCGAGCTCGGCCAGCGATTCGCTCAGCCCGTTGCTGACGACTTCGATGTCCTCCATGCAGTCGTAGTCGGCGAGCAGGCCGAAGCCGACCTTGCCGTTGTAGCTCATGATCGCCACCGCCAGGCAGTGGTTCTGCGGCAGGAAGGCCACCGGGTAGACCTCCTCCAGTTCCTTGCCGAGGACGTAGAGCGGCATCTGCGGGCCGGGCACGTTGGTGGTGATCAGGTTGAAGAGGCGGGTGGAGAAGTTGATCCGCGAGGCCTGGGCCAGCAGGGTCGGCGGCGCGAAGTCGTTGAAGCGGGAGATCACTTCCGCCCCCAGCGCCTGTTTGGAGCGCTTCAGCCCCGCCATCCCGTCACTGATCGTGCGCAGCCGCCGCACCGGATCCTCGATATAGACCGGCAGCGGCCCACGCATCAGCGCGATCCGGTTGCCGAGGTTGCCGCGCTCGTCCTCGCTGCGAATCGAGACCGGCACCAGTGCCCGCAGCTCCAGCCCCTCGGTCCGCACCCCGCGCCCGTGCAGCCAGGTGCGCAGCGCCCCGGTCACCACCGCGAGCACCACGTCGTTGACGGTGCCGCCGAGCGCGTCCTTGATCTGCTTGAAGGTCGCCAGCTCCGAGCGCGCCCAGACGTAGCGCCGGTGCGGCCCGATCTCCTGGTTCAGCGGCACGTCCGGGGCGGGGTCGGCGAAGGCGGTGACGATCTCGCCGACGCCCTCAAGCCCCTCGACCAGCTTCTTCGCCGTCGTCTCCGGGTTGCGGACCACCTCGACCGCGCGCTCGGCGAGCTTCACCGGGGCGGCGACCACGTCGGCGGCGGCGCGGGCGACCAGCTCGGTCGTCCCCGGTTCCGGCTGCGGCACCCAGTCGTCCTCCAGCTGCATCGGCTTCGCCTCGCGCTCGAAGTCGAAGAGCACGGTGCCGATGTCGACGCCGGAGATCCCGTCGACCATCGCGTGGTGGGTCTGGGTCAGGATCGCGAAGCGGTCGTTATCCAGGTTCTGCGCCAGCCACAGCTCCCAGAGCGGCTTCGAGCGGTCGAGCTGCTGGGAGAAGATCCGCCCGGTCAGCCGTTTCAGCTGCGCTTCGCCGCCCGGTTCGGGCAGCGCGGTGTGGCGGATGTGGTAGGTCAGGTTGAAGTTGACGTCGTCGGCCCAGAGCGGTCGGCCCGCCTCCAGCGGCGGCACGACCAGCTTCTGGCGGAAGCGCGGCACCAGCGGCAGGCGGCTGCGAACGTGCTCGACCAGGTCGGTGTACTTCGGCGGCGGCCCCTCGAAGATCAGGACCGCGCCCACGTGCATGTGGCTGTTCGAATGCTCGTTGGTGAGGAACGAGGCGTCGACGGCGGTGAGCCGATCGAGATGACGTCCGGAGGTTGCCATTGAACAAGGCTACTTATGCCCGAGTTTGCGGGCTCTCAAGCCTTGTACCCTGAAGGAATGCCTGCCACCGTCACCGCGCCCAAACGGGTGCTGCTGGCCGCTCCCCGCGGCTACTGCGCCGGGGTGGACCGCGCCGTGCAGACCGTCGAGCGCGCGCTCGAGCTCCACGGCGCCCCCGTCTACGTTCGCAAGGAGATCGTCCACAACAAGCACGTGGTCGAGGAGCTGGCCAAGCGCGGCGCGATCTTCGTCGAGCAGGAGACCGAGGTGCCGGAGGGCGCGATGGTCGTCTTCTCCGCCCACGGCGTCGCCCCCAGCGTCCACGAGAACGCCGCCGCCCGCCAGCTGCGGACGATCGACGCGACCTGCCCGCTGGTGACCAAGGTCCACGTCTCCGCCCGCCGCTTCGCCGCCCAGGGCTACACGATCATCATGATCGGCCACGAGGGCCACGAGGAGGTCGAAGGGACGACCGGCGAGGCGCCCGACAGCATCGTCCTGATCGAAACCGCCGACGAAGTCGAGACGCTCGAGGTCCCGGACCCGAACAAAGTCGCCTTCATCACCCAGACCACGCTCTCGGTCGACGAGACCGCCGAGGTGATCGCCGCCCTGCGGGCCAAGTTCCCCGGCATCGTCAGCAGCAAGTCAGACGACATCTGTTACGCGACCACCAACCGCCAGATCGCCGTCAAGCAGCTGGCCCGCGAGTGCGACCTGGTCCTGGTGATCGGCTCGACCAACTCCTCCAACTCCAACCGCCTGGTCGAGGTCGCGCGCGAACACGGCTCCGCCTCGCATCTGATCGACAACCACACCCAGGTCCAGGAGGAGTGGCTGGAGGGTGTGGAGACTGTCGGGATCACCTCCGGCGCCTCCGCGCCCGAGGAGCTGGTCGAGAGCCTCGTCTCCTTCTTCCGCGAGCGCGGCGCCGACGACGTTTCCGAGCTGCGGACCGTCCACGAGGACGTCCGCTTCATGCTGCCGAAGGAGATCCGCGAGGAGATGGCGGCGCGGGCCTAGAGCCCACGCCGCCCGCCTCTCAGACTCGTACCGCCCTCAGCCCTTCGGGGTGCAGGGGCGGATCACCGTCGCCGAGGCTTTGGTGCCGTCGGCGAAGACGCCGGTGCCGTGGGCCTGCAGGCGCCCATCTGGGCACTTGGCGAAGATGATGCCCTTGTCGAATTTCAGTTTGAAGTAGGTGACGGAGCCGGAGCCGCCAGCGATCTTCGGGACGCTCGCAATCGATTCGGTTCCGTAGCGGCCTTTCTTCACTTTTTTGATTTTCACCGTGGTGACGATCGCCGCGGTGACCGGCGCGGTCAGGTAAGCGTGGATGTAGAGGGTCGTGACGCCGCCCTTGAAGCCACCGTTGAAGGCGAGCAGTTCGCTGTGGACGTCGATCGGCGGCTGTTCGGGGAACTGGACCTCGACATCGGTCGTGCCCGAGCCGACGAGTGCGGGGCCGCATGCTTTGCGGGCCGCCGCGGTCGTCCGCGACTGCAGCCGTCCGGAGGTGCAGGCCGGCACACCTTTGACGTCGACCACGACGTTCTTGTCACCTTCGAGCTTGAATTCTTTGATTGCGGGCGGGTGTTTGTCATCCAGCGTCCGCAGTTTCGACCAGAGGAAAAAGCTGATCGGCGTCAGTTTGTTCTTCGGCAGTGCCTTCGGCGAGAAGCCACCGTCATATTCGACTTCGAGGTTGCCGACGATCACTTTCTCCGGCTTGGCGAAAACGCTGCTCACGAGGGTGAGTCCTGCAAGTGCGACAACTGCAATTACGGCAGCCACGTAGCCGCCGCGTCTCCCTTTGTTCATAGTCCCTACCTCCTTGGGCGGGGACCGTACCACCACCCCTCGAGTTTTCCTTGACACTCGGGTTTATCTATCTAACCCTCGTAAGGTGCGTAACGGTTGTGCAGCATCAGGTCGTTGCCGTCGGGATCGGTGAAGAGCGCCATGTGACAGACGCCGGTGTCGAAGGTCTCGCCTGAGAACTCGACCCCCTTGGCCTCCAGCTCCTTGCGGGCGGCCTCGACGTCGTCGACGTGCAGCGCCGGGTGGGCGTTTTTTGCGGGGGCGAACTCCATGCCCTGTTTTGCCGGTTCCCAGATCGCGAAGCAGGTGTCGCCGGCCCAGCACTCGAAGCGGCTGTTCTCGTCCGGTCGCAGGCCGAGGGTCTCGACGTAGAAGGCGCGGGAGCGCTCGGCGTCGGTGGAAGGGACGCCGATGAAATCGGTCTTGGTGATCATGTTTCCTCCTGCGGCGGAGCCGCGTTGTGGGCCGCAGGCTCAGGGAACGCCGGCGGCGAAGCTGATCGACCAGATCTTTATACCCGGGGCAGGGCGGAGTATCAGGCTGTGGGCTTCATGGCTCGGGTGCTCGGCCAGGGTGCGGAGCCCGGGCGGGCCGGCGGGGAGGGTGGTCCACTGGCCGTCGATCTCGATCTCGATCTCGCCGTCGCCCTCGACCGTGGCGAAGGCGCCGCCGGCCTGGTAGTCGAGCGCCAGGTCCTCGCCGTCGCTGCCTGCCACCCACGGCTGCTCCCAGGAGCCGCCGGGGAAGAGCTCGGGAGTTGGGGGAATCACTCGCGCTCCCTGCCCGTCGGTGGCGCGCAGCGGCGCCATCGGCTCGGGCAGATCCTGCAGCGCGTCCATCTCCCGCAGCTCGGCCTGGATCGCTTCCTCGGTCGCCCGGTATTCGCCCTCGCCGAAGTGGGCCCAGGCGAGCGAGCCACCGAGGCTCCAGAGGAAGAGACTCGGCCAGCCTTCGCAGCCGTAGGCGGCCCAGAGCTCGTGCTCGGCGTCGATCGCGACCGGGAACTCGACCCCCAACTGCGCCAGCCCTGCCGCGACGTTCTCCGGCTCGGCGGCGAAGGGAAAGCGCGGCGCCTGGACGCCGATCACGCTCAGCCCGGCCTCGCGGTAGCGGCGCTGCCACTCGGCCAGGTAGGGGAGGGTGCGGGCGCTGTTCGGCTGCGCGTATTCGATGAAGTGGACCAGTGCCGGGCCGCCCGCGGTTAGCGCCGGCATCGACTCCGGCTCGGTCCCGACCCAGGCCAGGCCGGAGGGCAGGTCGGGGGCGGCGATGTTCTCGCGTCCGGGGCGCACGGCAGCGGACGTTATCCTGGCTGTCGTGACCGAGCTCGTCACGTTCCTCCTTCCGGCGCTGCCTTTGCTGGCGCTACTGCTGACGCTTCTGTTCGGCCGCTACCCCGGCTGCGAGGCGATCGTCCGCCTCGCGGAGCGAATCGCGGCGCTGGGGAGTCCCCGGCTCGGTACCGCGGGGCGCCGTCCCGGTCACCGCCCGCCGGTCCTGGTGCGCGGTGGCGGACTTCTCCTCGCCCTCTCGCTCTCCGGCCGCGCGCCGCCCGCGGCGGCCTAGCGCCGCCCCCGCTTCGGCGTGGGCGCGCGACCCATGCTCACGCAAAGAAGCGAAGAGAGGACCTGAAGATGAAGGACGTAAGGAAGCTGGTCGTTGCCTTGCTCGTGGTGGTTGCCGCGGTTGCCCTCGCCGCCTGCGGCAGCAGCGACAGCAGCACGACCGAGACGAGCGGCGAGGAACACGCACCTGTCACCGGCCAGTTCGCCCCGGTCGCGGACGCTCCGGCCGCCGACTCCAAGGTCGATGGCGAAGCCGAACTGACCCGCTCCGACGACGGCACCAAGGTCTCGCTCTCGGTCACCGGCCTGGAGCCGAAGACCGAGTACATGGCCCACCTCCACACCGGCAGCTGCGATCAGGCCGATCCCGGCGGCCCGCACTTCCAGTTCAAGCAGGGCGGCTCGGAAGAGCCACCGAACGAGATCCACCTCGAGTTCACCTCGAATGCCGCCGGCGAAGGCGAAGCCAAAGCCACGAGCAAGCGCGAAGTGCCGACCGGCGAAGCCGGCTCGGTCGTCATCCACACGGCCGAGGATGAGTCGCACCACGAGGCGGCGGCCGCGGGGACTGCGGAAGCCGAAACCGTGATGGCGGCCCTGTTCGTCCACGAAGGCGAGCACCACGGCGACGAAGCCCAGCCGCACAGCGAGAAGATCGCCTGCGCCGAACTCGAAGGCGCCGCGGCGGGCGAAGGTGAAGCGACCTCCGGCAGCGGCGAAGACGTGCCGACGATCGAAGTCCGCAACGGCGAACCGGTCGGCGGCATCCAGACGCTGGAATTCAGCGCCGGCGAAGAGATCCGCTTCCGGGTCTCTTCCGACGAGGCCGAAGAGATCCACGTCCACGGCTACGACATCGCCAAGGACGTGCCGGCCGGCGGCACGATCGAATTCGACTTCCCGGCCGAACTCGAAGGCATCTACGAGGCCGAGCTCGAGGGGCTCGGCGTGCAGATCGCCGAGCTGCGGATCAACCCATGAAGTTCCTGCCGCTGGCGCACGCCCTGGCATCCCGGCAGGATCTGCCGGTCCCTGCCTGGCTGTTCGCCTGGGGAGCCTCGATCGTCCTGGTCGTCTCCTTCTTCGCGCTGGCGGCAGGTTGGCGCAGCCCCCGCTTCGAGCAGCTGCATGAGCGGCCGTTCGGGGCGGGGCTCTCGCGCCTCCTCCTCGGCCTGCCGGTGCAGGTCGTCTGCGGTGCGATCGGCGTCTTCCTCCTCGGGCTGGCGATCTACGCCGGCCTCGAGGGCACCGAAGCCCCCGACCGCAACTTCGCCCTCACCTTCCTCTTCGTCACCTGCTGGCTCGGGTTCCCGTTCTTCTCGGCGATCTTCGGCGACCTCTTCCGCCCCTTCAACCCCTGGCGGGCGATCGGCTGCGTCGCCGGCAGCGGCTTCCGTCTGATCGCCGGCCAGCGTGCGGCGCACGCCCCCTATCCGGAGTGGCTGGGCCGTTGGCCAGCTGCGATCGGCCTCCTCGCGGTCGTCTGGCTGGAGGTCGTCTGGGGCAAGGGGGGCACCGGCTTCAACCCCGAGACGGTTGCCACCGCGGCCCTCGTCTACAGCGGCTACACGCTGGCGATGATGGCCGTCTTCGGCGCTGAGGAGTGGTGCGAGCGCGGCGAGGTCTTCTCGGTCTACTTCGGGATGTTCGGCCGGCTCGGGATCTTCGGCACCCGCGACGGCCAACTGGAGCGCCGCCGCCCGTTCTCGGCCGCGACCACCTGGGCGACGATCCCCGGCTCGGCCGCGGTGGTGATCGCCTCGATCTCCACCACCAGCTTCGACGGCGGCCAGGAGGGAGCGTTCAAAGACGGGATCGAAAGCCTCACCGACTGGCTCGAAGGCCTGGGGATCGGCCTCACCGCCTCCCTGCGCCTCTCCAGCACGATCTTCATGCTGCTCTGCTTCGCCGGCGTCGGCCTCATCTACCTGCTCGGCGTGCGGGGGATGCGGACCGTTCCCGGCGCCCCCTCGTTCGAGAAGCTTCGGATCGGGTTCGCCCACACCCTGATCCCGATCGCACTCGCCTACCTCGTTGCCCACTACTTCAGCTTCTTCGTCTTCCAGGAGCAGGCCCAGTTCGGCTTCCTGCTCTCCGACCCGCTGGGGACCGGCACCACCGACCTCTTCGGCACCGCCAACTGGGAAGTCGACTACACGGTCCTGACCGCCAACACCATCTGGTACGTCCAGGTCGCCGCGTTGATCGCCGGGCACGTGATCGGGCTGATGCTCGCCCACGACCGCGCTCTCGTCTACTGGCCCGACTACCGCAACGCCACCGCCTCGCAGTACTGGATGCTGGCGGTGATGGTCGCCTTCACCTGCTTCGGCCTCTACCTCCTCTCCGTGGCGAACGGGTAGGGGAGGGGAGTGCTGCCGCTAGCCCACGCCGGCCACTACGCGCTTTGGGTCTTCTACGCCCTACCGGTCCTGGTGGTGGTCGGCGCGATCGCCCGCAGCGCGATCCTCACCCGGCGGGCGGGGCGGGACGAAGAGACCTAGAGGATCTCGGCGAGGCGCGTTTCGAGCGCCTCGGAGATGCTGTCCCGCACCGGGCCCTCGGCCAGGCGTTCGACCAGGGACTCGAGGAAGCCTTCGATGATCAGGCTCTTCGCCAGGGCCACATCTAGGCCGCGGGAGGTGAGGTAGAAGAGCTGCTCCTTGTCGACCTGGGCGATCGCTGCGGCGTGGGTGCAGCGGACGTCGTCGGCGAGGATCTCCAGGCCCGGGATCGCGTCGGCGTGGGCCTCGGGCGAGAGCAGCAGGTTGCGGCTCTCCTGGAAGGCGTCGGTCTGCTGGGCGCCGGGGTCGACCTTGATCATC
>DASTSW010000056.1:0-9242 GCA_035760445.1 Solirubrobacterales bacterium | reverse complement strand
CTGCTTCGAGACCTCGCGCCCGACCACCCACCGCGAGCCGACCTTCGAGGTCGACGGGATCACCCACTACTGCGTCGCCAACATGCCCGGCGCGGTCCCGATCACCTCCACCCACGCCCTCACCAACGCGACCCTGCCCTACGCGCTCGCCCTCGCCGACCACGGCGTCGACGAGGCGATCCGCCGCGATCCCGGGTTGCGGCCCGGGGTCAACGTCGCCGGCGGCAAGGTCACCCATCCGGCGGTGGCGGAGGGAGTCGGGATGGAGTACGTGGCGGTCGAGGACGCCCTCGGCCTAGAGCAGTCCGTGAAGGGGTAGTAACGAACTTGGAAACGAGCATCCACAGGGGAGCTGAATGAGCACTTACGCGGTAGTCAACCCAGCCACCGGCGAGACGATCAAGGAGTACCCGGAGATCTCCGACGACGCGCTTCGCGCGGCGATCGACCGCGCCGACCAGGCGTCCCGGTCCTATCCCGGCTCCACCTCGGTGGCCGATCGCGCGGCGCTGATCCGCAAGGTCAGCGAGCTGCACTCCGAGCGGCGCCAGCAGCTGGCGGAGATCATCGTCCGCGAGATGGGCAAGCCGATCGAGCAGGCACTGATGGAGGTCGACTTCGCGGCGATGATCTACGGCTTCTACGCCGACAGCGCCGAGAGCCTGATGGCCGACGAGCCGATCGAGCTGCTCGGCGGCGAGGGCACCGCGCTGATTCGCCGCAGCCCCTTCGGGGTGCTGCTGGGGATCATGCCCTGGAACTTCCCCTACTACCAGGTGGCCCGCTTCGCCGGCCCGAACCTGGTGATCGGCAACACGATCCTGCTCAAGCACGCGCCGCAGTGCCCCGAATCGGCGGAGGCGATGCAGCAGATCTTCAACGACGCCGGCTTCCCCGAGGGCGCCTACGAGAACGTCTACGCGACCAACGAGCAGATCGAGTGGGTGATCGCCGACCCGCGGGTGCACGGCGTCTCGGTTACCGGCTCGGAGCGCGCTGGTGCCGCGGTCGCCGAGATCGCCGGCCGCAACCTGAAGAAGGTCGTGCTCGAGCTGGGCGGTTCGGACCCCTTCATTCTGCTCGGCACCGACGATCTCGACGAAGCGGTGACGGCGGCGGCCGAAGCGCGGCTCGACAACACCGGCCAGTCCTGCAACGCGGCCAAGCGCTTCATCGTCGTCGACGATCTCTATGACGATTTCCTCGCCAAGTTCAAGGAGGAGCTGGGCGGCGCGAAGCCGGGCGACCCGACCGCGGAGGACACCGCGGTTGGCCCGCTCTCTTCGCAGACGGCGGCCGATCGGCTCGAGGACCAGGTCAAGCGGGCGATCGACAACGGCGCCGAGGTGGTCGTCGGCGGCAAGCGCGACGGCAACTACTTCGAACCGACGATCCTCACCGGGATCGAGCCCGGCGACGAGGCCTCGCAGGAAGAGTTCTTCGGGCCGGTGGCGCAGGTCTACCGAGTCGGCTCCGAGGAGGAGGCGATCGCGCTCGCCAACCAGACCCCGTTCGGCCTCGGCTCCTACGTGATGACCACCGACTCCGAGCAGGCCGACCGCGTCGCCGACCAGATCGAAGCCGGGATGGTCTACGTCAACCTGGTCGGCGCCGACAGCCCCGAGCTGCCGTTCGGCGGCTTCAAGCGCTCGGGCTTCGGTCGCGAGCTCGGCCGCTACGGGGCGGATGAGTTCGTCAATAAGAAGTTGATCCGTAGCGCCTGAACTCCGTCTAGTCTCCAACCACGTGACTTTGTCGAGGGGGGTCATCGCTCTTGCGCTGCTGGGGCTTGCCGTGTTCGCGGTGAGCTCTGTCGCCTTGGGCGCGGACAAGGGGAGCCAGCCGCGCTGCCACGGGCGGCTGGCGGAGATCGTCGGCACCGAAGAGGACGACGTGATCCGCGGTACCCCCGAACGCGACGTGATCTGGGGTGGCGGTGGCGACGACGTGATCTTCAGCAGCCTCGGCAACGACCTGATCTGCGGCGGCCCCGGGACCGACGAGATGCACGGCGGCCGCGGCAACGACGAAGTCGACGGCAGCGCCGGGCCCGAGGACCAGGTCAACGGCAACCTCGGCGACGACAAGATCCTCGGCGGGCCGGGCGCTCGCGACGAGGTTGCCGGCGACCTCGGGATCGACATCGTCAACGGCGGCCCCGGCAACGAAGACCTGGTTCACGGCGACTACGGCTACGACCGCATGTCGGGCGGGGCGGGGAAGGGCGACATCGCCTCCTTCGCGACCGCGCGCGCCGGCGGCAAGGGCAGCGGCGTCTGGGTCTCGCTGCGCAAGCACCGGGCCTACGGCGACGGCCACGACAAGCTGTTCGGCTTCGAGAGCCTCGAAGGCTCGGCCTTCCGCGACACCCTGATCGGCAGCCCGCAGCCGAACGCGATCGACGGCGGCCCCGGCGACGATCACCTGATCGGCGGCGGCGGGGCTGACACGATCGATGGCGGTCAGGGCAGCGATGGCTGCACCGGAGCGAAAGGCCGCACCACCTCCTGCGGCAAGGAACGGGCGCCGAAGGCGAGCGCCTACGTCGAACTCAACCCGACGCCCGGCGGCGGCGCCGGCCTGCAGGTGATCGGCGGCGGCGGCCGCGACCAGTTCGTCGTCGCCTACGACGACGCCAGCGAGACCTTCAGCGTCACCGCGAAAAAAGGGATGGCGGTCGGCTCGGGTTGTAACCACGCTCCGGGCAGCGCGGCGACCGTCTCCTGCGCGGCAAACGGGCCTGGGCGCTGGCTGATGGCGGACCTCGGCCCCGGCGCCGACAGCCTGGTGGTCGAAGGGACGCTGGAGTCGATTGGCAGCGTGCGGCTCGCCGGCGGCTTCGGCAACGACACGATCAAAGGCGGCCCCGAGGACGACCTGATCGAGTCCGGCCCCGGGGCGGACAAGCTCTACGGCGCCGACGGCGCCGACGGGCTGGTTGGCGGTCTGCCCGGCCCAACCTTCCTCTACGGCGAAGGCAGCGGCGACCTGCTGGCGGCCGGCGGCGGCTGCGCCGGCGGGGCGATCGTCGGCGGTCCCGGGAAAGACGACGCCTCGTTCGCCGAGACCCAGGCGCATCCCGGCCTGCTGATCATCTCCTTCCCCAAACGCGCCGCCTGGGTCACGACGGTCAAGGGCTGCGACTCGGTCCGCCTCGATCCCAGCAACGAGGACATGGAGGGCTCCTTCGACTGGGACGTGCTGATCGGCGACGCCGGACCCAACGCGATGCTCGGCCAGCCCGGCGAGGACCGCTTCTACGGCAACGGCGGCGACGACATCATCGACGCCCGCGACGGCGTCAAGGACTTCTCGATCCAGTGCGGCAAGGGCACCCCGCCGAAGGAGATCAAGGTGCGGGGCAAAGGCGGCAAGCTCGAAACCCGCGAGGTCCAGGGCACCGGCGAGCCGGCGGGACGAGCCATCACCGACAACTTCGACCCCGCCCCCTTCAACTGCGCCTACGTAAAACACGGCGTCCCAGTCCCCGGCCTCCACGGCTAACCACCCCAGCGCTGCTGGCCGGCGGGTCCTGTCTCCGATAAGTCCCTCGCGCCTACCGGCGCGAGTCCCTCATCGTCGCCACCCGCCGGAGATGCCGCGAGGGGGGAGAACTTTGCGGCGTTCGTCCTTAGGACGGATATGCCGGTCAAAGGACGAACGCCACCCTCCTTTGAGGTCCTCTCCGACCTTGCGACCAGGCAGCACGGTGTCGTTTCGATGCCGCAACTTCGGAGTCTGGGCTATGCGAAGAGCACGGTGATCGAGTGGGCTGGCTCAGGACGCCTTCACCGGTTGCATCACGGCGTCTATGCGGTTGGACACCGGCGACTTAGCTGGCATAGCCACTGTTGGGCGGGGGTTCTTGGGGCGGAACCTAATGAGACGGATGAGGTTGTGTGGCCGGCGGTTGCCAGTCATGGGTCGGCGGCTTATCTCTGGGGCCTCTACCGCTATGCACCGGAAACGATTGATGTCACGGCGCCAATTCGGAGGCGGGCTAAGCGGCGGTTCCGGGTTCACTTCTCTTCGATCCTCGCGCCGGAGGACCGGGGTGAGCGGCAGGGGATCCCGGTCACCTCGGTTCCTCGGACGCTCCTCGATCTGGCGATCCGGGCTCGGCCGGATCAGATGGAGCGCCTGCTCGAGCGGGCCGAAGAGCTCGAGCTGCTTGATGTCGCCGCCGTCGAGGTCGTCCTCGGTCGCGCCGGCGGGCATCGTGGCCGCGGACGCCTTGGCCGCGCGCTCGCTGCCTACCGGCCCGAGCCTGCTTTCACCCGCTCGCGCTTCGAGCGGCTCTTCCGTCGCCGGGTCCGCGCCGCCGGTATCTCTGCCCCGGCGATGAACTTCAACGTCGAGGGATACGAGCTCGACGCCTACTGGCCGGACCTCCGCTTCGCAGTCGAACTCGACCTCTTCGAGACCCACGGCACCCGCGCCGCCTTCGAGCGCGACCGGCTCCGCCAAGAGGAGCTGAAGCTGCTGGGGATCGAGATGATCCGCATCACGCGGCCCCGTCTCCTACGCGAACCGGACGCCGTCCTCGCCAATCTCCGCGCCTTGCTCGAGCGCCGCCGCCGCGAGCTGAACGGCTTGGACTAGGCTTGGTACGTGGCACGGAAGACCGCTCAAGGTGACGAGGCCGCGGCCGTAGCCGCCGCGATCGCTCAGTTCGAGGCGGAGTTCGCCGCCGTCGCGGCCCCCGCGCCGGCGCAGGCCCCGGCTTGGCAGCGCGCGGCGCTGCTGGAGGGCGTCAGTGCCAAGGAGACGATCGAGGACCTACGAGGAGGTTCCGCATGGCTGTCGTGAAAATCATCGAGCTGGTCGGTAGCTCCAAGACGTCGACCGACGACGCCGCCAAACAGGCGCTGCAGCAGGCGCAGGGCTCGCTGCGCAACATCCGCGCGGTCGACATCGTCTCCACCGGCATCCGCGGTGAGAACCTGGACGAGTACCGCGCTCACGTCCGCGTCGCATTCTTGATCGAGGGAACGGAGATCGACTGATGGCAGATTCACCGCAGGGAGAGCCGCGCGAGGTCTCGCGCGAGGAGGCTCGCAAGCTGATCGAGGAGGGGGCGCAGCTGATCGACGTGCGCGCCGACCATGAGTGGGAGGTCGGCCGGATCGCCGGCGCCACCCACATCGCCCTGCCGGAGCTGCCGCAGCGCATCGGCGAGATCGACAAGGACCGCACGGCCGTCGTCTACTGCCGCGGCGGCAACCGCTCCTCGATGGCGACCGCCGCCCTCGAGGAAGCCGGCTTCGACGCGGTCAAGCTGAGCGAGGGGATCGTCGGCTGGAGCGAGGACGACCTGCCGCTGGAGCCGGAGGGCGGATACGTCGCCGACTCGGGCGAGGCGGCGGCAATTCTGCAGTCGCAGGGAAAACCGTCGCATAGCTGATTTCTGCCGATTTCCGGCGCCTTTCATGGGTGTCGGGACGCTTGTGCGACCGGTCAGGAATTTAAATACCTGAATCCCAATCGGGTTTGCTACCTTTCCACCCATGGAGGTAGCCGTCGCAGAGAACAAGGAGCAGCGGGGCAAGGGCCGGGTCGGGACCTTGACGAACCCGGAGTCCTACGAGAACGTCCCCGGCCACGTCATCCCGATCATCGAGCGCGAGTTCGACGACTTCGACAACGAAGCCGAGGAGTTCCTCTCCGGCCAGCTGGAAGAGAACCAGTTCATCGGCTTCCGCCTCAAACAGGGCGTCTACGGCCAGCGCCAGCCCGACGTCCAGATGATCCGCATCAAGCTTCCGTTCGGCGGGGTCACGCCTGAGCAGATGGACACCTTTGCCAGCGTCGTCGAGAAGTACGCGCCGCTGAACAAAGGCCACATCACCACCCGCCAGAACATCCAGATCCACCACGTGCCGCTGCGCGACACCGAGCTGCTGCTCCGCGAGATCGCCGAAGCCGGCCTCTCCTCGCGCGAGGGCTGCGGCAACACGGTCCGCAACGTCACCGGCGACCCCTGGGCCGGCGTTGCCGCCGACGAGGTCTTCGACCCGACCGCCTACGGCACCGCTTACGTCCGCTACTTCGTCCGCCACCCGACGACGCAGCTGATGCCGCGCAAGATCAAGACCTCGTTCACCGGCTCCGCCGAGGACCGGGCGATCAGCGGCATCCACGACATCGCCTTCCTCTCCGTCGAAAAGGACGGCGTCAAGGGCTTCGAGGTCCGGGTCGGCGGCGGCACCTCGATCATGGCCCGCGTCGCCCCGACCCTCTACGAGTTCGTCGAGGCCGACAACGGCGACTACCTCAAGGTCGCCGAGGCCGTCTTCCGCATCTTCGACCGCCAGGACTGGCTGCGCGTCAACCGCGCTCGCGCCCGGATCAAGGTCTTGGTCGACAAGATCGGCATGGACGCCTTCCGCGAGCTGGTCGACGAGGAGCTCGCAGGCGACTGGGTCGGCGAGCGCGAATTCGGCCCCGAGCTGGTCGAGCGCCTCAGCTTCAGCGTCGACGAGGAGGCCAACGCGCCGGAGCCGCCGCTCCAGCCGTCCTCGCCGAACGGCGACCGGACCGAGTTCGAGCGCTTCCTCGCCGGCAACGTTCAGGCCCAGCGCCAGGCGGGCTTCAACACGGTCGAGGTCAAGGTCACCCGCGGCGACCTCACCCCGGAGCAGTTCCGCGGCCTCGCCCAGATCATGCGCGAGTACAGCGGCGGCGCCGCCCGCAGCACCGTGCAGCAGAACTTCGTCCTCCGCTGGGTCCGCGACGAGGCCCTCTACGACGTCTTCGAGCGCCTCGGCGCCCTCGGCCTCGACGAGGCTGGCGCCCGCGAGATCACCGACGTGGTCAGCTGCCCCGGTACCGACAGCTGCAAACTCGGGATCACCTCCTCGATGGGCCTCAACCGGGCGATCAAGGAGCGGGTCGACTCGCTGCAGATCAGCGACGAGCTGACCAAGCGGATCCACATCAAAATGAGCGGCTGCCCGAACGGCTGCAGCCAGCACCACATCGCCAACATTGGCTTCTATGGCGCCTCGCTGAAGGTCGGCGGCCGCCAGATGCCGGCCTACATCCCGCACATCGGGGGCAACTTCGAGGGCGGCGAGGTCATCTTCGGCACCCGGCTCAAATCGCGGCTGCCGGCGAAACGGGTGCCGGAGGCGGTCGAGCGCTGGATCAACCTTTACGAGTCCGACCGCAACGAGGGCGAGGAGTTCAACGCCTTCGCCGAGCGAGTCGGCGCCGAGCCTTTCGAAGCTGCCGTCAAGGAGCTGACCCTCCCGGCCGAGTTCAGCCTGGAGACGATGCAGCAGTTCATCGACTGGAACCGCTCGAGCCCCTACGAGGTCGTGCGCGGAGAGGGGGAGTGCGCGATCTAGTCGCGCCTCACGATGAAGCCGCCTCCCGTCACCCTCTCCGGCACCGTGCCTACACCTGCCGACCTCGACCACGAGGAGATCGCCGACAAGCTCGAGGAGAGCACGGCGCAGGAGGCCCTGGAGTGGATGTTCGAGAACTTCGGCACCCAGCACTACATCGCCTGCTCGTTCCAGAAAACGAGCTCGGTGACCGCCCACCTGGCGAGCACGGTCAACCCCGAGGCGCGCTTCTTCTACCTCGACACCGATGTCCTCTTCGATGAGACCTACGAGACCCGCGACCGCCTCGCCGAGGCGCTGGGGATCGAGTTCGATCGCTTCCACAACCTCACGCTCGAGGAGCAGGAGGCCCAGCACGGGCCGGAACTGTGGAACCGCGATCCCGACTCCTGCTGCGGCATCCGCAAGGTCGAGCCGATGCGCCGAGCGCTCTCTTCCGTAGACTGCTGGGTCGCCGGCGTCCGCCGGGCAGACTCCAGTTCCCGAGCCAAAACCCCGAAGTTCGGCTGGGACAAGCGGTTCAACCTCTGGAAGCTGAATCCCCTTGCGGACTGGACCGAGCGCGACGTCTGGAATTACATCCGTGAGCACCACCTCCCGTACAACCCGCTTCACGATCACGGCTACCCGTCGATCGGTTGCACCCACTGCACCCAGCCGGTCGAACCGGGTGGGGATCTGCGCGATGGCCGCTGGAGCGGCATCGCAAAGACCGAGTGCGGGATCAACTAGCGGCGCCGGCAAGCCGCCCCTAACCCTTTAGACCCACCCCCGACCCGACAGGTGAGATGAGCGAGACCATGGCTGAGTTGTCCCTGACCCTTTCCGAGCGAGCAACCGCGGACTTCGAGATGATCGGAAACGGCGGCTTCGCGCCGCTGACCGGCTTCCAGGGCTCCGCGGATTGGGAGCGCGTCTGCAGCGAGATGCGGACCGCCGACGGCGATTACTGGCCGATCCCGATCACCCTCCCGACCGATCTCGAGTGCGAGGTCGGCGACGTCGTCGAGCTCTCCTCCGACGAAGGCAAGACGCTCGGCCGGATCACGGTCGAGGAGATCTACGAGCGTGACCTCGAGCGCGAGGCGCGCGACGTCTACGGCACCACCGAGGAGGCGCACCCGGGCGTCGCCGCGATCTACGAGGAGGGCGCCCGCACCATCGCCGGCCCGATCGAGGTCGACGCGCTGCCCGACCACGACGAGGCCTTCATGCGCCGCTACAAGACCCCGGCCGAGCACAAAGCCGACTTCGAGGCGCGTGGCTGGAAGAAGATCGTCGCCTTCCAGACCCGCAACCCGGTCCACCGCGCCCACGAGTACCTGACCAAGGCCGCGCTGGAGACCTGCGACGGCCTCTTCATCCACCCGTTGATCGGCAAGACCAAGGCCGGCGACATCCCCGCCGACGTGCGGATGCGCTGCTACGAGGTGCTGATGGAGAACTACTATCCGAACGACCGCGTCGTCCTCGGCGTGAAGCCGGCGAAGATGCACTACGCCGGCCCGCGCGAGGCGGTCCTGCACGCGATCGTCCGCCGCAACTACGGCGCCACCCACTTCATCGTCGGCCGCGACCACGCGGGCGCCGGTGACTACTACGGCACCTACGACGCGCAGAAGATCTTCGACGAGATCGACATCGACGAGCTCGGGATCGAGCCGCTGATGTTCGAGCACACCTTCTGGTGCAACGAGTGCGAGGGCCTGGCCTCGAACAAGACCTGCCCCCACGACCAAGACGCGCACCTGTTCCTCTCCGGGACGAAGGTCCGCGAGATGCTCGGCAACGGCGAAAGGCCGCCGCACGAGTTCTCGCGCGACGAGGTCGCCGACATCCTGATCGACGCTTACAAGGAGGACTGACAAAGCATGGCTGGTGAGAAGGGCTTCA
>DASTSW010000055.1:0-6188 GCA_035760445.1 Solirubrobacterales bacterium | reverse complement strand
CCCTCGCCGATCGTGAGGATCTTGGCGTCGCGGTAGAAGCGGCAGACCGGGTACTCCTCGATGTAGCCGTAGCCGCCGTGGATCTGGACCGCCTCCTCGCAGCAGCGGACCGCGAGGCGGCCGCTCTTCAGCTTCGCCTGGGCGGCGGTGAGGCTGAAGTTCTCGCCGGCGTCCTTCTCGCGGGCGGCCTTGTAGACCAGCAGCCGGGTCGCCTCGATCTCGGTCGCCATGTCGGCAAGCTTGGCCTGGATCGCCTGGAAGCGGGAGATCGGCTGGCCGAAGGCCTGGCGCTCCTTGGCGTAGGCGAGCGCCTCGTCGAGCGCTCCCTGGGCGAGGCCGACGCCCATCGCGGCGACGCCGATGCGGCCGATGTCGAGCACCTGGAGGAACTGGCGGAAACCCATCCCGCGCGGGCCGAGCAGGTTCTCCTCCGGCACCCGGCAGTCGGTGAAGGTCAGCGGCCGGGTGTCGGAGGCGTTCCAGCCCATCTTCCGATACGGCTCGCCCTGCTCGTAACCGGGAGTGCCGTTGGCGACGATCAGGTTGGAGATCTCGTCCTCGCCGCTGCGGGCGGTGATGCAGACCACGCCGGAGATCTCGGTGCCGGCGTTGGTGATGAACTGCTTGGCCCCGTCGATCACCCATTCGCCGCCGTCGAGGCGGGCCTTGGTGCGGACGTTGCCGGCATCGGAGCCGGCCTCCGGCTCGGTCAGGCCGAAGGCGCCGAGGACCTCGCCCGAGGTAAGCCGCGGCATCCACTCTTCTTTCTGGGCCTCCGAGCCGAAGAGATAGATGGGCTGGGTGCCGAGCGAGGTGTGGGCACAGAGGGTGATCGCGACCGAGGAATCGACCCGGGTCAGCTCCTCGACGGCGAGCGCATAGGCGAGCGAGTCGCCGCCCCCTCCCCCGTACTCCTGCGGAAAAGGGATTCCCATCAGGCCGAGCTCGCCGAGCTTGGCGACGATCTCGTAGGGGAACCGCTTCTCGCGGTCGAGCTCCTCCGCGACCGGAGCCACCTCCTGGGTGGCGAAGTCACGGACCGTGCGCTGGATCAGGCGATGCTCGTCGCCGAGGTTGAAGTCCATGCTGAGGACAATACCGAATCAACGTTCGGTTTTTCGCTACCGTTGGCGCCATGCCAGTTCCCAACCCGCCGACCCGCCCGGCGCTGCGCGCCCGCTACGACGCCCGCCGCAGCGAGGTCGTCGCCACCGCAGCGAAGCTTTTTGCCGAACGCGGCTACGACGGCACCTCGATGTCCGAGCTGACCGAGGCGACGGGGCTCGCCGCCGGCGGCCTCTACCACTACATCGAGGGCAAGGACGACCTCCTGATCGCGATCTGCGACGAGCTGCTGGAGCCGCTGCTGGCCCAGGCGCGGGAGATCGTCGCCGCCGAGGCGCCGGCGGTCGACCAGCTGCGCGAGCTGGTCGAGGCCTGGGTCGCCCACGTCGTTGCCCACCGCGACCACATGCTGGTCTTCACCCAGGAGCGCCAAGCCATCGAGAACCAGCCCCGCTGGCGCCGCGTCCGCTCCCAGCGCAGGGCCTTCGAGAAGATTGTCGACGAGGTCCTGGCCCGCGGCGAGGCCGACGGCTCGATGACCTTCGCCGACCGCCGCCTCTCCCTTCTCGCCCTGCTGGGGATGGTCAACTACACCGCCCAGTGGGTGCGGCCGGGCGGTCGGCTCTCCGCAGAGGAGATCGCCGACGGCTACTGCGCGATCGTCCTCAGCGGTGGGTCAGCCGAAGGTCCCTGACGGCTAAGCGATCGGGTGCGCGGCGACGGCCAGCGCGATCACGACGGCGATTACCGCGGTGATGAAGGCAGTCTTGAAAGGTGATGGTGGGGCGGAACGAATCATGCCCCGAAATTAGCTGTCTAAAGGCGGCTCACCTGTGCGAACGAGCACAGTTGGACATCACTCACATTTAGCAGGGATTTCACACCCGGATCGCGAAGCGCCGCCAGCTCGATTTGGCGCTCGGAGTCGTAGGAGGAGATCGGCACCGGGCCGGCGGCAGGATGGCAGCCGATCTCGGTCCAGCCTGGTTGAAGGGCTTGAACAAGCGAAATGAGGTGGTCCGGCGAGATCGCGTCCCGGCCGTAGAAGCTGCGCTCGTAACGGATCGCCCGATTGCGCAGCGGCACTCCCAGCTCGGCGGCCAGCGCCTCGCCCTCGGCGCCCAAAGCGGCGTCGGTTTCGTGCACGTGTTTGTGCGAATCCAAGTGCGTCGGGTCGCGGCCCGTCATCTCTCGAAAGAGGTCCAGCTGTCGCCGCAGATCCTCTCCCGCCTCGAGGTGCAGGCCCACCGCCTGATCGGGGTGCTCCGCCAGCACCTCGACTGCCGCAGGAGCCTGGTCGCGCAGGACCATCAGGCTGGTACTGGTGACGATCCCGTCGCGGTGCGCCACGAAGATCCCTTTGTTGACTGCAGGCGAGAGGCCGAGGTCATCGGCGTTGACGATCAGGTAGCGGTCGGCCATTGGCCTCAGGCTGCCATGCCAACCGCGACAATGGACTCATGCCCACCCTGAGGACGATCGGCGTCTACGGGTTCGACCGCGATTCGTTCCTGGCGGCGCTGGCTGGCGCCGGCGTCGACCTGCTGCTCGACGTGCGCCAGCGACGCGGAGTGCGTGGCAGCGAGTACGCCTGGGCCAACGCCCAGCGCTTGGAAGCAGCGCTCGGCGAGGCTGGCATCGGCTACTCCCACCTGAAGGAGCTCGCGCCGACCACCGAGATGCGCCAGCTCCAATACGCCGAGGACGAGAAGCGCGGGGAGGGCAAACGCTCCCGCACCGTCCTCGCCTCCGCCTATGTCGAGCGCTTCACCGAGGAGGTGCTCGACCGGGTCGACCTGTCGCCGATCGTCAGGTGGATCGGCAACTCACAGCCGGCGCTGCTCTGCGTCGAGCGCGACCCGGAGGCCTGCCACCGCTCGCTCGTCGCCGACCGCCTCAGCCGCGACTTCGGCTTCGAGGTCGAGCACCTGCGCTCTTAAGGCCGCGGTTGAGGTTTTGTACCCATAGGGGCTAAAAGCTCTACCGCGCCCAAACCGGGTACTCGTGGGATCACGGTCGCAGCCGGGCAAGCGTTTCCAAGTGCTTGTCCCATTTCTTGAAAAGTTGGGCAATTTCTTTATCCAGTCGGCTATCCATTTCGAGGTCGCCTTTGAAGACCTGAGCCTCGTACTTCACCCTTGCTTGCAAAATCTTGAGGACGGCCGGTGAAGCGCCTTCAGCTTTTGCCCGGGCGAGCCTTTCAGATGCCTCCGCGGCGGTCCTCGTGTCGACCCGCTCTTGAACCCGAAGCCTTTCCTTCTGCCGGGTTTTCCCGTCGAGTTCCTCTTCGACCCTCCGAATCTTGCGATTTTGGATGCCACTTGCATGCCGGAAAGCTCGCGCTCGCGCCTCTTCGCGTTCGAGATCATTTGCGGACTCAACCGACTGGTAGATGCTTGCGGCGGTTCCGACTAGGACCACCGCTAAGAGGACAATTCCATACCCGCGAAGAGAGCGATAGACGTCGGGTAATTTCCGCTGCAGGTCCGCAAGCCATGGAAGCCACACGCTCACAACGACCCCAACCAGGCCGACCGCCAACGTCATCGCCACGAAACCAACCCAGAGCCCTCCTCGAGATCCGATCACTAGAGATGAGATCGAGACCATCTCGGCCAGTACCGCCAGGGTGCCGAAAACTGGGATCCCGACGGCGAAAAGCAGAATCCGCCGGTAGCTGTCTCTGGGCCGAGGGCCACCCCGCTCAGCCACCACACCGCTGAAGATGAGGATCGGGATCAGCGTCGCGGCTATCTGAAAGAACGTCTCTTGGCTACCCATATCCAGTCCGCCCGAGAGCATTCGAGGACGCTCGCACCCCCGGCCTGCGCAGCCCGGGGGTGCCAACGGCGAAGGATCAGCTCATCGAGCGCGCGATCACGACGCGCTGGATCTCGTTGGTGCCCTCGTAGATCTGGGTGATCTTGGCGTCGCGCATCATTCGCTCGACCGGGTACTCGTTGACGTAGCCGTAGCCGCCGAGGACCTGAATCGCCTCGACCGTGGCTTTCATCGCGTTGTCGGAGGCGAAGAGCTTGGCCATCGAGGTCCACTTGCCGAGGTCGGCCGGGCGCTCGGGCTTGTCGGCCACCGAGCAGGCTTTGTAGAGCAGCTCGCGGGCGGCGGCGGTGCCGGTCTCCATGTCGGCGAGCTTGAACTGGATCGCCTGCAGCTGGTTGATCGGCTTGCCGAAGGCGATTCGCTCCTTGGCGTACTCGTTGGCGTAGTCGGTCGCCCCCTGGGCGATGCCGACCGCCTGGGCAGCGGCGCCGAGCCGGGTCCGCTCCAGCGTGCCGAGGGCGACGCCGAGCCCCTTGCCCTCCTCGCCGATCAGGTTTTCGTGCGGGACGCGGACATCGGTGAAGGTCGGCGAGCCGGTCGGCGAGCCTTTGATCCCGAGCTTGTGCTCGAGCTTGCCGGGGTCGAAGCCGGGCGCGTCTTTCTCGACCACGAAGGCGCTGGTGCGGCGGTTCTCGCGGTCGGTGGTGGCGAAGACGACGTAGAAATCGGCGATCGTCGCGTTGGAGATCCAGGCCTTCTGGCCGTTGATCACCCAATCGTCGCCGTCGCGGACGGCGCTGGTCCGCATCGCCGCCGGGTCCGATCCCGCCTCGGGCTCGGAGAGCGCGAAGGCCGGCGACCACTCGCCGCTGGCGCACTTCGGCAGCCAGCGCTGTTTCTGCTCCTCGGAGCCGAACAGCTGGATCGGCAGGGTGCCGAGCTCCTGGACCATCAGCATCAGCGCCGAGGAAGCGCAGGCCTTGGCGATCTCCTCGACCGCCATCTGCAGGACCAGGGTGCCGGTCCCGGTGCCGCCGTACTCGGCGGCAAACGGCAGGCCGAGGATGTCGTGCGAGGCGAGCAGCTCACGCACGTCCCAGGCGTATTCGCTTTTGCGGTCGATGTCGCCGGCCCGCGGCGCGATCTTGTCCTGGGACAGCTGGCGAACCATGTCGCGCAGGTCGAGCGCCTCCTGGGAGATCTCGTAGGCGGGGGTGACGGTGTCGACGCTCATGCGCTTCGTGCTCCTTGGTTAGTGGTTCGCTTAGAAGACGGGTGACTCGGTGTAGGTCCCGAAGACCTCTTGCATCGCCGCGATCATCTCGCCCTCGGTGGCCTGGACGCGGGCCGCCTCGATGATCGGCGGCATCAGGTTGCCCTCGCCGGCGGCGGCGCGCTTCAGCTCGGCCAGAGCGGACTCGACCGCGGCGCCGTCGCGGGCGGCTTTGGTCGCCGCCAGGCGCTCGACCTGCTTGCCTTCCAGCGCCGGGTCGATCTTCAAGATCGGCGTCGGCTCTTCGTCGTCCTGGGTGAAATCGTTGACGCCGACGACGATCCGCCGCCGTTCGTTCAGCTCCTGCTGGTACTGGAAGGACGACTCGGCGATCTCGCGCTGGGGGAAGTTGCGGCGGATCGCCTCGACCATCCCGCCCAGCTCGTCGATCCGGGCAAAGTAGCCGTAGGCCGCCTCCTCCATCTCGTCGGTCAGCTTCTCGACGAAGTAGGAGCCGCCGAGCGGGTCGGCGGTGTTGGCGACGCCGGTCTCGGTGGCGATGATCTGCTGGGTGCGCAGCGCCACCCGCACCGCCTCCTCGGTCGGCAGCGCCAGCGCCTCGTCGAAGGAGTTGGTGTGCAGCGACTGGGTCCCGCCCATCACCGCCGCCAGCGCCTCCAGCGCGGTGCGGACGATGTTGTTGAGCGGCTGCTGGGCGGTGAGGCTGACGCCGGCGGTCTGGGTGTGGAAGCGAAGCCGCATCGACTCCTCGCGGGTGGCGCCGTAGGTGTCCCTCATCTCCCGCGCCCAGATCCGGCGCGCGGCCCGATACTTGGCGATCTCCTCGAAGAAGTCGATGTGAGAGTTGAAGAAGAAGGAGAGCCGCGGGGCGAAATCGTCGACGTCGAGGCCGCGCTCGATCGCCCGCTCGACGTAGGTGAAGCCGTCCTTGAGGGTGAAGGCGAGCTCCTGCTGGGCGGTCGAGCCGGCCTCGCGGATGTGGTACCCGGAGATCGAGACCGGGTGCCAGCGCGGCATGTTCTCGGTGCACCACTCGATCATGTCGGTGACCAGCCGCATCGCCGGCTCGATCGGGAAGCACCACTCTTTCTGGGCGATGTACTCCTTG
>DASTSW010000054.1:0-8403 GCA_035760445.1 Solirubrobacterales bacterium | reverse complement strand
GACGTGCATGTACTCGCTGCAGGGGTTGGAGGCGTTGATCCGGCCCGACTCCGGGCAGGTGTGCCAGCGGTTGATGATCGTGTCGTACTGGACGCCCGGGTCGGCGCAGCGCCAGGCGGCGTCGGCGATCTGGTTCATCAGGTCGCGCGCGTCGAGGGTTTTCGTGGTCGAGCCGTCGGTCCGGGCCTTCAGCTCCCAGTCCTCGCCGGCCTCGACCGCCTCCATGAAGTCATCGGTGACCCGCACCGAGTTGTTCGCGTTCTGGTACTGGATCGAGGTGAAGCCCTCGCCGTCGATCGACATGTCGAAGCCGGCGTCGCGCAGGGCGGCAGCCTTCTTCTCCTCGTCGGCCTTGCACCAGATGAAGTGCTCGATGTCCGGATGGTCGACGTCGAGGACGACCATCTTCGCCGCGCGCCGGGTCTTGCCGCCGGACTTGATCGTCCCGGCCCAGGCGTCGGCGCCGCGCATGAAGCTGACCGGGCCGCTGGCGGTGCCGCCCTTGGAGAGCTGCTCGACCGAGCCGCGGATGTTGGAGAGGTTGATGCCGGAGCCGGAGCCGCCGCGGAAGATCTTCCCCTCCTTGGTGTTCCAGTCCAGGATGCTCTCCATGGTGTCCTCGACGCTGAGGATGAAGCAGGCCGAGCACTGCGGCGTCTCCTCGAAGCCGACGTTGAACCAGACCGGCGAGTTGAAAGCCGCTTTCTGGTTGAGCAGGATCGCGGTCAGCTCCATCTCGAAGGCGTCGGCGTCCTCCTCGGAGGCGAAGTAGCCGCCCTCGCGCCCCCAGCCGGCGATCGTGCCGGCGACCCGGCCGATCATCTGTTTCACCGAGCTCTCGCGCTCGGGGCTGCCCATCTGGCCGCGGAAGTACTTCTGGGCGACGATGTTGGTTGCGTTCTGGGACCAGGCCTTCGGGAACTCGACCCCGCGCTGCTCGAATGCCGGGCTCTCGGGGTTGCCGATCACCGCATCGCGGATCTCCCACTCGATCTGGTCGAAAGGATGCACCCCGGGCGTCGAAAAACGGCGTTCGATCGAGAGGCCCTTAAGACCGTTCTTGGGACTGGAAATGGCGGTCTGGGACATCAAACTTCTCCTCTCGCAGCAACTTTCAGGGGTAACTCCGCAGGATCGCTAATCGGCAGGACGGAAAAAGTGTCGAAAGGTGCAAATAACGGGATCCGAAGCCGCCGATTTCTTCTCCCAATTGTGTCAAGTCCCCAATATCGGCACTAAGTTCCGGGTAGCCTCTCCCTATGGCAGAGGAGTTGCGCAGAAGCGCGGAGCGGATGGGGGAAAGGGCCACCGCCGCGCGCGAGGCGATGGGCGAGCGCGCCACCGCCGCCAAAGAGGCGACCGCGGAGGCGATCGCCGCGGTCAAGCCGAAGCTGCGCGGGGTCTCGCACGAGTGGGCCTTCTTCCTCTCGCTCGGCTTCGGGACGGCGCTGATCATCCTCGCCGAAACGCCGGAGGCGACCCTGGCGGTGGCGATCTACGCGGTCAGCCTCTCGGCCCTGTTCGGGACCAGCGCCCTCTACCACCGGGTCAACTGGCGCCGGCCCCAGGTCCGCCAGTGGATGCGGCGGCTGGATCACTCGATGATCTTCTTCCTCATCGCCGGCACCTACACGCCCTTCGCCCTGCTCGTCCTCAACGGCACCCTGGCGATGGCGATCCTCGTCGTCGTCTGGATCGGCGCGATCGCCGGCGCGATCGTCGAGATGATCTGGATCGACCACCCGAAATGGGCCTCGGCCCTGATCTACCTCTCGCTCGGCTGGGTCGCCGTCGCCGCCTTCCCCGAGCTCTGGTCGGCGATGGGGATCGGCGGGACCCTGCTGGTCGCCTTCGGCGGCCTGCTCTATACCGCCGGCGCCGTCGTCTACGCGGTGCAGCGCCCCAACCCCAACCCGGCGATCTTCGGCTACCACGAGATCTTCCACCTGCTCGTGATCGCCGCCGCTGTCGCCCACTTCTCGGCGGTCGCCTTCTTCGCCCTGCCCCACGCCTGACGGGTTCGAATCCGCCCGCTCACATCAGCGGTTCGATCAGCTCCCGCATCGCCAGCTTCGTCTCCTTCAGGCTGAGGCCGCGGTCGCGCCGCAGCAGCTTCCAGGTGTAGATGTCGGTGCAGGTGACGAACTGGGTCAGACGCCGCTCGCGTTTTGCCCCGCGCAGGCCTTTCAGCCCGGGCGAGAAGGCCTCCTCGCACCACTGCGCGTGGAAGACGCGGCCGATGTCGGCGATCTGCTTCAGGTTTGGCTCGCGGTTCTCCTGGGCCAGTATCCGCAGCACCCGGTCGCCGTATTTCTCGTAATGGTCGACGAGGTCGTCGACGATCTTCTTCACGTCGCCGACCGGCACCAGCCCCCGGTCGGCGCCCATCTTGTTGCCGACGTGGAGCATCGAGGTGACGAAGAGGCGGTCTTTGCTCTCGAAGTGGCGGAGGATGGTCTGGACTGAGACGCCGGCACGCTCGGCGATCGAGTCGAGGGTGATTTCGTCGTAGAAGAGCTCTTCGAAGGCGACCTCGACCGCGTCGAGGATCGCTTCCCGGGTCGCCTCGGTCGAGCGGGCCCGAGCCTGCATCCGGTACTGGCGTTTGGGGGGTGGGCCCTTCGAGGCCCCCTTGCCGCTCATCGGGACAAAGGTATCCGCCCGGTGCGGCCGCGATTACCCGTAGGCCTGCCGGTATCCCCAGGGGGCGGCGATCGAGAGCTTCCACGCCCCTTCCACCCGCCGCAAAATCATGATCGCGTCGGCGACCTGCTCGAGCCGCCCGGCCGCCCGCTCGCCGCTGCGGATCCGCCAGCGCTGGTGGATCAGGACCACCTCGCCGGCGCCGACCGCGGTGCTCAGCTCGACCTCGATCTCGGTGTGGCGGACGATCATCTGCGCCAGCAGGCGGCGGATGCTCTCGCGGCCGTGGATCGCGGTCGCGTCCGGGGTGATCAGGCACCCGTCGCGCGCGAAGCACTCCGCCGCGGCGTCCAAGTCCCCCGCGCTCACCGCCTGGGGGAAGGAGAGACAGGCCTTGCCGGGGCTGGGGCGCGGGGGACTTGCATTCGGCATATTCACGTTAGTAAGATTAACGCGAAATGGCGACGTTGGCAATAGGTATCGAGTCGCCTTACGGGAGGAGGACGTGATGAGGAACAGGAAACTCGCCGCGGTCGCGGTGACCCTGATCGCGGTGCTGGCGATCGGTATCGCTGGCGCGCGGGCGGTGATCATCGAAGCGGGGACGATGGTCCTGAGGATCGATGGCGGGGTGAGCCCGAAGGCGCTGCCGAAGCACGGGCTTGCCCCGGTGACGATCCACGGCAGCGGCGCGCTGAAGACGATCGACGGCAGCCACCCGCCGGCGCTGAGGACGGCGATCATCGACGCCGACAAGGACCTGGTCGTCAACGTCGAGGGCCTGCCGACCTGCAAGATCGGACAGCTGCGCGCGGTCGAGACGGAGCGGGCGGAAGCCGCCTGCGGGGATGCGATCGTCGGCCGCGGCAGCGCCACGGTCGAGGTTGCCTTTCCTGAACAGCCGCCGATCCGTTCTACCGGCCCGCTGGTCATCTTCAACGCCGGCGAGCGAAATGGGGTGACGACCTTCATCGGCCACGCCTACGTCAGCGTGCCGGCTCCAACCGCCGTAGTCGGCACCGCCAAGGTGACCCGGATCAAGAAGGGCGCCTTCGGCCTGCACGTGATGGTCGACGTCCCCCCGATCGCCGGCGGCGCCGGTTCGGTGGTCGCGGCGAGCATCAAGCTGGGCCGCAAATACACCTCTAAAGGCGAGAGCCGGAGTGTCTTCTCCGGCAGCTGCAGCAACGGCCGCATCGAGGGCCGCGGCACCTTCAAGTACGCCGACGGCTCGTCACTCTCCGGCGGGTTCCCGGAAACCTGCGTGGCCAAGGACTGAAGGGAGCCCGGCTAGGCAGCTGCGGGGATCAGCTCCCGCAGCTGCTCCGCTTCGGAGACGAGGGTGGCGAGGATCTCCTCCAGCTGGTGGGACTGCTCGGGGGAGAGGTCCAGATGCCCGTCGTGGAAGAGCTCCGCCGCGCGAGCTACCGGCAGCTCCTCCTCGACTACGCGCCCGCCGAGGGCGCTGAGGACCTTGCGGGTCTCGGCCTGGGCCCAGACGGCGCCGAACATCCCGGTCGAGGCGCCGACCACAGCGGCCGGCTTGCCCGTCAGGGCGCTCTGGCCGGCGGGGCGGGAGGCCCAGTCGAGGGCGTTCTTGAGCACCCCCGGGATCGAGTGGTTGTACTCGGGGGTGGCGACGATCACCGCCTCGGCCTCGCGCATCGCCCGGCGCAGCTCCGCCACCGCCGCCGGCGTCTCCTCCGCCTCGAGGTCGGCGTCGTAGGGCGGGATCTCCCGCAGGTGCTCGAACTCGACCAGTTCCGCCCCGGCGGGAAGCCGCTCGGCGGCCTCCCGCAGCAGGGCGTGGTTGTAGGAGTCCCGGCGCAGGCTTCCGGTTATGCCCAGGACCCGCATGGCTAGGCCTCCTCAGCGACGAGCTCGAGCTCGACCGAGATCGTCACCGCGTAGTCGAGGACGTCGCCGCCGCTCGGCAGTTGCGCCTGCCAGTCGAGGCCGAAGTTGCGCCGGTCGACGGTCGCCTCGAGCGAGAGCCCGACGCGAGCTTTGCCGGCGAGGTCCTCGCCGAGCTGGGCGAAGCGGCCGCTGGCCTCGACCTCGCGCTTCTCGCCGTGGATCTCGAGCTCGCCAGCTATCCGCAGCGTCCCGTCCTCGCCTACGCTGAGCTCGCTGGAGGCGAAGCGCAACTGCGGGAAGCGCTGGACGTCGAAGAACTCGGGGGAGAGGAGGTGGCCCTTCAGCATCTCCTCGTCGATCTCGACGCTCTCTACCTCGACCGTGCCCTCCAGGCGCGCCTGCTCGCCGCCGGTCAGCCGGGCCTCGTAGCGCTCGAAGCCGCTGCGGAAGGTGGTGACGCCGTTGTGGGTGACGGCGAAGCCGATCGAGGAGTGGACCGGGTCCACCGCCCAGCTACCGGCTGGAACCTCCTGCTGCTGAATCGTCTCGGTGCTCATCTCGTTTCCTCTCGAAGTTGGTTGTTACGAAAACCTTTGTCTTGGAAACAATCGTAGCAGAGAAGATTTACGTGTCAACTATTGTCAGATAAACCATCATGTGGGAAGATGTCCCTTATGAGTGAGCAGGCCACCGCAGTTGCCGAGCAGAGCAGAGGGGCGGACTTCGATCCCCATCGCGAGGCGTGGATCGCGATCTCGCAGACCCACGCCGCCGTCACCGGCCGCCTGCAGGAGGTGCTGACCGCCGCCGAGCTGCCGCCGCTGGCCTGGTTCGAGGTGCTGGCGACGCTCGACCGCGCGCCAGAGCAGCGGCTGAAGATGGGGGACCTGGCCGAAGCGCTGGTGATCACCCGAGGCGGCCTGACCAAGCTCGTCGATCGGCTGATCAAGGCCGGCCTGCTGGAGCGGACCTTCTGCGAGACCGATCGCCGGGTCAGCTACGCGACCCTGCTGCCCGCCGGGGTGGATCTACTGGCAGAGATGCGCCCGTTGGTGCGGGCTGAGCTGGCCGCGGCCTTCAGCGCCAACCTCAGCGTCGCGCAGGCCGAAGAGCTGCGGGTGATGCTGGAGCAGGTCCGCAGCTCAGCCTGCGGGACCAGCTGAGCGAAGCGAGGCGCTTTAGGCGAGCGAGGCGGAGGTCCGCTCTTTGGCGGACTCGATCAGCGCCAGCACCGCCGCCTCCTGGCCCTCGCGCAGCAGCACGATCGGGTCGGGGTCGCCGTTGACGATCCCCTCGAAGAACTCCTTGCGGTCCTGGTAGGTAGGCAGCGTCCCCTTCGCCCAGCCGCGGGCGTCATTGAGGATTACCGCCAGGCGCGCGAACTCCTCGCCGAACAGCTCCGAGACTTCGCGCTTCATCCGCTTCGCCAGGGCCGGCGAAGCCCCGGCGGTCGAGATCGCGATCGCCAGCGGCCCGGTTCGGACGATCGCCGGCAGGATGAAGTTGCAGAGCGGGGGGACGTCGACGATGTTGACCAGCATCGCCCGCCGCTCGGCGTCGTCGAAGACGGCGATGTTGACGTCGGTGTCGTCGGTGCAGGCGATCACCATGAAGACGCCCTCGAGGTCCTCGGCGCCGGCGTAGGTGCGCTTCTCCCACTCGATCGAGTCCTCGCTCGCGAGACTCTCCAGCTCGGGATGGGCGACGGGGGCGATCAGGGTGACGTCGGCGTCACAGGCAAGTAGGCCCTCGACCTTCTCCAGCCCGATGTCGCCGCCGCCGACGACCACGCAGCGCCGCCCTTTCAGTTTCAGGCAGGCGATGTAGAAGGGCGTCTCCAGCATGTCGCGCACGCACGACTGGTCGCAGATCCCTTTGCGGAACTGACAGACGCACTCCTTGCCGGCATAGGCCTGGGCTGGCATCGCCACGAAGGCTAGCGATCCCGGGTCGACGGGACGAAAATGCCCTTATATGTAGGGAAATTGTCCCGTCGGCGATCAGAGGGAGTCGAGAGTGAGGCGCAGGCCCTGCTCGAGGCCGGTCTCGGCTCGCCAGCCGAGCTTGCGTTCGGCGCGGGAGGCGTCGAGGGTGATGCGCTGCACCTCGCCGGGGCGGGGCGGGGCCAGCTGGGCCTCGAAGTCCTCGCGGCCGCCGAGCTCGCGCAGCGCCTCGACCAGCTCGATCACGCTGGTCTCGCGGCCGGTGCCGATGTTGATCGGACCGGTGACGTCGGATGCGGCGGCGGCGAGCGCGGCGGCGACCACGTCGCCCACATATATGTAGTCGCGGGTCTGGCTGCCGTCGCCGAAGACAGTCGGCTGCCCGCCCTCGCGCAGCACCCCGCAGAAGATCGCGATTACCCCCGCCTCGCCGAGCGGGTCCTGGCGCGGGCCGTAGACGTTGCCGAGCCGCAGCGAGATCCCCGAGAGCCCGTAGAGCCGCTCGTAGAGGGCGAGGTAGCCCTCGGCCGCGTACTTGCTCTGCCCGTAGGCGGCGAGTGGGGCGATCGGGGCGTCCTCGGCGAGCGGCAGCTGCTGGCCCTCGCCCTCGCCGTAGATCGCGCCGCCGGTGGAGACGAAGACGACCCGCCCGCAGTCGCAGCCGCGAGCCGCGTCCAACACGTTGGCGGTGCCGCCGACGTTGATCGCGGCGTCGAGGAAGGGGTCGGTGAGGGACTTGCGGACGTCGATCTGGGCGGCGAGGTGGAAGATCCGCTCCGGTCGCTTCTCAGCCGTCAGCCGGCCCAGCGCCTCGCCGTCGCGGATGTCCAGCTCGACCAGCTCGGCACCTGCCGCGAGGGCGCCGTCGAGGTTGCCGCGGCGGCCGGTGGAGAGGTCGTCGACGATCGTCACCTCGTCGCCGCCCGCGAGCAGGGCGTCGACCAGATTCGAGCCGATGAAGCCGGCGCCGCCGGTGACGAGGGACCGCATCAGGTGGCCGATCCTACTCAGGGGAGATCTCAGGGCAGCCGCAGACCCCTGCTACCCTCGCCGCCCCATGCGACTGATCGTCACCGAGAAGAACAACAGCGCCCTGAAGATCGCCGAAGCCCTCAGCAACGGCTCCAACAGCGCTGACAAAACCTTCAAAGTCCCCTTCTACACCTGGACGGACGCCGAAGGCGACGAGCACATGACCGTCGGCCTCAAGGGCCACGTGCTCGGCCCGGCCTTCCCCGAGGGCTACTCGAACTGGCAGAAAACTGACCTGCACGATCTGATCGACGCCGACCTGATCAAGCAGCCGACCGACAAAAACGTCGTCAAAGCGATCAAGAAACTGGCCAAAGAGGCGGACGAGCTGGTGATCGCCACCGACTTCGACCGCGAGGGAGAGCTGATCGGGCTCGAGGCCCTGGAGGAGATGCTCGACTCCAACCCGGCGCTCGGCAGCCGCGAGGGGACCGCCGACGGAACCCTCCGCATCCAGCGCGCCCGCTACTCGGCGCTGACCAAAGAGGAGATCGACCGCGCCTTCGGCGAGCTCGACGAGCTCTCCTACCCGCTCGCCAACGCCGGCGCCGCCCGCCAGGACATCGACCTGCTCTGGGGCGCGACCCTGACCCGCGCCGTCTCGCTGGCCAGCCGCCGCTTCGGCTCCAACTTCCTCTCGGTCGGCCGCGTCCAGAGCCCGACCCTGGGCCTGATCGTCGAGCGCGAGATGGAGCGCCGCGCCCACGTCGCGAAACCGTTCTGGGAACTCTTCGCCAAGTTCGAGCACCCCGACGGCAGCTTCGAGGCCCACCACACGGTCGACAAATTCTGGGAGCGCTCCGAGGTCGACGCCGCCCTCGCCGGCACCGCCAGCCCCGGCACGGTGAAAGCGGTGACGGCGCGGAAAAACACCCGCAAGCCGCCGACCCCCTACAACACCACCGCCTTCAGCACCGACGCCTCCAGC
>DASTSW010000053.1:0-3776 GCA_035760445.1 Solirubrobacterales bacterium | reverse complement strand
GGGATGTCGAGCCCGGACTCGATGATCGTCGTCGTCACCAGCACGTCGGCCTCGCCGCGGAGGAAGGTCAGCATCGTCTCCTCCAGCTCGTGCTCGTCCATCTGCCCGTGGGCTTCGAGGCAGCGGGCGCCGGGGACCAGGGCCCGCAGCCGCTCGGTCGTTTCCGGCAGCGACTCGATCCGGTTATGGAGGACGAAGGCCTGCCCCTTGCGCTCCAGCTCGCGGTTGACCGCCTTGGCGACCAGATCCTCGTCATAAGGCCCGACGTAGGTGCGAACCGGGCGGCGGCCCTCGGGCGGGGTCTCGATAACCGAGATGTCGCGCAAGCCGGCGAGGCTCATCTGCAGGGTGCGGGGGATCGGAGTCGCCGAGAGCGCCAGCACGTCGACTTTCAGCTTCAGCTGCCGCAGCAGCTCCTTCTGTTTGACCCCGAAGCGCTGCTCCTCGTCGACCACGACCAGGCCGAGGTCCTTGGCGCGGACGTCACGGGAGAGCAGCCGGTGGGTGCCGATCAGGATGTCGACCTTGCCGGCCTCGAAGTCTTTGAGCACCGCTTTCACCTCGGCTGCCGGGCGCAGGCGGGAGACGCCCTCGACCCGGAACGGCAGGTCGGCGAGCCGCTCGCGGAAGGTGCCGTAGTGCTGCTGGGCGAGGATCGTGGTCGGCACCAGGACCATCACCTGCTTGCCGTCGGAGGCGGCCTTGACCGCAGCCCGCAGCGCCACCTCGGTCTTGCCGAAGCCGACGTCGCCGCAGACCAGCCGGTCCATCGGCCGCTCCGATTCCATGTCCCCCTTGACCGCCTCGATCGCTTCACCCTGGTCGGCCGTCTCCCGGTAGGGAAAGGCGGTCTCCATCGCGATCTGCCATTCGCCGTCGGGCGGGAAGGCGTGGCCCTTGCGGGCGCGGCGCTCGGCGTAGAGGTTGAGTAGCTCGCCGGCCAGGGCGCCGGCCGCTTTACGCGCCCGCGCCTTCATGTTCTGCCAGCGTTTGCCGCCCAGCGCCGAGAGCGAGGGGTTCCCGCCGGCGCCGACGTAGCGGCTCAGCTTCGCCAGCTGGTCGGTGGGGACGTAGACCCGGTCCTCGCCTTTGTATTCGAGGTAGAGGTAGTCGCGGGTGACGCCGCCGACCTCGCGGGTCTCGAAGCCGGCGAAGCGGGCGACACCGTGATCCTCATGGACGACGAAGTCGCCGACCCGCAGTTCGCTGAAGGCGAGCCGGCCGCGGCCGGCGCCAGGGGCGGGCTCCTCGGAGCGGCGGCGGTGGACGAGGCGGCGGAAGGGGTAGACGGCGAGCTTCAGCTCGGGGCTGACGAAGCCCTCGCGCAACCGCGCCTCGGCGAAGGAGAGGCCGGGGTCGGGCGAGAGCCGGCCGCCCTCGAGGATGCGGGCGTCGAGGCGGTCGAGGCCGTAGCGGGTGCGGTCGGCCTCCCCCCTGCTCTCGAAGGCGACCACGGTGCGGTAGCCGGAGCGGACGAGTTTCTCCAGCTCGCCCTCGGCCTCCTTGACGCTGCGGGCGGGCGACTCGGCCCGGGAGGCGCGAAAGGCGTCCTCGTCCTCCTCGCCGGCGGTGGTCAGCGAGAGCGCGGCGCGCTCGCCCAGCGGAGCGGCGACGTCGACGTAGAGGTGCTGGGCGTCGTCGGCGTGCATCGCCGTGGTCACGTCCTCCCAGTGGTCGCGCAGCGCCGGCTCGATCTCCTCGGCGCCGACCAGCACCACCGCTGCTACTTCGGGCACCAGCTCCAGCGGCGCCCGGAAGTGATCCAGCGGCAGGACTTCGGCGAGGTTGGGGGACTCGCCGCCCTCCTCCTCGGCGGCCATCGCCGCCAGCTCGGCCAGCTCGCGGTGCTCGGCGTCCATCTCCGCCGCGGGGGCGAGCTCGACCCGCTGGGCGTCGCCGAGCGAGCGCTGGGTGAAGGTCGAGAACCAGCGCATCGACTCGACCTCGTCGCCGAACAGCTCGATCCGCACCGCCCGCTCCTCGGTCGCCGGGAAGGCGTCGAGGATGCCACCACGGACGGCGAACTGGCCCCGCTCCTCGACCTGCTCGACCCGCTCATAGCCGGCGGCGACCAGATCCTCGGATACGGCGCCGAGCTCGATCTCCTCGCCCAGCTCGATCGCGAAGCCGGCCGGACGCAGCGAAGCGTCGGGGACGGCCTCGGCCAAGGCGGTCGCCGAGGCGACGACCAGCGCGTCGGCTTCGGAGCCGAGCGCGTCGAGGGCGTCGATCCGCAGACCGACCAGGTGCGGGGGCGGCGAGACGTGCGAGGCGTAGCCGGTCCCGCGCGAGGGGTAGAGCCGGACCCGGCGCGGCGCCAGGTAGGCGCGCAGGTCGGCGGCCAGGTCGCGGGCCGAGCGGTCGTCGGGGGCGACCAGCAGCACCGGCCGCTCGCCGAGCCCGCGCTCGTCCTCGACCAGCGTCGCCAGCAGCAGCGGCCGCAGCATCGTCGAGGCGCGGACCGCGACCGCCTCGCCCCCGCCCGCCGCGGCGCTGGCGCGGGCCGCGAGCGCGTGGAAGCGCTCGTTCTCGGCGGCGATGTCTATGAGGGGACGCAGGCTCATGGCAGCGAAAACGCCCGGATCGGGCGATCCGGGGCGCAGCAATCGATTCTAGGGTTCAGGCGAATCGCGCTGCCGGCGACGCCACTTCGCCCCCCTGCCCACGCTCTCGGCTTCGAGCAGACCTTCGTTCCGCAGGGTGCGCAGGACCAGCCGGATAGTCGGATCGCTGACTCCGGGCAGCGCCCGACGCACGTCTCTGATCTGGAATTCGGCAGGAGCTTCGTGGAGCGCCCAGCGGCTGACACGCTCCTGTTTGCTCCCCGTCTCCGCTCCACGACCGGCGGTGACCCGACTTTCGAAGTCCCCGTAGGACTCAGCCAGGACGCCGATCAGGTACTCCGCCCACGGCCAGATGGAATGTCTTCCCTCGTGCCAGCCACCTTGGGACTGTTCGAGCGCCGTGTAGTAGGCGTTCCTGGACTGGTAGATCCGCTGCTCGACACTGACGTAGCGGGCTACTCCGTAGTCAAGGCGCAGCAACTCGTGGGTCGTGGCCAGCCGCGCCATGCGTCCGTTCCCGTCGGGAACCGGATGAATTGCCAACAGGTCGAGGATGAAGGCCGCAAGGGCGATCAGGGGATGCACCGCCATGCTCTCGAGCGTGTACTGGTAGCTGGAGCAAAGACCCGTGAGCAGGCCCTCGGTCTCCGGCCAGGGTGGCGGCCGGAAGATGATCCGCGTCGTCCCGTCGACTTCGCGGTTGGCGATTTGGTTGGCCTCCTGCTTCAGGTGTCCGCCGCGGACCTCCGTGTGGGCGAGCATCTTCCGGTGGAGCCCCAGCAAGCGGGGAACGCTCAGGGGCTGGAGGTGGACGTCACGCATCAAGCCGTCGAGAGCATCGGCGTAGCCGGCGAACTCCTTCTCGCTGCGATTGCGAAAGCGCGGCGGGGCCGCACTGGCAAGTCCCTCGGCACGATCCGGATCGACCTCGACCCCCTCGATCGCATTTGAAGCCGTGATCGACTCGATCTTGGTCTGCTGGGCAAGCCCGCGCAGCAGCTCCGGGACCTGGTCTTCATAGAGCTGTTGGCGACCGCTCCCCCGGTCCACATCTCTCAGCGAGACGCCCAAGGCGGTGGGCATTGAGGCGAAGGTTCGATCGGGATCCTGAAAGCTCTTCATTGCGATAATTACCCCATAAACTAGATAATTGGCGCTGATCTTATCCTATTTAGCCGCAGTTTATATATAAATTATCCTAATTAACCCGAT
>DASTSW010000052.1:0-28164 GCA_035760445.1 Solirubrobacterales bacterium | reverse complement strand
AGACCCGCAGGTTCCTCGCCCCGACGCCGACTCGCGAGAGCTCGTTGGCGGCGCGGACGATCTCGCGATCGGTCTCGTCATAGACCGTTTTCCCCTCGCGTTTCTCCGGCTGCACGATCCCGAAGTTCTCGAGCTCGCGGATCAGCTCCTCGCGGGCACCCATCTCCTCGACGATCTCCTCCAGCGAGAGGTAGGCGCGCGAGGTGTCGACCAGGATCGCCCGCCGCACCCCGCCGGCGGCCGGCTTGCGCTCGCCGTCGCCGAGGACGACGTCGCCGCCCGCGGCAAGCTCCTGGCGGATCACCCGCAGCGGCAGGAACTCGTCGCGCTGCAGGCGCAGGATCGTCCGCAGCCGTTCGACGTCGGACTGGCTGTAGAGGCGGTAGCCGCCCGAGGTCCGCCGCGGGTTGAGCAGCTTCTGGTCCTCTAGGTAGCGAATCTTCGAGATCGAGACGTCGTCGAATTCGCTCTGCAGGATTTTGCAGACGGCGCCGATCGTCAGCGCCTTGCGCGGCCGGCTCGCCGATTCGGCGGTGCGCCCCGGCTGTTCGGAGACCGGCACGGCTAGCGCTCCAGGTAGGACAGCTTGTACTTGCCGACCTGGATCTCGTCGCCGTCGGCGAGACGGTGGGACTCGATCCGGCGCCGGTTGACGTAGGTGCCGTTGAGCGAGCCGAGATCGTCGATGTAGAGGCCGTCGCGGCGGCGCACCAGCAGCGCGTGGTTGCGGGAGACGGTGACGTCGTCGAGGAAGACGCCGGCGTCGGGGCTGCGGCCGATGCTGACCCGGTCCTCGGAGACGCTGAAGCTCTCACCGGCGCGACCACCGCCGGCGCGGATCACCAGCGCGGCGCCGCTCTGCTCGACCACCTCGTCGATGTCGACCGGGGTCATCTCGCCGGTCTCCTCGACCCGATAGGTCATCGTCGTCGGGTCCTCGCCGGCCTCTTTCGGGCCGCCAAGGTAGGCGCCGCACTTCTGGCAGTAGTTCGCCCCCTCGGGGTTTGCGAACCCGCACTCGGGACAGTGGACAGCCATGACTGGTCTCCCGCTCAGGCGGCGGGCTCGTCCTCCGTCGGCGGCTGCGTCTTGCCGGCGAGGATGTTGGTCAGCTGCTCGACGTCGTCGCCGGAGATCAGCGAGTCGCCGTGTTCGCGTTTGGTGCGCAGGCGGTTGACCAGCTCGGCCCGCAGGATGTCGATTTTCCCGTGCAGGACGCGCCGCTTGTAGGAGATCTCGTTCTCCTCGGCCGTCAGGTTGTCGATCATGTCCTTCAGCTCCTTGTCGCTGAGGGACCCGAGATCGGGAAAGGTGTCCTCCATCGTGCTCCTAACTCGAGGAGGCCTGGCCTCCGTTTGCGCGGGTGCCGATCATAGCTCCCTTCCCGAAAGGTTCAACCCTAGGTTGAAGGTTTGGCTGAACCTGTGCGTCAGCCTGCGGCTCGCGCCGCGCGCGTGGCTCGCAATCCCGCCTGCGCGTAGAGGACGGTGGCGATGATCGCCATCACCAATCCCCAGATCAAGAGCGCGCTCGCGACCCAGCCGGGAGCGAGCAGGGCGAGGAAGATCCCGCCCATGATCGGGAAGACCGAGATCCGCCCCGGCCAGTTGACCTCGATGTCGACCCCGTGGCGCAGCCCGTACTGGGCGAGGAACAGCATCGCCAGCTCGCGCAGCGCCAGCAGCGCCAGCGCCCAGTGCGGCAGCAGGTCGAAGCTCCAGCAGACGACGGCGCCGGCGAGGATCGTCAGCCGGTCGACCAGCGGGTCGAGCAGGGCGCCCATGCGGCTGTACTGGCCGGTGATGCGAGCGAGGATCCCGTCCAGGTAGTCGCCCGCCGCGATCGCCCAGAAGACCATCGCCGAGGCAAGCGAGGTGCCGTCGTCGGTGTTGTAGGCGAGGACGAGGAAGACCGGCAGCGCCGCCAGGCGCAGGTAGCCGACCGCATTGGGGATCGTCCACGGGTGCAGTGGCTCCCCCCTGCGGGTCGAGGGTGGCGGCGGCGCGCTGCGGTCGAGTCCGAAGAGGCGGCGCACCCGACCTTTGCCGAAGGGGTCGGTGCTGCTCATCGCTCAGTAGGCCTTCGCGAAGATCGCTTCGGTGACGGCCGGCTTGCCGGTCAGGACACAGAGCGCCCCGGGCGCGAGATCCTGGTCGGTCGGCAGGCAGCGGACGGTCACCTTCAGTCCCTCGAGCAGCTCCGCTGACTCCGGCGCTTCGCTCCACGGCGCGCGCACGAATCCCCCGGCGTCGGCGTCGCCGGGGTCGGTGTCGAACCACTCGCGGAACTCGTCGAAGCTCTCGATGTCGCTGCGGGTGCGGGTGTTCAACCGCTCGGCGGCGGCGCGGTGGTAGGCGCCCTGGATCTCGGCGAGCAGCGCGGGGATAGCGTCGGCCACCCGTGAGCGCTCCAGCGACTCGGGCTTGGCGTCGACGTCACGCCGCCGCAGCGCCACCACGCCCTCCTTCAGATCACGCGGCCCCAGTTCGAGCACCAGGGGCACGCCTTTGCGGGTCCACTCCCAGCGCTTGTCGGGGGGTTCACGATCACGCAGGTCGGCGCTGACCCGCACTTGAACCCCTTCGAAGGAGAGCTCGCCGATCTCCCGCGCCAGCTCCTCGGCCGCCGCGATCACCGTGTCGGCCTCCTCCCCACGCGGGATCGGCACGATCACCACCTGCTGGGGCGCCACCGTCGGCGGCAGGCGCAGGCCGATGTCGTCGCTGTGACTCATGATCAGGGCGCCGAGCAGCCGGGTCGAGACCCCCCAGGAGGCGGTGTGGACCAGCTGCCGCTCCCCGTCGCGGTCGAGGAAGTCGATCTCGGCGGCCTCGGCGAAGCTCTGGCCGAGGTAATGCGAGGTCCCGGCCTGCAGCGCCTTGCCGTCCTGCATCATCGCCTCGATCGAGAGGGTCATGACCGCGCCCGGGAAGCGCTCTTCCTCCGGCTTCTCGCCGGTCAGGACCGGCATCGCCAGGAACGAGTCGGCGAAGCTCCGGTAGACCTCGAGCATCTCGTCGGCGTTCTCCCGCGCTTCCTCCTCGCTGGCGAAGGCGGTGTGGCCCTCCTGCCAGAGGAACTCAGTGGTCCGCAGCAGCACCCTTGGCCGCATCTCCCAGCGGACCACGTTCGCCCACTGGTTCACCATCAGCGGCAGGTCGCGGTAGGAGTTGATCCACTTCGCGAACGATTTGCCGATGATCGTCTCCGAGGTCGGTCGCACGATCAGCGGCTCGGTCAGCTTTCCTCCCGGCCGCAAATGCCCGGGGTTGTCCGGGTCCTCTTCCAGCCGGTGATGGGTGACCACCGCCATCTCCTTGGCGAAGCCCTCGACGTGTTCGGCCTCACCCTCGATGTAGCTGAGCGGGATGAAGAGCGGGAAGTAGGCATTGCTGGCGCCGCTGCGCTTGATCCGGCGGTCCAGCTCGGCCTGCATCAGCTCCCAGATCGCGTAGCCCCAGGGCCGGATCACCATGCTGCCGCGCACGTGCGCCAGTTCGGCGACCTCGCCCTCACGGACCACGGCCTGGAACCAGGCAGGGAAATCCTCTTGCCTGGAAGGCGACACGCCTTTGTTCTTCGACTTGGCCACGGGCGGGAGCCCGGAAGCTAGTCGATCAGGCCCGCGTAAAGCGGCGGCCTGCCGTCGGCGAGGCCTCCTCGTCGAGGAGGACCTTGTCGGACTCGCCGCGTTCGACCGCTTCCTTCTCCATCTGGGCGATCTTCTCGGGGGTCAGTTCGCCCTCGTTTTCGCGCTCGATGTTGGCGACCCACTCGGCGCCCTCGGCCGACTCGGCCTCGTCGAACTCGACCTCGCCGTCGCGATCGAGGGACTTGTCGATCTCTTCGAAGAGGGTGTCGACCAGCTTGGCCTGCGGCACCTTGCGGAGCGGTTTACCGCCAGCGAAGATCAGACCCTCGTTCTTCGCCCCGGCGATGCCGAAGTCGGCGTGGCTGGCCTCGCCGATGCCGTTGACGGCGCAGCCGAGGACGGCGACCTCGACCGGCTCCTCGTAGCCTTCCAGCCGCTGCTCGATTTCGGCCACGACCGAGTCCATGTCGAACTGCAGGCGGCCGCAGGTCGGGCAGGCGATCAGCACCGGGCCGCGCTCGCGCAGCTGCAGCGCCTTGAGGATCTCCCAGGCGACCTTGACCTCCTCCTCGGCGTGGAAGGTCGAGAGGCTGATCCGGATCGTGTCCCCGATCCCGTCGGCGAGCAGCGTCCCCAGGCCAACCGCCGATTTCAGCGATCCCCCCCATTTGGTCCCCGCCTCGGTCACCCCGAGGTGCAGCGGGTACGGGATCTTCTCGGAGAGCAGCCGGTTGGCGGCGATCGTGTACGGCACGTTGGTCGACTTGATCGAGACCTTGAAGTTCTCGAAGTCGAGGCCCTCCATCAATTCGACGAACTCGATCGCGGCGGCGACCAGCGCCTCGACCGGGGCTTCGCGCTCGAGCTCATGGAGGTGTTTGGGCAGCGAGCCGGAGTTGACCCCGATCCGCATCGGCACGTTGGCGGCATTCGCCTTCTCGGCCACCTCGGCGACTTTGTCGCGGCCGCCGATGTTGCCCGGGTTGAGGCGGATGCAGTGGGCGCCGGCGTCGATCGCTTTCAGCGCCAGGGTGTGGTTGAAGTGGATGTCGGCGATCACCGGGATCGGCGATTCGCGCACGATCGTCTTCAGCGCCTCGGCGTCCTGCTCGCGCGGCACCGCACAGCGCACCAGGTCCGCCCCGGCGTCGGCGACCTTGCGGATCTGGTCCATCGTCGCCTCGAGATTCGCGGTCTCGGTCTTGGTCATCGTCTGCACGGCGACGGGGGCGCCGCCGCCGATCGGCACGTTGCCGACGAAGATTTGCCGCTTGGAAGCCATATCTGAAGCTTATTGAGCCCGGCAGGTGGGCCAACGGCCCACCTGCGCTTACCGGACTTCGAACCCTTCGCCGGTGATCCGGCCGATGTCGTTGGAGAGCCCGAGGAAGAAGAGCATCAAGACGAGGGCGATGCCGATCGCCGTCGCCCTCTCCATCACCCGCAGCGAGACCGGCCGGCCGCGCACTTTCTCGACCAGGCTCCAGAAGATGTGACCGCCGTCGAGCGGCAGGATCGGCAGCAGGTTTACCAGCCCCAGCGAGAGGCTGACGAGGGCCAGGAGAAGCAGCGCCCGCTGCAAGCTCTGTTCGACGACCTGATGACCGGCGTCGCTGATCCCGACCACGCCTGAGACCTGCTCCCGCTGTTCCTTTTCGAACAGGTGGGTGAAGACGTGGGCGGTGCCGGTCACCACTTCCCAGATCGCCCCGGTGGCGCGGTCCGTCGCCTCGGCCGGGGTCAGGTCCACCTCGCGGGACCCGAAGCCGAACCCGACCAGCGTCTGTTCAGCGGCGGCGTCGTAGCGGGGTCGCACCGGCACGACGAGGACTTCGTTGCCGCGCTGGATCGTGAGCTTCACGGGGGTCGCGGCCAGACAGCCGTCTTTCGGCTTGCCAGGGCAGGTGTGGGAGCCGATTTCGCCGCGGAATTTTTCGATTCGGCCCTCAGCGTCGAGGTTCCGGTAGTAGCTGCCGTCCACGGCGAGGATCTCGTCGCCGGGCTTCAGCACTCCCACCGCCGCCGATTTGGGGACGACCTGTTCGACGGTGGTGGTGCCCTCTTCGACGTTGCTGAAGGCAAAGACGCCGAAGAGGATCAGGAAGGCGAGGACGATGTTCACCGCCGGGCCTGCCGCGACGACCACGATCCGCTTCCAGACGTCCTGCTTGTAGTAGGCGCGGTCGGCAACCTCGGGAGGAACGTCCTCCTCGGGGTTCATGCCGGTGATTTTCACGTAGCCGCCGAGCGGGATCGATTTGACCCCGTACTCGGTCTCGCCGCGTTTGAACGACCAGATCGTCGGCCCGAAGAAGAGAAAGAAGCGCTCGACCCGCATCCCCGTCGCCTTGGCGGCGAAGAAGTGGCCCGCCTCGTGGAGGATTATCAGCAGGCAGAAACCGACGAAGACCCAGACCCAGCTCATGCCGGCATCAACCCCCGAACCTGCGCTTCGCTGCGCTCTCGGGCCTCGGCGTCGGCGGCGAAGAGGTCGTCGAAGTGGGTCAGCGGCTGCGCCGGCATCTCCTCCAGCACCCGCTCGATCACCGCGGCGATCCCGGTGAACGGGATCTGCTCGGCGAGGAAGGCGGCGACGGCGACCTCGTCGGCGGCGTTCAGTACGCACGGCGCGGTGCCACCCGCGGCGCCGGCCTCCAGCGCCAGCCTCAGGCAGGCGAAGGTCTCGAGGTCGGGCTGCTCGAAGGTCAGCGAGCCGACCGCGGCGAGGTCGAGCCGCGGCAGGTCGACGTCGGCCCGCTCGGGGAAGTGCAGGGCGTAGGAGATCGGCACCCGCATGTCGGGATAGCCGAGGTGGGCCAGCGAGGCGCCGTCGTTGAGGTGGATCAGCGAGTGGATCAGCGATTGCGGGTGGACGACGACCTCGATTCGCTCATAGGGGACGGCGAAGAGGTGGTGCGCCTCGATCGCCTCGAAGCCCTTGTTCATCAGCGTCGCCGAGTCGATCGTGATCCGCCCCCCCATCTGCCAGGTCGGGTGGGCGAGCGCGTCGGCGACGCTGACCCCGGAGAGGTCGTCGCGGCCGCGGAAGGGGCCGCCGGAGGCCGTCAGCACCAGCCTGTCGACCGTTCCCGGTGGCTCGGAGTCGACGAGCTGGAAGAGCGCCGAGTGCTCGGAGTCGACCGGCAGGAGCTGCGCCCCGGTCCCCTCGGCCAGCGCCATCACCAGCTCGCCGCCGAGCACCAGGCTCTCCTTGTTGGCGAGGGCGACGTCGATCCCCTCGCTGAGGGCGACGATCGTCGAGCCGAGCCCGGCCGCGCCAACGATCGCGTTGAGGACCAGGTCCGGCTCGGTCGTCGCGATCAGCTCGCGCACGCCCTCCTCGCCGCCAAGCACCCGGCCGCTCCAGGCGCCGCGCGCGCTCTCCGCCGCCCCCTCGTCGGCCAGGGCGATCACCGGCACGCCGTGCTCGCGCGCCTGCTCGACGGTCGTCTCCCAGCCCGAGCCAGCCGCCAGGCCGACCGCCTGCAGCTCTCGAGAGGCGCCGATCACCTCGAGCGCCTGCGTTCCGATGGACCCGGTCGAGCCGAGTACGAGGACCTTCTTCATGCCCGACAGAGAATAGGGAGGCGGGACGGCGGTCAGGCGCCGAGCCCGCCGAGGAACGCAAACGGCCGGTGGACCGCGTCGTAGGTTCCCGGCCAGGAGCCCTGGGCGATGGTCTTGCTACCGGGTGGCGCCTCCAGCTGCAGCCGCTGGGCAAGTTCCTTGGCGTGCTCCTCGTCGATCGCACCAACGAGGACGAACTTCCAGCGCCGCACCACCGGCAGGCCCTCGCTCTGCAGCCGCTCGGCGAAGCGCTTCGCCTCCTCCCGTGACTGGAGGTCGATTCGCACCTCGAACTCGGGATAGCCCCGTTCTTTGGTTTCCTTCACCTCTCGCGCGATCGCCTCCTGGCGCTCGGCCCGTTCCTCGTCGGGGTGATCAGGCATCGGCTCGGCGGCGGGCTTCCAGTCCTCGGCGATCGGGTGCCAGCGCCGCAAGTCGATCGTCACCTCCTCTTCGTCCTCCCTGCAGAGACGTTCGACCAGGGCCTTGGCGCGCTCGGTCTGCTCCTTGTCACCGGCGTAGAGAAACAGCGTCGTGCCGTTGTTGGAGACGATCACGCGGTCCTGGAAGGCTTCGCTGAGGTCGTGCTCCAGGTCCTCGGCATCGAGGCGATCCTGCAGCGCGTCCAGCGGGCCGTCCTCGCGAAAGTCGATCTGCAGGCGCCAGTCGTCGTTCATGACCGATTGGGATCAGGCTGCTGCCAGTTCGGGAGCCGGCGCCACCTCGCGCTCGGGCTCCTCGTCTGGAACCTGCCGTTCGATACCGATCAAAAGCTCCTCATCGAGCACCGCGAGTATTCGCTTCAACACGGGGATGGTCGGCATGTGACCGCCGCTCTCGACTTTCGAGATGAAGGAATGGGAAGTCCCGGCCTTTTCGGCAACCTGCTTCTGCGTCAGATCGAGCTCGTAACGCCGTTCGCGAATGTGAGCGGCGATCCAGTTCCGCTTGCGCAGCTCGTTGATCGCTGCGTATTCGTCGCGGGCCTCGCGATATGCCTCGCTGCGTCGTGAGCGGCCCTCCGCTGCGATGGCGGCTGACCTCCCCCCGGGGCCGACCCGGCTGTGCTCTCGCTCTCTCATTCCGCCAGCTTATCGATATTGATAAATATGTCAATCACGACTGCGACTTCGCCTTGGGGCGTCATGGCCAGCTGCCCGCGGCGGCTTCCTTGACTGTTGGTTCATCCGTTGCTTGAAGTTCTCCATCCGTTGCCTCGCAAGCTCTTTGTCTGTCGCGGGCACCGACCCAGTGTTCTTTTCAAATGCGTGCAGAAGGACAACTAGGCCGCCGGATCGCTGGTAGAGAATCCGATAGCGGGTGTTCGCGAAGCGGACCCTCAACTCACGTAGCTCTCCATCAATCTGGGAGGTAACCGGGAACTCCGCCGGCGGGGCATCGAGGGGCCGACCGTTCAGATACTCCTCGATGTAGTAATCGATCTTCGCCCCCCGCTTCTCCGGGAGCGCCTCGATGAATTGGTTGACCGGCTCCGCGCCGTACTTATCGCGATAGTAGATCGCCTGCGTCCCCCCCACGACGCGAGCATTGCAGACCAGCCCGACGGGGATTTGACAGTTTTCGTCTGCTGCTAGTAGACGACTACGACCGCGAGGTAGTAGCCGACTACGACGGTGAAGAAGACCGCGTCGAGGCGGTCGAGGAGGCCGCCGTGGGGGCCGAACAGGGTGCCAGTGTCCTTGGTGCCGAGGTCGCGCTTCAGCAACGACTCGAAGAGGTCACCGACCGGGGCCATGGCGGCGACGGCGGCGCCGATGATCAGGGCGTCCACCCCCGAGAGCCAGTCCTGGTAGAGGCCGGCGAACCAGAAGCCCATGGTGCCGATCACGAAGCCGCCGATCAGGCCCTCGATCGTCTTGTTCGGCGAGAGGTTGGGAGCAATTTTGTGGCTACCGAACATGCGGCCGGTGGCGTAGGCGGCGGTGTCGGCGACGAAGGTGCCGACCAGGACGTCGATCAGCAGCGCGGCGCCGTGGTCGGGCAGTTCGCGGAGGAAGACGGCGTGGGCGAGCGGCACCCCGATCCAGACCACGCCCAGCAGCGTGATCCCCAGCGAGACCGTCGCCCCCTCGCGGTAACGGGCTCTGGCCGCAAAGGCGAAGAGCAGCGGCACCGAGGCCGCCAGTGCCATCAGGACGCTGTAGGAGGTGCCGAGGTAGGCGGCGGCGATCAGGCCGGCGACGGCGATGTAGGCCGGGATGACCAGCGGCCGGTAGCGGCTGGCGATACCGGCGAACTCGCCCACGGCGACGATGCCGAGGCCGGCCATCGCCAGCGCGAAGATCGGTCCGCCGGCGACCGTGATCGCGATCGCGAAACCGATCCAGGGCAGCGCCACCAGCACCCGCTTGGCGGTCTCGCCGCTGCCGCGACGGCGCTTGCGGGGCTCGCGCGGAGGCCGCTCCGGCTGCTGCGGCTCCTCCTCGAACATCTCGTCGTCGAAGAGATCGATTTTCACGCCCGGCTCCCGAAGCGGCGCTGCCGCGTCTCGTACTCGCGCAGGCAGTCCTCCAGCGCGGCCCGGTCGAAGTCCGGCCAGAGCTCGTCGCGGAAGACCAGCTCCGAGTAGGCGCACTGCCAGAGCAGGTAGTTGGAGAGGCGCAGCTCACCGCTGGTCCTGATCAAGAGGTCGGGGTCGTTCATCTCGGGGGCGTAGAGGCGATCGCGGAACTCCTCTTCCGAGTCTCCCTCGAATCCGCGCGCCGCGTCGAGGATCTCGGCTCGGCCGCCGTAGTTGAAGGCGACGTAGAGGACGATGCGGTCGTTGGCCGCGGTTTCGCTTTCGGCCCACTCCATCTGCTCGACCAGCTTCGGGTCGACCCCCTCGCGGCGGCCGATGAATCGCATCCGCACGCCTTCCTCCTTCAGCTCCGGGGTTTCCGAGCTGATCCGCTCGCCGAACATCCGCATCAGGCCTGAGACCTCCTCGTCGGACCGGCTCCAGTTCTCGGTCGAGAAGGAGTAGACGGTCAGCTCCTCGATCCCCAGCTCGGCGGCGTCGCGCAGCCTCGCCTTCAGGGTGTCGGCGCCGGCCCGGTGGCCCTCGACCGTCGGCAGCCCGCGCTCGCTCGCCCAGCGGCCGTTGCCATCGGTGATGATCGCTACGTATTTCGCGGCAGTCACGCTGCGGCTGTCCGCCTCAGACTTCGAGGATCTCTTCTTCCTTGCCCTTGAGCAGGGAGTCGATCTCGGCGATCGCCTCGTCGGTCTGCTTCTGCAGGGCCGTCTCGGCGCGGCGCTCGTCGTCCTCGCCGGCTTCGCCTTCCTTCTTCAGCTCGCGCAGGTCGCTCATGATGTCGCGCCGCACGTTGCGAATTGCGACCCGGCCATCCTCGGCGACGCCGTGGACGACTTTCACCATCTCCCGCCGCCGCTCCTCGGTCATCTCCGGGATCTGCAGGCGGATCAGGTTGCCGTCGTTGCTCGGGGTGAGGCCGACGTCGGACTCCTGGATCGATTTCTCGATCGCGCCGAGGGCGCCCTTGTCGAAGGGCGTGACGGTAAGCAGACGGGCGTCCGAAGCGGCGACGTTGGCCAGCTGCTTCAGCGGGGTCGGAGTGCCGTAGTAGTCGACCGTGATCCGGTCGAGCAGGTGCGGCGAGGCGCGGCCGGTCCGCACGGTGGCGAGCTCGCCACGGCTGGACTCGACCGATTTGGCCATCCGCTCCTTGGCGTCTGCGAGCAGTTCGTCGATCAGCTCCACTGGGGTCCCGTCCTCGTCAGTTAGCGGGTGAGCTGGAGACCAGCGTCCCCACCTTCTCGCCGGAGACGATCCTATCTATGTTGCGCTCGTCGCCCATGTTGAAGACGTAGATCGGCAGGTCGTTGTCCATGCAGAGGGAGAGCGCGGTCGAATCCATCACCCGCAGACCCTGCTCGATCGCCTCCCGGTGGGTGATCGCGGGGATGAAGGTGGCGTCGGGATTGGTCGCCGGATCGGAGTCGAAGACCCCCTCCACCCCGTTCTTCGCCATCAGGATCGCCTCGGCGTGGATCTCCAGCGCCCGCAGCGCCGCCGCGGTGTCGGTGGTGAAGAACGGGTTGCCGGTGCCGGCGGCGAACAGCACCACCCGGCCCTTCTCCAGGTGGCGCATCGCCCGGCGGCGGATGTAGGGCTCGGCGACCTCCTGGACTTCGATCGCCGACATCACCCGCGTGTACTGACCCTCGCGCTCGAGCGCGTCCTGCAGGGTCAGGGCATTGAGGATCGTCGCCAGCATCCCCATGTAGTCGCCGGTGGCGCGGTCCATCCCGCTCGCCGCCCCATCGAGGCCGCGGTAGATGTTGCCGGCCCCGACCACGATCGCCACTTCGACGCCGCGGTCGCGGACCGCCGCCACCTGTTTGGCGATCCGCTCGACCTCGGCGCCATCGGTGCCGAACTCCTGGCTGCCCATCAGGGCCTCACCGGAGAGCTTCAGCAATATGCGCCGGAAGCGCGGCTCGGCGGAGTCGGTCACTGCGCGCAGCTTATTCGCCGACGCGGAAGTAGGAGAAGCGGCCGATCTGGATGTTCTCGCCCGTTTTCGCCGCCAGCTCCTGGCGCAGCTCCTCGATCGTCTTCCCCTCGTGTTTCTCGGTGTTGACGTGAGTCTGGTCGAGCAGCGCCACTTCGCTCGCCCACTTGTCGAGCTGGCCCTGGACGATCTTCTCGACCACGTTGTCGGGCTTGCCTTCTTCGCGCGCCTTCTCTTCGAAGACCTTCTTTTCCGCCTCGCGTTCGTCCTCCGGGATTTCCTCGGTGGAGACGTACTGCGGCGCGGTCGCCGCCGCGTGCAGGGCGACCTGGTAGGCGAAGACCTTGAACTCCTCGTTGCGGGCGACGAAGTCGGTCTCGCACTGGACTTCGACCATCGCCCCGACCTTGTCGTTGGCATGGATGTAGGAGGCGACGACGCCCTCGCTGGTGCCGCGGCCTTCGCGCTTGGCGGCCGAAGCCTGCCCCTTCACCCGCAGCAGCTCAACCGCGCGCTCGACATCGCCATCCGCCTCGACCAAGGCGGATTTAGCATCCATCATCGCCGCCCCAGTCCGATCCCGGAGCGCCTTCACATCAGCAGCGGTAACGCTCATTTGCTCTCTCCCTCAGTCTCAGCAGCTTTCTCCTCAGCGACCGGCTCGGCACTCTCGGCCGGCGGCGCCGGAGGCTGCTCCGCAGAAGCCTCCTCTTTCACCTCGGCAACCGAAGCCTCACCCGCGACCGTAGGAGCAGCCTTCTCCTCCGCGGCCGGAGCGGCCTCTTTAGCGGCTTGTGCCGCGGGTGGCGACGATGCGGGACCGTCGCCGGTCGGCGACGGGGACGTATCGGAGACAGGACCCGCGGCCCCGGAACCTTTGTCCTGAGCGGGTTTCTCTGCGGCCGGAGCCTGTTGTTTCTGCGCGGCCTGAGCCTCAGCAGCTTTTTTCTCCGCCTGTTTCCGCGCCGTCTCTTCTTCGTGCTGTTTGGCCTCCTCAGCTTCTTTGCGCGCTTTCTCTTCCTCCTCGCGCTTCTTCCGCTCTTCCTCCTCGCGTTTGCGCCGCTCCATCTCTTCGGCGATCCGCTTTTCCTCCTGGACGCGCCAGGACGAGGAGCCGTCCTCGACCGCTTTGCCGATCGTGCCGATCACCAGCTCGCAGGAGCGGATCGCGTCGTCGTTGCCGGGGATCACGTAGTCGACCGGCGTCGGGTCGCAGTTGGTGTCGACCAGGCCGATGATCGGGATCCGCAGGCGGGCGGCCTCGTTGACCGCGATCTCCTCGGTTTTCAGGTCGGCGACGAAGACGGCGTCGGGCAGGCGGTCCATGTCGCGGACGCCGCCGAGGTTGAACTCGAGCTTCGCGAGTTCGGCCTCCATCCCCATCCGCTCCTTGGTCGGCAGGAGGTCGAGTTTGCCCTCCTCTTTCCAGCCGTTGAGCTCGTGGAGACGGGCGATCCGGCCCGACATCGTGTTGAAGTTGGTCAGCAGCCCGCCCAGCCAGCGCTTGTTCACGTAGGGCATCTGGCATTTGTCGGCCCATTCCTGGACGGTGTCGCGGGCCTGCTTCTTGGTGCCGACGAAGAGGACGGTGCCGCCCCCGGTGGCGAGCTCGCCGGCGAACTTGCGGGCGTTCTCCAGCAACGCCTCGGTCTGCAGCAGGTCGATGATGTGGATCCCGTCCATCTCGCCGAAGATGAAGCGGCGCATGTTCGGGTTCCAGCGGCGCGTCTGATGGCCGAAGTGGACTCCGGCCTCGAGCAGCTCTTTGAGTTCTGCCTCTGGCATTCGATTTCTCCTTGGGTTTTGGTGAAGCTCCCGCTCCGCTCCCCGGGACCCGGCGGTTTGCCAGGCAGGATCCGGTTCGCAAGCGAACGGGGTTGGATTGGACGCTCGATTGTAGAGCGGTGCGCTAAGCGGCGTGGGCCGCCTCCAGCGCCGCGGCGAGGTCGGCGGGCAACGGCGAGGTGAAGCTCAGTTCCTCCCCGGTTTGCGGGTGCCGGAAGGCGAGCCGGTGGGCATGAAGGAACTGTCGCCGCAGCCCGTAGCGCTCGGCGCCGCCGTAGGTCGTGTCGCCGGTCAGCGGGTGGCCGATGGCGGCGAAGTGGGCGCGGATCTGGTGCGTGCGCCCGGTCTCCAGGCGCGCCTCCAGATAGCTCTCGCGCGGCAGCAACTCGAGCACCTCGAAGTGAGTCCGCGCCTGGCGCGAGGCGGCGCCGGAGACCGCCATCCGGTGACGCTGCTTGGCGGCGCGGCCGATCGGCGCATCGATCGTCCCGGTGCGGGAGGCGAGGCGCCCGCCGGCCAGCGCCAGGTAGACGCGCTCGACCTCGCGCTCGCGCACCAGCTGCTGCAGCGCCGCGTGGGTCTCGTCGTCGCGGGCGACCACCAGCAGGCCGCTGGTGCCTTTGTCGAGCCGGTGGACGATCCCGGGCCGCTCCGGGTCCCCGCCGCCGCCGAGGATCTCGGCCAGCTCGTCGACCAGGGTCGGTCCCTGGTGTGAGGGCGCCGGGTGGACGACCAGCCCCGCCGGCTTGTCGACGACCGCCAGCCAGTCGTCGAGGTGGACGATCCCCAGCTCGGGCTCAGCCACCCTCGGCCCCGGACTCCGGCTCGGCTTCGCGCACGTAGATCAAGGCCAACAGGACGACGCCGCAGGTGATCGCGATGTCGGCGATGTTGAACGGCGGCCAGGAGCCGACAGCGATGTAGTCGGTCACCTCGCCGGCGAAGATCCGGTCGGCGAGGTTGCCGAGGGCGCCGCCGGCGACCAGGCCGGTGGCGACCCACATTCCCCGCCGGGCCGGATCGCGGGCGAAGAGGTAGACGATCAGGCCCAGGGCGGCCAGCGTGACCGCGACCAGGCCGATGCCGGCGCCGTCGGCGAGGCCGAAGGCGACGCCGCGATTGTGCGAGAGGGTCAGTTCGAGCGGGCCCAGGACCTCGACGTACTCGCCCGGGACGAGGTCCGACTCGACCAGCGCCTTGGCGACCTGGTCGGCGGCGAGGACCAGTAGGCAGAGGGCGCCGGCGAGGGCCCAGAGACGAGCGCTGGAGCCGCTCACCCGCGGATCAGGCCGACGATGATCGCCTGGGCGATGAAGAGGACGAACAGCCCGATCATCGGGCTGAGATCGAGAGCGAAGCCACCACCCCCGATCCGCGGCAGGAAGCGGCGGAAGAAGTTGAGATAGGGGTCGGTGACTTCATGGACGAAGTCGAGGGTCGCCCGCAGCCAGGGGCGATAGGGCATGCGGGGGATGAACGAGACGACGATGCGGATGAAGATCAGGATCACGTAGACGAGGAAGAGCGCCCCGACATAGTCGGCGATGTCATCGCGGGTCAGAGCGAGCGGGATCACCCGCGCATCCTCTCCAATGAGGCCTCGACCGCCGCCTCGAAGGCGCGGCGGGCCTCTTCCCGCTCCAGCGCCTCCAGCCCGGCTTCGGTGCTGCCGCCGGGCGAGGCAACCACCTTGCGCAGGTCGGCGGGATGGTGGCGACGCAGCAGCTCCGCCGTCCCGGCCGCGGTCTCGACCACCAGCTCACGGGCCAGCTCGGGGTCGAGCCCGTCGGCCGCCCCAGCATCGGCGATCGCCTCGACCGCCAGCGCCAAGTAGGCGGGCGCACAGCCCATCACCGCAGTAGCCCCGTCGAAGTCCCCCTCGGCGATCTCGACCACATGCCCGAGCAGTTCAAGCTTCGCCCGCACCTCGTCGCTGACCGAACCAGCCACACAGAGCACACCCTGCCGAACTTCGACCCCAACATTCGGCATCACCCGCAAGACATGCTCGGCACCCGGCAGAGCGGCTCCCAGCGCCTCCAAAGTCGTGACAGCCAGGACCGAGACAACCTCCTTTGCTCCAGCGAGGTCCGGCGCCACCGCGTCGAGCTTGTTCGGCTTCACCGCGAGAAGCACTAGATCGGCTTGACGAGCGATCTCCTCGTTGGAAGCCACCTCGCCCCCAAGCTCTTCAGCTAGCGCTCGAGCACGACCAGATCCGCTGTCAGAGAACAGCATCGCCTCGAACTCCCCAGCCCAACCCCGAGCGATAGCCGCAGCCATGCTCCCGGACCCGACGAACCCAACGATCATGGGCGAGAGACTAACCATGTCCCCGAGCCCAGCCGAAGCATCGGGCGCGGGTAGGTCTGCCGAGCATCCAGCGCAGGCATACCTACCCGCGCCACCAACGCCCGCTACGACTGGTTGAAGAACCCCTTGTCGATCAACCGAGCCTTTTCCTCGGCGGACACATCGACATTCCGCGGCGTCAGCAAGAACATCTTCTCGGCAATCCGCTGCATCCCGCCATCAAGGGCATAGGTAAGCCCAGAGCAGAAGTCGATCATCCGCTTCGAGAGCTCGTGGTCGGCGGTCTGCAGGTTGAGGATCACCGGCACCGAGCGTTTGAACTGGTCGGCGACCTGCTGGGCGTCGTTGAAGTTGCGCGGGATGACGAGGTGGACCTGGATGTCGTTGCCATCGTTGCCGTTGTCGACCGGGCGCAGCGTGCGCGTGCGGCTGGCGGCGATCGGCTCGTCGTCGGCGAAGATGTCGTCGATCTCGTCGCGGCGCGGGCGGCGGCTGGCCGGCAGGCGACGCACCGAGGAGCTTCCTTCGCCACCGCGTTCGCGGCGGCCCTCGTAGACCTCCTCGATCCCGGTCTCGGGCTCGAAGTCTTCCTCGTATTCCGGGCCGTAGTCGTGGTCCTCGGCCAGTCCGAAGTAGACCAGCGCCCTATGCCAAGTGTCTTTAAGAGCCATCTGTCCCGCGTCTTTCGGCCTTTAGTAGCCGACTCCTTTACGCATTATTCCCAGATTTCGAGCGAAATCACACGAAGAGGGCGTGTCCTAGGCGAATGATCGTCGCACCCTCCTCGATCGCGATCCGCCAATCCTGCGAGGTACCCATCGAGAGGCGGTCCAGGCCGTTGTCCGCGGCCAGCTCTGCCAGGCGGGCGAAATAGGGCCGCGAGTGCTCCGGATCGTCGCTGAATGGCGGCATCGTCATCAAGCCGCCGACTCGGACCGGGCAGCGCTCGACGAAGGCCGGCAGCGCGGCCGGCTCTACCCCACCCTTGCCCTCCTCGCCGGAAACGTTGACCTCGACCAGGATTTCGGTCTCCGGTCCGCCGTGCTTCTCCAGCTGAGCCAGAACCGAGTCGGTGGCGACCGAGTGGATCAGCCGGCACAGAGGCAGGACCAGCTTCAGCTTGCGGCTCTGCAGGTTGCCGATGAAATCCCACTCGAAGGCGTCGCCCCAGCGCTCGTGCTTGGCCGTCAGGTCCTGCTGGCGGTTCTCGCCGACCAGGCGCACCCCGGCCTCGGCCAGCTTGCCCATCTCCTCGAGCGGCACGTACTTGGTGGCGACGAGGATCTCGGCTCGGTCGCCGGCGACCTCTTTCGCCTCCTCCAAATTCGCCCGCAGCTTGGCGACGTCGATGTCATGGATCAGCTCGGCCACCTGTCAACCCCCCTCGATCCAGGCCAGCCCCGCCTGCCTGCCGGTGCGGCCGGCGTCGCGGCGGTGGGAGAAGAACAGCTCCGCCTCGCAGCTGGTGCAGAGTCCGGCGGACTCGACCTGCTCGACCCCCGCTTGGGCGAGCAGCCGGCGAGCGACCTCCGGCAGGTCGAGCATTCGCCCCTCGGCCACATCGCCGAGCTCGGCGAAGGCTGCCAGGACCTCCTCCCCCACCTCGTAACAGCAGGGCCCGATCCCGGGACCGATCGCCGCCCGGGTCGCTCCCACCGCCCCGGCCGCCGCGGCCAGGATCCCGCCGGCGAGGCCGCGCCAGCCGGCGTGCACCATCGCCAGGCCGCGGGGTCCATAGAGCGCAACCGGCAGGCAGTCGGCGACGAAAACCAGCGGCACGAGCCCCGGCTCACGAACGACGTGCCCGTCGGCGTCCACCGCCCCTCCCTCTCGCGGATGGTGGACGAGATCCGTGCTGTGGACCTGGCGGGCGAAGACGATCTGCTCGGGGGCGAAGCCCAGCGCGGCGGCCAGGCGTTGCCGATTCTCGGCCACCGCCTGATCCGCGTCGTCGGTCAGCAGGCCGAGGTTGAGGCTGTCGTACGGCGGCTCGCTGACCCCGCCCAACCGGGTCGAGAAGGCCGCCCGGGCGCCGCCGAGGTCGGCTTCGAGCCAGCGCACGCCGTTTCGTTCCCGCCACTCCATCGGCTCAGTCCCTCAGCGCTGCCGTCAGGGCCGTCGCCAGCTCCTCCTCGCGACCCGAGATCTCGCCTTCGAGCTTCTTCAGCCGCGCCGCCCGCAGGCCGCGGCCGACCGCGGGGCCCTGCGGAATCCCCTTGGCGATCAGGTCTCTCCCGTCGATCTCCAGCGCCACGCCGCGCCAGATCGTCAGGTACTGGTCGAGCCAGGAGGCGCCCATCGCCCGGGCGAGGATCAGCTCGACCGGATCGCGCCGCTCGGCCAGCTCCACCCCCTCGCCTGGCTTCGGCGCCCACATCGAGGCCAGCACCTTCTCGGTCCCCTCCGGCCCCAGCGCCGCGGCGATCAGCGCTTGCTCGCGCGGCACCAGCTCGGCCCAGTGCGGCTGCTTGAGCAGGTCGTCGACCGACTTCATCAGCTCCACCCCGCCCTCGCGCAGGTCGATCACTCCCCAGCCGGCCAGCAGGCCGAGGCCGACGACGCCGGTCGGTTCGGCTGCCAGCCGCTCCAACTCAGCGCGGCGGCGATCGGCGGACACGGTCGCCAGGTCAGTCCCGCGCAGCAGGCGGTCGGTATCCGGCTCCAGCGTGAAGCCATAGCGAGACGCGTAGCGCGCGGCGCGAATCGCCCGCGTTGGGTCATCCTCAAAAGAGCGTGCGTGGAGGACCCGCAGGAGGCCGCGCTCGAGATCCTCACGACCGCCACGGGGGTCGATCAGCCGCGACTCGCCGTCAAGCGGGATCGCCATCGCGTTGATCGTGAAGTCCCGGCGGTCGAGGTCCTCGTGGATGCTCTGCGCCGGCGCGACGACCGGCAGCGCCCCGGGGTGCGGATACGTCTCGCTGCGCGCGGTGGCGATGTCGACCTCGTGGCCGTCGATCTCGACCTTCGCCGTGCCGAAGCGCTCGTGCTCGGCCCCGGCACCGCCCAGCCGCTCCGCCAGACCAGCGGCGTCGCCCTCGACAACCAGGTCGACATCGGCGCGCGATCGGCCGAGCAGCAGGTCACGCACCGCGCCCCCGACCAGGTAGACGGGGTCACTCGCCTCTCGCCTCACCACCTCCAGCTCCGGGTGAGCCTCCCGCAGTGCCGCGCCGAGATCCTGCTCCTGCATAGGCGCCCTACGATGATCGATCGCGCGGATAGGAGCCGCGCCCCTCAGAGCCGAACCGAGATCCCGTCGGCCGCCATCCGTTCCTTGGCCTCGCGCACGCGGTACTGGCCATAGTGGAAGATCGAGGCGCAGAGCACGGCGTCGGCGCCGCCGCGGGCGATCGCGTCGCTGAGGTGGGAGAGCTCGCCGGCGCCGCCCGAGGCGATCACCGGCACGCTGACCGCCTCGGCCACCGCGCGGGTCAGCTCGAGGTCGTAGCCATCGTTGGTTCCGTCGCGATCCATGCTGGTCAACAGCACCTCGCCGGCGCCGCGCGAAACGGCCTCTTCGGCCCAGGCGACCGCCTCCCGTCCCTCGACCTTCTTGCGGCCGCCGTTGACGTAAACACCCCAGCCCTCGTCCTCGCCTTTGGCGTCGATCGCGATCACCACGCACTGGGCGCCGAACTGGTCGGCAAGCTCACCGAGCAGCTCCGGTCGGGCCAGCGCCGCCGAGTTGACCGAGACCTTGTCGGCCCCGGCGTCTAGCACCGCCTGCGCATCCTCCACCGACCGAATCCCGCCGCCGATCGTGAACGGGATGAAGACGTTGTCAGCCGTCCGCCGAGCCAGCTCGACGATCGTCTCCCGCTGTTCGTGCGAAGCGGTGATATCCAGGAACACCAGCTCGTCGGCACCCTCAGCGTCATACCGCTCCGCCAGCTCGACCGGATCACCCGCATCCCGAAGACCAACGAAGTTCGTCCCCTTGACGACGCGCCCGGCGTTGACGTCCAGGCATGGAATGACCCGTTTGAGTGCCATGGAGGAAGCGTAGAGCCAGCCGGGTCGAGGGACAGGTGTCCCCCTGACCTCCCTGGGTTCCTCGCCTCTAACTGGGCCTCTCTCGCTGAGTGGTCTGTGCGAGGAACAGGACGCCGGTCGGCCAGGGGGACACCTGTCCCTCACAACGAGCGGCTTCGAGATTCGGCGAAGTACGACCAGCTACCGAGGGAGGGTGCCGGTGTCCCTCGGAGGAATGTTCGGCGATATGCAATCTGAGGATTGCCCGCGAAGCGGGCAGCAAGTTCTCCCCGCAGCGAAGCGGAGGGGAGGTCAATTCCGGAGAGGGATACCGGCACCCTCCCCCTTAGTCGGTTAGAGCCCTGATCCCTTCGGCGACGGTGAACTTTCGCTCGTAGAGGGCGCGGCCGACGATCGCGCCTTCGATGTTCGGAGCCGCTTTCTGGGCAAGCTGCTGGAGGTGGTCGAGGGTGCCGACGCCGCCGGAGGCGATTACCTGGCCGTTGGTTGCCGCGGCGATCTCGTTCAACTGGCGGATCGCCGGTCCCTCCATCGTGCCGTCGACCTCGATCGCGGTGCAGAGGAAGCGCTGGACTCCCCGCTCGGTGAGCTGGGCCACTGCCGCCGGCGCTTCGAGGTCGCTGGTTTCGGTCCAGCCGGCAACCGAGACCATGACGCCGCGGGTGTCGACCGAAACGACGATGCGCTCGCCGTGGGCTTCGACCGCCGCGTCGAGGAACTGGGGGTCGCGCAGGGCGGCGGTACCGATTACCACCCGCGCGGCGCCCGCCTCCAGCACCGCGCTGACCGACTCGGGGTCACGCAGGCCACCGCCGACCTGGATCGGGCACTCGACCTCTGCGGCGATGCGGCGCACCGCATCGAGGTTCTGTGGCTCCCCCGCCTTCGCCCCGTCGAGGTCGACGACGTGGAGGAACTCGGCCCCTTCCCCCGCCCAGCGGGTGGCGGCGTCGACCGGGTCGGCGTCGTAGGCCGTCTCCCGCTCGTAGTCGCCCTGCAGCAGGCGCACGGCCTGGCCGCCGCGGATGTCGATCGCCGGGTAGAGGATCACGCCGCGGCGGAGGTCAGCCGGCGACGGGCGCCTTGGCGCAGATGCCGGCGAAGTTGGAGAGCAGCCGCAATCCGGCCGCGCTCGACTTCTCGGGGTGGAACTGGACGCCGAAGACGTTGTCGCGCTCGGCGGCGCAGGCAAAGCGGGTGCCGTACTCGGCACTGCCGAGCAGCTCGTCCTCGCTTGGCTCCGGGGCGAAAGAGTGGACGAAGTAGAAGGGCGTCTCGGAGGGAATGCCCTCCGCCAGCCGCGAGTCGCGCGCCCAGCGGACCGGCGACCAGCCGATGTGCGGGACCTTGAGGCCCGGCGCGTCGAGCCCGTCGACCGGCCCCTCCAGCAACCCCAGGCCCTCGGCGCCACCGAGCTCAGTCGTCGAGTCGAAGAGCAGTTGCAGGCCGAGGCAGATGCCGAGGATCGGGACGCCGGCCTCGCGCCGCTCGCCGATCAGCTCGTCGAGGTGCAGGTCGCGGATCCGCTCCATCGCGCGCGGGAAGGCGCCGACGCCGGGCAGGATCACCCCGTCGGCGGCGCGCACCTCCTCGGTTTCGTTGCTGATCTTGGCCGTGACGCCGACGTGCTCCAGCGCCTTCTCGACCGAGCGCAGGTTGCCCATCCCGTAATCGAGGATCGCGATCCGGGTGCTCATTCGCTCAGCGTTCCCTTGGTCGAGGGCACGCCGCTCTCGTCGGGATCGATCGAGACGGCGACCCGCAGAGCGCGGGCAAAGGCCTTGAACGCGGCCTCGATCATGTGATGGGCGTTGGTCCCCGAGCGCACCGAGATGTGCAGGGTCAGCTTGGCGCTGTTGGCGACGGCGCGGAAGAACTCCTCGGCCAGCTCGCTGTCGAAGCCGGCGATCGAGACCACCGGCAGGTCGGCAGCGAAGTCGCAGTAGGGCCGTCCGGAGATGTCGATCGCGCACTCGGCCAGCGACTCGTCCATCGGCACCAGCGCCGAGCCGTAGCGGCGGATCCCGGCGCGGTCGCCGAGAGCCTCGTCCAGCGCCTGGCCGAAGACGATGCCGACGTCCTCGACCGTGTGGTGGGCGCCGGTCTCGAGATCGCCGTTGGCCTCGACCTTCAGCCCGAGGCGGCCGTGACGGGCCAGCAGGTCGAGCATGTGATCGAGGAAGCCGACGCCGGTCTCGGCGCTCGCCTCCCCGCCATCGAGGTCGAGCGAAAGCTTGATCTGGGTCTCAGCGGTGCTGCGCTCTTTCTGTGCCGTGCGGGTCATGAGCTCCTAATCATGGCTGACTCGCCATGAACGGGCAGCCCCTCGGCCTTGGCGAGGGCGTCGACGTGCGGCGCCAGCTTGGCGGCGGCGTCTGCGGTCATCTCGACCTGGGAGATTCGCCGGCGAAAGGTCCCGGGTCCCAACGGTCCCCAGAAGCGGCCGGTTCTGGTGGTAGGCAGGACGTGGTTGGACCCCGCCGCGTAGTCGCCGAAGGCGGTGGCGCCGAAGCGCCCGAGGAAGACGCAGCCGGCCGTCCTGACCAGACCGGCTTGGAGGATGGCGTCCTCCTCCATCAGCTCCAGGTGCTCAGGCGCGAAGGCGTTGGCGAGGTCGATCGCGTCGCTCAGGTCTGGCACCAGGGCAAGCGCCAAGGGAGCCTCGGACACGGTCGGCCTGGTTGCCGCGGCGCTAACCGTCGCGGCGGCGATCGACTCGAGCACATGCTCCTCCACGGCCACGACGATCAGGGGGCTTTCGGGCCCGTGCTCGGCCTGGGCGCAGAGGTCGAGCGCCGCCCACTCGGGATCGGTGTCGTGGCCGGCGACCAGCATCAACTCCGAAGGCCCGGCGTAGGAGTCGATGCCGACGAAGCCCAGGACATTGCGCTTGGCCTCCTGCACCCAGAAGTTTCCGGGTCCGGCGATCACGTCGACGGGCTGGACGGTCTCGGTCCCAAGCGCGAGCGCAATCACGGCCTGGGCGCCGCCCACCGCGTAGATCTCGTCGATGCCGCAGAGGGCCGCGGCGGCGAGAACCTGCTGCGAGAGGTGGCCATTGGAGCGCGGCGGCGAGACCAGGGCAAGGCGCTCGACGCCCGCGGCGCGGGCCGGAATCGCGCACATCAGGACGCTGGAGGGATAGGTCGCCCGCCCGCCCGGGGCATAGATCCCGACGCTGGCCACCGGCACTTCCCGCGAGGTGACCCGGTGGCCCTGCGGCAGCTCCACCTCGATGGTTTCGTCGCGGACCTGGATGCCGGCCACGGCTTCGATGTTCGCCGCCGCCACCTCCATCGCCTCGCGCCAGCGCGGTTCGACCGTCGCCAGCGCGGCTTCCGCCTCGGCCGGGTCGACGCGTAGGTCGGCGGGCGTCTGCTGGACCCCGTCGAACTCGGCGCCGAGCCGGCAAAGCGCCGCGTCCCGCCCGCTCTCGACCTCGATCTCGCTCCTGATCCTGAGCACGTCCGCGTAGACGCCGGCCGGCTCCGCCGCGCCGATCCACTGCCGCAGCGCCCGGGCGGTTTGCTCGGCCCCTTCCCAGCCAAACCGCCGCACGCTCACGCCGCCGCCTCTTTCAGCCGCGCCGTCAGCTCGTCGATCTCGGCCGCCCGCAGTTTGTGGGCGACTCGGTTGGCGACGAAGCGCGCCGTGCAGACGACGATCTCCTCCCGCACCTCGAGTTCGTTCTCTTCCAGGGTGCGGCCGGTGGCGACGAGGTCGACGATGCCGTCACCGAGGCCGACCAGCGGCGCCAGCTCAACCGAGCCCTTGACTTCCACCAGCTCGACCTGCCTCCCGGTTTGCTCGAAGTAGCGCTCGGCGATCCGCGGGTACTTGGTCGCGATCCGCATCATCCCCAGCCGCCGCTGCGCTTCGGCCAGGCGGTCGTTGCCGGTGCGGGCAGCGAGCACCATCGTGCAGCGCCCGAAACCGAGGTCGACCAGCTCGTAGACGACGCGGTCGGACTGCTCGAGCAGAACGTCCTTGCCGGTGATGCCGACATCGGCGGCGCCGGACTCGACGTAGGTCGGCACGTCGGAGGGCCGCATCGTCACCAGCGTCATCTGCGGCGTTTCGAAGATCAGCGAGCGCGAGTCGCCGCGCGGCTCGCTGGTGTCGACGCCGACGGCGTCGAGGATGTCGAGCGTTTCCCCGAACAGGGCGCCGCGCGGCACCGCAAGTTTCAGCGGCCCGTCAGGCACGGCGCGCCTCCTCCAGCTGGGCGGTGTGAACGCGGTCCAGGTAGAGAGCGAAGCCGGCGGCGGAGAGATCGAGCCCGAAGTGCTTCATCAGGCTGTCGTAGCGTCCGCCGCCACCGAGGACGTACCCCAGAGCCGGGTCGTAGACCTCGAGGATCGCGCCGCTGTAATAGCCGAGATCACGCAGCAGGCCGAGGTCGATCTGCACCCGGTCGGCGGCGCCGCGCCGCTGCAGCTCCTCGAAGGTCTCGCTGAGGCTGGTCGTCGCCCGCTCCACGGCCTCGCCGCCGAGGCCGCGGGCCTGCTCCAGCACCTCCCTGCCGCCCCGCAGCTGGGTCAGCTGGACGCAGGTCTGGGCCTGCTCCGCGCCGATCCCGGCGGCGAGCAGCTTCTCTTCGAGCGCGACGAGGTCGTGTGTGGCGAGGCTGGCGAGGATCTCGTCCCGCGCCCCCTCCTCCACCCCGAGCTCCGCCAGCAGCTGGCGGTAGAGGTCGGCGTCGCCGAGGCCGATCACGGCCCGCCCCAGCCCGGCCGCGTCCAGCGCCGCCTCGAGAACCTCGATCACCTCGACCGTCCCCTCCTCCGCGGAAGCGCCGATCAGCTCGACCCCGGCCTGGACGAACTCGCGCATCTGGCCGCGCTGCGGGCGCACGGCGCGGTAGCCGTTGGCGAGGTAGCTGAAACGGAAGGGCGGCTCGCCCGAAGAGGCGAAGCGGGTGGCAACCAGGCGGGCGATCGGCACCGTCATGTCCGAGCGCAGGGTCAGCAGCTCGCCGCTCTCGTCGAAGAAGCGGTACGAGGAACGGGCCGGGCCGTCGGCCTGTGCCATCACCTCGTCGTACTCGATCGCCGGGGTCGCGACCTCGCCGTAACCGCGAGCTTCAAAGACCTCGATCAGGGCAGCCTTGAGCTTGCGCAGCTCACGCATCTCGTCGGGCAGCACGTCGCGCGTGCCAGGCGGAATCGGGTGGATCATCGGCTCGACCTTACGAGAGCTCTCGACAAGCCCGCCCTAAGCGGGCACCTCCGCAGAAACGCGTTCGATCTGCGCCCCAAGGCCGCGCAGGCGCTCGTCGATCTGCTCGTAGCCGCGGTCGATCTGGCGGATGTTGCCGATCTCCGACGTCCCCTCGGCCGCCAGCGCGGCGATGAGCATCGCCATCCCGGCGCGGATGTCGGGACTCTCGACTCGCTCGCCGTGAAGCCGGCTCGGACCGCTGACGATCGCCCGGTGGGGATCGCACAGCGTGATCCGAGCGCCCATCGCGACCAGCTTGTCGACGAAAAACAGTCGGTTCTCGAACATCTTCTCGAAGATCAGGATCTCCCCCTCGGCCTGGGTGGCGAGGGCGAGGGCGATCGAGGTGAGGTCGGCGGGAAAGGCCGGCCAGGGGCCGTCCTCGATCTTCGGGATCGCGTCGCCGAGGTCGGACTCGACCTGCAGGTGCTGCCCGGCCGGGACCAGCATGTCACCGCCCTCGATCTCCGAGCGCAGCCCGAGGCGCTTGAACTGGCGCCTGACGTTGGTCAGGTCGCCGGCCTCGACGTCGCGGATCCGCAGCTCCCCCCCGGTCGCCGCGGCCAGGGCCATGAAGCTGCCGACCTCGATGTGGTCGCAGGAGACCGTGTGCTCAGCGCCGCCGAGACGCTCGGCGCCGTTGACCGTCATTACGTTGGAGCCGATTCCATCGACCCGGGCGCCCATCTTGGTCAGCAGCCGGGCCAGGTCCTGGACGTGGGGCTCGCTGGCGGCGTTGGAGATCTGGGTCGGGCCGGGGCAGAGCGCCGCCGCCATCAGCGCGTTCTCGGTGCCCATCACCGAGGGCTCGTCCATGAAGATCTCGGTCGCGCAGAGACCGTTCGGCGCGCTGAGCTCGATCCAGCGGCTGCCGTCGACCCGGGCGCCGAGGTCCTTGAAGGCGTCGAGGTGGGCATCGAGCCGGCGGCGGCCGATGAAATCCCCGCCCGGCGGCGGCATCTGCGCCTCGCCGAAGCGGGCCAGCAGCGGCCCGGCGAGCAAGAACGAGGCGCGGATCTTGCCGGAGAGCTCCTCGTCGACGGCCCCACCCGCGACCCCGCTGGCGCAGAGCCGGACGCTGTTGTCGGCCACCCAGGCGACCTCGACCCCGAGCTGCTCCAGCAGCGCGATCTGGGCTTCGGTGTCGCGGATCCGCGGCACCCGGTGCAGCAGCACCTCCTCCTCGGTCAGCAGGCAGGCGGCGAGGATCGGCAGGGCCGCGTTCTTGTTGCCGGCGACGGTCACTTCCCCGGACAGGGGGACGCCACCCTGGATGACGAATTTCTCCATGGTTCCGGCTAGGGTAACGACCGCCATGGGCAGACGGGTGAAGATCGGAATCGCGGTGGTGCTGGCGCTCGCCGTACTGCTCGGGATCAACGCCCTGCTGGTCGACGGCAAGACGAAGAAGGCCGAAGCCACGGTGCCGACCGGCCGCATCCTCGACCTGCCCGACGGCGAAATGCAGGTCGCCGAACACGGACCGCGCAACGCGCCGCCGATCGTCCTCATCCACTGCTTCAGCTGCGCGATGGACTGGTGGGACGGGATGGTGCCGCTGCTCGACCGCGACCACCGGGTCATCACCGTCGACCTACTCGGTCACGGCGGGTCGGAAAAGCCGGGCTCCGGCTACACGCCGCCGAACCAGGCCAGGGTCGTCGCCGAGGCCCTGGCACGGCTCGGCGTCAGCGACGCGACCGTGGTCGGCCACTCGCTCGGCGGCTCGGTCGGCGTCGCCCTCAGCGAGCAGAGCCCGCAGCTGGTCGACCGCCTGGCGATCGTCGACATGCCGCCCGACAACTCCTACGGCGACCTCGGCTTCATCGCCGGCCTCGCCTTCCGGCCGGTGATCGGCGAGGCGCTGTGGCAGATCAAGCCCGATTTCTCGGTCCGCGACGGCCTCGAGGTCGCCTTCGCTCCCGGCTACGACGTGCCCGACGCTTTCGTCGAGGACGTCAAGCGCCTCACCTACACCGCCTACGACAGCTCGCCCAGCGGCGTCGACGACTTCCTCGGGGAAGAGTCCCTGGACCAGCGGATGAAAGCCACCGGGATCCCGCTGATGGTGCTGATGGGAGCCGAGGAGCAGATCGTCAACGACCCCCAGCGGGCGCTCGACCAGTACGCGGAAGGCGATCCGGGCACCGAGACCCACCTGATCGAGGGCGCCGGCCACTCCCCCAACGTCGAGAAGCCGGTCCTAACGGCTAAGCTGGTTCAGCGCTTCGCGCAGTAATTTGGCTCTACAGAGCCATTCGAGCGCGCCACATGCAACTGCGATTGCAGAATCCGCATAGCGTCCGGAGGCCCCCGTACCGTACGAACCCATGTTCGATTCGAGAAACAAGATCACCGACCGGCTGACCGACGCCGCCGACCTTCTGATCGACTTCGCAACCCTTGGCGAGTATGGGCTAGAGCCTGCTGGGAGGCCTCGCCAGGGTTGCGCAGACCGTCCGCAGCAGACCCGCGCCGCCACGCCCACCAGGGCGCAGGCGCGCGGGGCGAGCTGCAACCTGCTGCAGGAATCCGGCCTGTTCCGGACCCGCCGCACCCGCGTCGGCCAGTCCTAAGAACCAAAAAAGCCCGCGCCAACTAGTGGCGCGGGCTAAAGGAAGAACCGGCGGCGACCTACTCTCCCAGGGGGTTGCCCCCCAAGTACCATCGGCGCAGAGTGGCTTAACTGCTCTGTTCGGAATGGGAAGAGGTGTCTCCCACTCGCTATGCGCCACCGGAATTTTGCGAGACAGCCCCGGTGGAGCTTGAAAACTGCACAGGCCAATATGGGTAAGTAATTAAATATCCGTCAAGCCCTCGACCCATTAGTACCGGTCGGCTACGCACATTGCTGCGCTTGCACCGCCGGCCTATCAACCTGGTGGTCTACCAGGGGTCTTACTCCCTCAAAGGGGATGGGAGAACTTATCTCGAGGACGGCTTCCCGCTTAGATGCTTTCAGCGGTTATCCGTTCCATGCGTAGCTAACCTGCGATGCCCTTGGCAGGACAACAGATACACCAGAGGCATGTTCATCCCGGTCCTCTCGTACTAGGGATGACTCCTCTCAATTCTCCAACGCCCACAGCAGATAGGGACCGAACTGTCTCACGACGTTCTGAACCCAGCTCGCGTACCGCTTTAATGGGCGAACAGCCCAACCCTTGGGACCTACTCCAGCCCCAGGATGCGACGAGCCGACATCGAGGTGCC
>DASTSW010000051.1:0-9429 GCA_035760445.1 Solirubrobacterales bacterium | reverse complement strand
GCCCGGCTTCACGTTGGAGATGTGAAGCAGGCCGTCGGTGCCCTTGACCAGCTCGACGAAGGCGCCGAAGGTCGTCGTCTTGACGACTTTGGCGGCGTCGTAGCGATCGCCGATCTCGGCCTCCTTGGTCATCGAGTTGATCCGAGCCACGCAGGCCTCGACCAGTTCGCCGGTCGGCGCGTAGATCCGCACCGTGCCGTCGTCCTCGACGTCGATCTCGGCTTCGAACTCCTCGCAGAGGGCGCGGATCGTTTCGCCGCCTTTGCCGATGACCGCCCCGATCTTCTCCGGGTCGATCTTGATCGACTCGATCGCCGGGGCGTGGATCGAGAGCTTCTCCCGCGCTCCGTCGATCGCCTCGGCCATCTTGCCGAGGATGAACTGGCGGCCCTTGAGGGCCTGGTCCAGCGCGTCCCGGAGGATGTCGAAGGTGACGCCGGTGATCTTGATGTCCATCTGCAGGGCGGTGATGCCCTCCGAGGTGCCGGCGACCTTGAAGTCCATGTCGCCGAGGTGATCCTCGACGCCGGCGATATCGGTGAGGACGATGTAGTCGTCACCCTCTTTGATCAGGCCCATGGCGACGCCGGCGACCGGTGCGGTGACCGGGACGCCCGCTGCCTGCAGCGCCATCGAGGAGGCGCAGACCGAGCCCATCGAGGAGGACCCGTTGGACTCGAGCGTCTCGGAGACGACCCGGATCACGTACGGGAACGACTCTTCGTCGGGGATCGTCGCCAGCAGGGCGCGCTCGGCGAGGGCACCGTGGCCGATGTCACGGCGCTTGGGGCCGCGCATGAAGCCAGCCTCCCCGACCGAGAAGGGCGGGAAGTTGTAGTGGTGCCAGAACCGTTTCGTGGTCTGCAGACCGAGGGTGTCGATCCGCATGTCCATCCGGGTCGTGCCCAGGGCCACGTTGGAGAGGATCTGGGTCTCACCGCGGGTGAACAGCGCCGAGCCGTGCACGCGCGGGGAGATGTCGACCTCGGTCTCGATCGGCCGGATCTCGTCCTGGGCTCGGCCGTCGGGGCGCTTCTTGTCAACGGCGATCGCCTTGCGGATCGTGTCCTTCTCGATCGAGTCGATCGCGGCCTTGACCTCGGCGACGCGGTCATCATCGACCTCGCCCTCCTCGTGCGCGGCGGCGTAGTGGCCGACTACCTCGTCCTTGACTTTGTCGATCGCCTCGTAGCGCTCGAGCTTGCCCTCGGTGGCAATCGCGTCGACCAGCGCCTGACCGTGCGAGGAGCGGATCTCGCTGAGCAGGCCCTCGTCGATGCTGGGGGCCTCGACCACGAGCTTCTCCTTGCCGGCCTTCTGCTGCAGCTCCTCCATCGCGGCGCAGAGCTTCTTGATCTCGGCGTGGGCGATGTCGAGGGCGTCGAGGATCTCGGCCTCGGTGACGCCGCTGGCGCCGGCCTCGACCATCAGGATCGCCTCGTCGGTACCGGCGACGATCAGGTCGAGTTCGAGCTCCTCGTGGGTCTCCTCCTCGGGGTTGACCACGAAGTCACCCTCGAGTTTGCCGATCCGCACGGCGCCGACGTGGGCGGCGACCGGGACCGGGGAGATCGCCAGCGCCGCGGAGGCGCCGTTCATGGCGAGGATGTCGTAGGGGTGAACCTGGTCGACCGACATCGGGGTCGCGACCAGCTGGGTCTCGTAGTGCCAGCCCTTGGGGAAGAGCGGGCGGATCGGGCGGTCGATCATCCGCGCCGTAAGCGTCGCCTTCTCGCTCGATTTGCCCTCGCGGCGGAAGAACGAGCCCGGGATTTTGCCCGCGGCGTACATCCGCTCCTCGATGTCGACGGTGAGGGGAAGGAAGTCCACGTCGCGAAGGTTCCCGACGGTGGCGGTGCAGAGGACCATCGTGTCGCCGCTGCGGACGACGACAGCACCGCTCGCCTGCTTCGCGAGTTTGCCGGTCTCGAATGAAATCTGGCTATCGCCGATATCCGCCGAGACGCGGGTTACGTCAAACATGCTCATTTAGTTGTTACCTCCGGCCGCCCGGTTGGCGGCCCATTGCGTTCAGAACTCTCGTTCTCTAACTGCCTGAAGGGTACAGGCATCGAAAACCGCCGGAGTGGCGGCCACTCCGGCGCGAATTCCAGATCGAAAATCGCGCTTGATCCGGGCTTCGGTCTCCGCCTCCCGGCGGTCGGCTTGGAAGCGCCCGAGGTCGAGTTCGAAGCGCTCGGCGCGCTCCCAGAGGTGCGGATCATCGACCCGGCCGCGGTCGGCGTAGAGCGAATCGACCATCGCGAAGAACTGCCCCTGCCGGCCCGCGGCCTCGGCGGCGGCGTGTAGCGCCGGTGAGCGCGGGTGTTTGCTGGCGACCGGAAAGTGGCGAAAGGCAAGCCGGCCAGGGCGCTCGCGCAGCCGCTGCCAGGCGCCGGCGCAGTGCGGGCAGCCGAGGTCGGCGTAGACGATCAGTCCCTCCTCCCCCTCACCGGCGACGTGGTCATCCGGCCCGATCGCCGAGATCGGGGCCGAGCCGAGGTCGGTCATCGCTCAGGACAGCGCGTCGAAGATCAGGTTGGCGCCGGGAATCTCGCCCGGATTGTCCGCTTCGTGGGTCCAGGCGACGGCGCCCTCCTCGTCGACGAGGACCAGGGTCCGGTTGGCGAAGCCGAGCTTCTCCACGTAGGAGCCGTAGGCGCGGGCCACCTCGCCCTTCGGCTCGAAATCCGAGAGCAGCCGGGTGTCGATGCCCAGCTTCTCCTGGAACGCCCGGTGAGCGAAGAAGCTGTCGACGCTGATCCCGATCAGCTCGACGCCTTTGGCCTCGATCTCCGGCTTGACCTCCTGGTAGATCGAGAGCTGGTCGCCGCAGACAGGGCTGAAATCGCCCGGGTAGAAGATCAGCAGCACTTTACGGCCGCGAAAGTCCGCCAGGGAAACCTTTTCTCCGTCCTGGTCGCGGAGAGTGAAGTCGGGGGCTTTCTCCCCGACCGCGATCATCGCCGCAGGCCGAGTTCTTTGACCAGGGCGCGGTAGCGCTCCAGGTCGGTCTTCTCGAGGTAGCGCAGCATCCGGCGGCGCTTACCGACGAGCATCAGCAGACCGCGACGCGAGTGGTGATCTTTGGCGTGGGTGCGCAGGTGCTCGGTGAGTTCGTTGATCCGCTCGGTCATCAGCGCGATCTGGACCTCGGCCGAGCCGGTGTCCTTGTCGCCGCGGCCGTATTTGCCGATCAGCTCGCTCTTTTTCTCTTTGGTCAGGCTCATGTCGTAACCAGGCTAAAAAAAACCGCGCACTTCAGTGCGACGGCCGCTGCAAATTAGCACAGACCCGCCTGGCGTCCTCGACGTCGCGGTGCATCTGGGCGATCAGCTCGTCGACCTCGTGGTAGGCGCGCTCGCCGCGCAGGCGCTCGGCGAATGCGACCCGCAGGGTCTTGCCGTAGAGATCCTCCTCGTGGTCGATCAGGTAGGTCTCGATCAGGACTCCGCGGCCGCTCTCGAAGGTCGGGCGCACGCCGACGTTGACCGCCGCCGGGACGCCGTTGGCGAAGGCGGCGTAGACGCCGTGGCCGGGGATCGCGAGGCGGTCGTCGGGGACCAGGTTGGCGGTCGGGAAACCGAGTTCGCGCCCCCGCTGGTCGCCTTTGACCACGGTCCCCTCGACCATGAACGGCGCCCCGAGGCAGTGACGGGCGCCGACCATGTCGCCGGCCGCGACCAGAGCGCGAATCCGGGTCGAGGAGACGGTCTCGCCGTCGACCTCGACCAGCGGCACCACCCTGGTCTCGAACTCGGGGTGGGCTTCGAGCATCGCCGGATCGCCTTTGGCTTTGGCCCCGAAACGGAAGTTCTCCCCCACCGAGACCTGCTTGGCGCTCAGCTTCTCGACCAGGACGTGCTCGATGAACTCCTCGGCGCTCTGAGTGGAGAAGCTTTTGTCGAACGGGATCACCACCAGCTCCTCGACCCCGAGGCCCTCGATCACGTCGCGCTTGACCCCGAAGGGCATGATCAGCTTCGGAGTCGCCGTCGGGTGCAGGACTTCGAGCGGGTGCGGGTCGAAGGTGAGAACGGTGTCGGCGCCCTTGATCACCGCCTGGTGGCCGAGGTGGACGCCGTCGAAGGTGCCGATCGCGACGTTTCGCGGCCGCGGCTCGGCGTCGGGGAGCGAGGTGACCTTGATGCTCACCGCAAGGCCTCCGCGATCGCCGGCACCAGCTCGGCGACGCGCTGAGCCGGCAGCTCCTCGCCGGCGTTCTCGATCCGGAAGGGACCGACGGCGGTCCGCCGCAGATCCGAGCAGTAGGCGTCGTCGAGGGTCTCGACCAGGGTTCGGACGTAGGTCCCAGCCGCGCACTCGATCTCGTAGTGGGCGTGTTCGCCGTCGCTGGAGAGCAGCTCGGCGCGGTGCACCTCGACGTCGCGAGCCGGCGTCTCCACTACTTCGCCGCGGTGGGCCTTCTTGTAGAGGCGCTCGCCGCCGACCCGTACCGCGGAGGTCATCGGCACCCGCTGTCGCACGGTCCCGGTCGGCAGCTCCAGCGAGGCCGGCACCCGCCCGGTCTCGGTCAGCTCACCGTCGGGATCGCCGGTGCTGGAGCGCCAGCCAAGCCGGGCGGTGGCCAGATAGGTCTTCGGCTGGCCGACGAGGAAGCGCTGCAAACGGGTGGCGCGACCGAGCAGGATCAGCAGCAACCCGGTGGCGAAGGGGTCGAGGGTGCCGGCGTGGCCGGCTTTGGTGCCGCGCTCGCGGCGGACCTTGGCGACGACGTCATGGGAGGTCACGCCGGCCGGCTTGTCGTAGAGCAGAACGCTGCCGGTTTCCGCCGTCATCCTCAGCTTCCGAGTTGCTTCGAGACCTCGCCGGTGAGGAACTCGGCCAGCTGCTCGAACTCGAGATCGGTGGAGAAGCCGGCGGCGCGCTTGTGCCCCCCTCCCCCGTGCAGCCGGGCGATCGCCGAGACGTCGACCTCGCCGGCGCTGGAGCGCAGGCTGACCTTGCGGGCGGCCCGGCCGCGGTCGCCGAGGTCGCGGATCACGGCGGCGACCTTGACCCCGTCGATCGAGCGCAGGTTGTCGATCAGGCCCTCGGTCATCTCCTCGCCGGCCCCGGTCGCCTCGTAGTCGGCGGTGGTGATGTAGCTGACCGCCAGGCGCCCGTCGCAATAGCTGGAGATCCCGTCGAGCGCCCGCGAGACCAGCCGCAACTTCTCCAGCGGCACATGCTCGTAGAGGCGACGGTAGGTGTCGTCGACGTCGACCCCGGCCTCGATCAGGTCAGCGGCGACCCGGTGGGTGTGGGCGTTGGTGTTCTCGTACATGAACTTGCCGGTGTCGGTGATCAGCCCGACGTAGAGCGCCGAGGCGATCTCGGCGGTGATCTTCGCCCCCAGCAGCAGGGCCAGGTCGTAGACGATCTCAGCGGTGCAGGAGGCGCCGACCTCGACCAGGTTGATGTCGCCGAAGCGGGTGTTGTCGTGGTGGTGATCGATGTTGATCACCTCGTTGCTGCCCGCGGTCAGCCAGTCGACCGGGACCCGGTCGACGTTGCCGCAGTCGAGGAAGATCACCGTGCGGTCGGCCATGTCGGCCGGCGGCTCGTGGAAGACCTCCTCCAGAGGCAGGAAGCGGTACTCGATCGGCAGTGGGAACTCCTTCGCGGCCATGAACATCACCGAGTCCTTTCCCAGCTGGGTGAGGACTTTGTGCAGGCCGAGCAGCGAGCCGAGGGCGTCGCCGTCTGGGCCCTCATGGGCGGTCAGCAGGAAGCGGTCGCGGGCTTGCAGCTCGGCGCTGACGCGCTCGAGGTCGGAGGTGGCGACGTCGGGGACCGAGCTCATTCCTCTTCCCCCTCCTCCAGCAGTTCGGAGATCCGCACGCCCTGCTCGATCGTGTCGTCGTAGCGGAAGGTCAGGGTCGGAGTCCGCTTCATCCGCGTCTCCGCCGCGATCCGCGACTGGATCACGCCGTGGGATGAGCGCAGCCCCTCCAGCGTCGCCTCCCGCTCCTCCTCGGAGCCGAGCACGCTGACGAACACCTTGGCGGTGCGCAAGTCAGGACTGGTCTCAACGGAAGTGACGGTCACGAAGCCGATACGGGGATCACTCAATTCGCCTGCGATTGCGGCCCCCACCACCTCGCGAAGCACCTCGTTGATGCGCCGCATGCGGGAGCCAGCCATGCTACTCCAGGGTCTGCTCGACCTGTTTCGTCTGGAAGAACTCGAGCACGTCGTCCTCCTTGACGTCGGCGTACCCGTTGAGGACGATGCCGCACTCCTGACCCTCCTCGACTTCCTGGACGTTGTCTTTGAAGCGGCGCAGGGAGCCGAGCTCGCCGGTCCAGATAACCGTGCCCTCGCGGATAAGGCGAACGCTGGCGGTGCGCACGGCCTTGCCCTCGGCGACGATGCAGCCGGCGATGCGGCCGACTTTGGAGGCTTTGAAGGTCTGTTTGACCAGCGCCTCGCCGATCGTCTCCTCGACCTCGACCGCATCGAGCAGACCCTCCATCGCGTTGCGCAGGTCTTCGGTGATCTTGTAGATGACCGAGTAGGTGCGAACATCGACGCCCTCGCGCGCGGCTGCCCGTTTGGCGTCGAGCAGGGGACGCACGTTGAAGCCGATGATGATCGCGTCGGAGGCCGAGGCGAGCATCACGTCGGACTCGTTGATGCCGCCGGTTTGGGAGTGGATGACGTTGATCGAGACCCGTTCCTGCGGCACCTTCGCGAGCTCGTCCTGGAGCGCCTCGAGGGAGCCGGCGACGTCGGCCTTGAGGACGATGTTGAGCTCCTTGATCTCGCCCTCCTGGGCGCGGGCGAAGACCTCGTCGAGGCTGACCTTGCGGCCCTGGCGGCGGGCCAGCGCCTCGGTTTTCAGCCGGTGGGCACGCTCCCCCGCCATCTGGCGGGCCTGGCGGTCGCCGTCGACCGTCTGCACGAACTCGCCGGCGTCGGCGACACCGTCGAAGCCGAGCACCTCGACCGGCATCCCGGGCACCGCCTCGGCGACGGCCGTGCCGGTGAAGTCCTGCATCGCCCGGACGCGCCCCCACTGCGGTCCGGCGACCAGCGAGTCGCCGACGCGCAGGGTGCCGCGCTCGACCAGGACGGTGACCACGGGGCCGCGGCCGGGGTCGAGCTGGGACTCGATCACGTGACCGGAGGCCTCCGTATTCGGGTTGGCGGAGAGCTCCTCCAGCTCGGTGACGAGCAGGATCATGTCGAGCAGGTTGTCGAGGCCGTCGTGGGTCTTGGCCGAAACCTCGCAGAAGACGGTGTCGCCGCCCCACTCCTCCGGGGAGATGCCCTCCTGGGCGAGCTCGCCGCGGACCTTTTCGGGGTTGGCGCCCTCTTTGTCGATCTTGTTGACGGCGATCAGCATCGGCACGTCGGCGGCGCGGGCGTGGTCGATCGCCTCCTTGGTCTGCGGCATGACGCCGTCGTCGGCGGCGACGACCACGACGACCACGTCGGTGACCTTGGCGCCGCGGGCGCGCATCGCCGTGAAGGCGGCGTGGCCCGGGGTGTCGAGGAAGGTGATCGTCTTCTCGTCGTGGTGGACCTGGTAGGCGCCGATGTGCTGGGTGATGCCGCCGGCCTCGCCGGCGGCGACCTCGGTCTCGCGAATCGCGTCCAGCAGCGAGGTCTTGCCGTGGTCGACGTGACCCATGATCGTCACCACCGGCGGGCGGTCGACCAGGTCCTCCTCGGCGTCGGCGAACTCCGGCTCCTCGGGCTCCTCGTCGGCGGCGTGGACGATCTCGACCTTGCGGTCGTACTCGTCGGCGATCGCCTTCACCGAGTCGTCGGTGAGGGTCTGCGTCAGCGTCGCCATCTCGCCCATCATCATCAGTTTTTTGATCACCTCGGCCGGGGCGAGGCCAAGCGATTCGGCGACTTCGCGCACCGTCGCGCCGGAGTTGACCTTGGTCGCCTCGGGCTCGGCCGGCGTCGCCGGCGAGGCCGGCGGCTCCTCGAGCAGCGGCCGGCGACGGCGTCCACCGCGGCGGCGCGGCGGGCGCTGCGGCGGTGGGCCGCCACCGGGCTGGTCGCGGCGAGAGGCCTGCGAGTCGATCACCACGCGGCGTTTTTTGGTGCCGGCGCTGCCACCGGTACCGCCGCCGCCCTGCTGGGCACCGCCGGCGCGGACCGGTTTGGTCGAGGTCTGCGGGCCTTTCGCAGCGGCCGGTTTGGCCGGCGGTGCGGGTGGCGCTTTCTCAGCTTGCGCCGGCGCTTTTTTCGCCGGCGCGGCACCGCCGTTGCCTTTGGCGGCCGAAATCGCCTTCACGGCGTCGGCCTCCTCGACACTGGATGCCGCAGCTTTCGCCTCGACCCCAGCCGCTTTCAGCGCCGCCAGCAGCTCCTTCGAGCTGACGCCTTGCGCTTTCGCGATCTCGTGAACCCGTTTCTTGGCCACTAAGCCTGCTCCGCCTCCTCGACGACTTCCTCGGTCTGCTCAGTTGGAGCCTCGTCAGCGGCGGCCTCGGGATCCTCGCCGAGCGTCTCACCCTCGACCTCCTCGGCTTCGCGGGCCTCCTCGGCGATGTCCTCTTCGATCGCCTCCTCGGTCGCGACCTCGTCAGCCGTCTCTTCAACGGGCTCCTCAGCCACCGGCTCGACGAAGTTGGCCTCCGCCCGGGTGACGATCTCCTCGACCTGACCCTGGTCGGCGTCGGGATCGGCAAGGATCGCCACCTCGGCCTCGGAAATCTCGGCGAGGATTGCGGTCTGGCTGGTCTCGAAACGCGAGAGCGCCTGGTGCGGCTCCAAACCGCAGTAGGTCGAGCCGGGCAGGGCCGCATTCGGGCAGCGGCGCCCGTTCGAGAGGACCGCCATGCAGCGGCCGTCGAACTGTTCCTCGCCCTCGACCTCCACATCGTGTTCTTCGGAGGCGAACTCGGTCTCGGACTTGATGTCAACGCGCCAGCCGGTGAGGCGGGCGGCGAGACGGGCGTTCTGGCCGTCGCGGCCGATCGCCAGCGAGAGCTGGTCGTCAGGCACGATCACGGTCGCCTGGCGCTCGTCGTCGTCGACGATCACCTCGCGCACGCGGGCCGGCGAGAGCGCTTTGGCGACGAAGCGAGCGGGCTCCTCGTTGTAAGGGATGATGTCGATCTTCTCGCCGCGCAGCTCGGAGACGACCATCCGCACGCGTGAGCCACGGGGGCCGACGCAGGCGCCGACCGGGTCGACCCCGTCGGCGTGGGAGACGACGGCGATCTTCGAGCGATAGCCGGGCTCGCGGGCAACGCCGACGATTTCGACCAGCTTGTCGGCGATCTCCGGCACCTCGAGCTCGAACAGGCTTTTGATCAGCTCCGGGCTGCGACGGGAGACGACGATCGCCGGGCCTTTGGTCGAGTCGGAGACGTCGGTGATCACGGCCTTGACCCGCATGCCGTGGTCGTAGCGCTCGTTGTAGACCTGCTCGGACTTGGGCAGCAGCGCCTCGACCCGCTC
>DASTSW010000050.1:0-38764 GCA_035760445.1 Solirubrobacterales bacterium | reverse complement strand
CTCCATGCTGAGTACCCGGGGACACCCCCACCGGCACCCTCATCCGGACAGTTTCTGAAAGGACGCCCGCAGCGAAACCGTGTGAGACCCCGGTATAGGGGGACTGAGACGGTTTCGCTGAGCAGATGATCTACACCAGCTGTCGAGAGGAGGGACGGGTACACCTCTCACAGAGGCTCCTGAGACCACATTGGCGCCCAGCACTTCGCCCCAGCTGCGCGACGGTCTCTGGGAGAGGTGTACCCGTCCCTCCCTACGACATGCCGCCTGCCGCCACTTATGATCGACGGGTGCCTGCCACCGCCAGCTTCGAGGACCGCGTCTGCTCTTTTGAGGAGGAGTTCCTCTCTCCGCAGGCGACCCGGTCCTATCCGGCGCGTCGGCAGGTGGAGGAGCCGGACAGCCCTTTGCGGACGCCGTTTCAGCGTGATCGGGACCGGATCGTCCACTCCAAGTCCTTCCGCCGGCTGAAGCACAAGACCCAGGTCTTCGTCGCCCCCGAGGGCGACCATTACCGGACCCGCCTCACCCATACGCTGGAGGCCTGCGGAATCGCCCGCACCGTCGCCCGCGCTCTCGGCCTCAACGAGGACCTGACCGAGGCGATCGGGCTCGGGCACGACCTCGGCCACCCGCCTTTCGGCCACGCCGGCGAGGAGGCGCTCGACGCCGCCCTCCGGGACCACGGGGCCGCCGGCTTCCGCCACAACGAGCACTCGCTGCGGGTGGTCGAAGTGCTGGAGCGCGACGGTCAGGGCCTCAACCTCACCGAGGAGGTCCGCGACGGGATCCTCAACCACACCGGGTCGCGCAAACCGGCGACCCTCGAGGGGCAGATCGTCCGCCTCGTCGACCGCGTCGCCTACATCAACCACGACATCGACGACGCCCTGCGAGCGAGGATCCTGCGGCCTGAGGACCTGCCAGCGGAGGAGATCGAGCTGCTCGGCCCGACCGGCTCGGAGCGGATCGACACCCTCGTCCGGGACATCGTCGACCACTCGGCCGGCGCCGAGGAGATAAGCCAGGGGCGCGAGGTAGGCCAGGCGATGCTGCGGCTGCGCAAGTTCATGTTCGACCGCGTCTACCTCGGGCCGGAGGCGCGCCGCGAGCACGACCGGGTCGAGCGCACCATGGACGGGCTCTTCGAGCACTGCGTCGCCAACCCCGCCGAGGTCCCCGGCCGCGACCCCGCCGCCGATGATCTGCAGCGGGTCACCGACTACATCGCCGGGATGACCGACCGGTTCTGCATCGCCAAGTTCACCGAACTGACGATCCCCAAGGAGTCGCGTTTCTAATGGCGCTGATCTCTCCTGACAGCGTCGACCGGGTCAAGCAGGCCGCCGACATCGTCGAGGTCATCTCCGCCCACACCGACCTGCGGCGCCAGGGCGCCCGCTACGTCGGCCTCTGTCCTTTCCACGACGAGCGCACTCCCTCTTTCTCAGTCGAGCCGCAGGAAAAGCTCTACCACTGCTTCGGCTGCGGGGTCGGCGGCGACGTGATCAAGTTCGTCGAGGAGAAGGACGGCCTCAACTTCGCCGAGGCGGTCGAGCTGCTGGCCGATCGCTACGGGGTCGAACTGGAGCGCGAGCAAGAGGATCCGCGGGCGGAGGCGCGCCGCCAGCGCCGCCGCCGGCTGCAGGAGCTGCTCGACCGCGCTGCCTCCTTTTACGCCAACACCCTCTGGGAGTCGAAAGAGGCGGGTAAGGCTCGCGACTACCTGGCCGAGCGTGGCTTGGACGAGGAGGTGTTGCGCGCTTTCGCCGTCGGCTACGCCCCCAGCGCCTGGGACAAGCTGCTGGTCGCCGGCCAGCGGGCCGGATTCAGCGTCGAGGAGCTGCGCGGGGTCGGCCTGGTCCAGAAAGGCCGCAGCGGCGGCGATTACGACCGCTTCCGCGAGCGGATCATGTTCCCGATCCGCGACCGCCGCGGCCGCGTCCTCGGCTTCGGTGGCCGGGCGATGCGCTCCGACCAGGGCGCCAAGTACGTCAACACCGCCGAGACCGACTTCTTCCACAAGAGCCAGATCCTCTACGGCGTCGACCGGGCCAAAGGCGCGATCGCCAAAGCCGGTCGCGCCGTCGTCGTCGAGGGCTACACCGACGTCCTCGCCCTGCACCAGGCCGGGGTCGAGGAGGCGGTCGCGGTGATGGGCACGGCGATCACCGACGAGCAGGTGGCGGCGCTCTCGGGGATGGTCGACGAGGTGGTGCTGGCCCTCGACGCTGATTCGGCTGGCCAGGAGGCGATGCTGCGTGCCCAGCGGGTGGCAGCGGGGCGGCGGATGCGGCTGCGGGTGGCGGCGATGCCAGCCGGCGAGGACCCGGCGGAGATGATGGCGGCCGCCGGGGGTGTGGAGCGCTTCCGCGGTCTGCTGGAGGGGGCAGCGGAGCTGACCGCCTTCCAGGTCGGACTCGTCCTCGATCGCACCGACACCGGCTCGCCGGTCGAGCGCGACCGGGCGCTGGCCGAGGTGGCGCCGGTGCTGGCGGGGATGGGGGAGACGGCGGGACGCGAAGACCTGGTCCGCCGCGTCGCCGAGCGGCTCGACCTCGATCCGGCGATGGTGATGGGCCGGGTGGTCGCCGCGACGCCAACCAGCGGCGGGCGTGAGCAGGCGCCGCCCGCACAGCGGAACGCGGAATCCCCGCGTCCCCAGCGCCCGGCGGAGCTGACCTCGCGTGAGCGCCGCGAGCGGGCGCTGCTGGCGATGTGCGTCGCACTCCCGAATGAGGGCAGGGAGTACCTCACCCGGCTCACCGATGCCCACCTTTCGCCGACCGGCCTGCGCGCCGCCACCTGGCTGCGAGATCACCTGGAGGACCCCGCCTCGGACCTCCCGCACGACGACCGCGAGCTGGCGGGGCTGATCTCCGAACTGGTGATCATGTCCCGAGAGGAGCCGGCTTCCCACGAGGCGATGGAGCTCAACTACCTCCAGCTCGAGCAACGCCGCCTCGAGGCCGAAATCGCCGCCGCCGGCGAGCGCGGCGACTACGAGCGCCGCGCCGCCCTCAGCCGCGAACGGGCAGGGCTGGTCGAGCGAATCGCCCACTCCGAGCGGGTCGGGGGCTGAGTCGGTAAATTCCGAGCGGTCCGGGAAACACCGGGTCCGGTCCGGGGTAGCTCAACGGCAGAGCATTCGACTGTTAATCGAAGGGTTGTGGGTTCGAATCCCACCCCCGGAGTTTCCTAGGCTGGCGCGCGCTCTCTCAGCGCCAGCCGTTCGACCAGTTCCGCTCCTCGTGCAGCGCCGTCGTTCTCCTGTCCCCAGGCGGCGATATCTCGGGCCTTTGCCGTGAAGGTCGGCTCGTGCAGCAGTCGCCGCGCCGCCCAGCGCAACGGCGCCGGATGGCAGAGGCGCCAGGGCAGGGAGAGGCCGGCGCCTGCCCAGTCGACCCGCATCGCCGTCTCGCTCATGTCGCCGATGATCGGGCAGACGAGAACCGGGGTGCCGGCACCGAGGGCGCGGGCGACGGTGCCGTGGCCGCCGTGGGAGATGACCAGTGAGGCGGCGGGCATCAGCTGGCTGTAGCTGAGCCATTCGACCAGCTTGGCGTTGGGCGGGACCTCGATCGGCCGCTGCGGAGCCACTCGGTTGGTGGTCGCCACCACCCGCACCGGCTCTTCCGCCAGTGCCGCCAGCGCCGTCCGCACCAGGTGGTTCTCGGAGTCGTGGGCGGTGCTGGGGGCGACGAGGACGAGCGGATCATCGCCGGGCGGTAAATCGATCTCCGGGTGGGGCACCTCGAAGGTCATCGGGCCGGTGATCTCCACGCCCGGCGGCCAGTCGCGGGGGTACTCGAGCTGCGGGTAGGTCGCGACCAAGGCCAGGTCCGGGCTGATGCCGCCGTGGAAGCGGTCGATCGGTGGCAGGTCGAGGCGGGCTCGCTGGATGTTCAGGTCCCGCCGTCCCTGCTCCAGGCCGATCCGCAGCGCCCGGTCGTGCCCCGCCCGCCACAGCCGGCGGCCGATCCCGGTCCGTGGCGGCCGCAGGCCGATCGCGAAGAAGGGCAGGCCCGGCTCGACCACCGGGTAGATGTGGGGGATCAGGGTCGCCAGCGGCACCCCGGCCCGCTCGGCGGCCAGAGTGGGGGCGAGGGTGAGGATGTCGCTGACCACCGCGTGGGGGCGGAAGTCGTCCAGCAGCGGCTGCAGCGCCCGCGCCGCCTCGGCCGCGTGCTGTCCTTCTGCCGAGTCGGGGTCCGGCGGCGGGAACATCCGGTATTCCTCGGCGGCGGCGAAGCCCAGGCCCTCGCCCTCGACCGCGGCGCGCCGCTCCTCCCAGGTCTCGATCACGACCTCGTGCCCGCGGGTGGCAAGGGCCTTGCCCAGCGCTATCGCCGGAAAGACGTGCCCGGCGTCGCCGAACGCGCCGATCAGTATCCGCAGGCGCTCGCTCACGCCCAGCCGCCGTCAGGGCGTGTCAAGTCCCTCGCCTGGACGGGTGAAGACGACCTCCGGCACGTGGCAGTTGCGCGAGGTGCGCAGCAGGAAGCGGACCGCCTCGCCCAGATCCTGGGGGCGGATCATCTCCTCGGGCGGGATCTGACCCTGGACGAACTCGGTCATCGGCGTCTCGACGAACCCCGGTGCCAGCGCCGTGCACTGGATTCCGGCGCCGCCGGCCTCGCGATGGGTCGACTGGGTGAAGTTGATCACCGCGGCCTTGGTCGCGGCGTAGATCGAGAGCCAGGCCTGGCCGCCCTTGCCGGCGATCGAGGCGGTGTTGACGATCAGCGCCTTGCCGTGCTCGGCGCCGGCCTGGCGCAGCATCGGCAGCCCCTCGCGGGTGCCGAGGATCAGCGCCCGCAGGTTGACCGCCAGCTGCATGTCGAGGTGCTTGGTCTGGATCTCCTCCATCGGAGCTCCGATCCCGACCCCGGCGTTGTTGACCAGCACGTCGAGCCGGCCGTACTTCTGGCGGTGGCCAGCGAAGATCGCGACGACGTGATCCTCCTCGGCCATGTTGGCAGGGATCGGCTCGACCTCGAAGCCCTCGCCGCGCAGCTCTTCCGCGGCCTGCTCGAGCTTCTCCGGGCGCCGGGCCGACACGGTCAGCGCGTAGCCCTCTTCGCCGAGCGTCCGCGCGATCGCGAGGCCGATCCCGCTCGAAGCCCCAGTTACCAGTGCAGCCCGCCCAGCCATCTCAATCTCCTCTCGTCGAGAACCCCGGGCACCCTATCTCTCCATAACATGCCGCCGATGCGCGCCCCCCGCCTCGCCCCAGCGACGCTTGCCCTGCTCGCGGCCGGGGCTCTGCTGAGCGCCTGTGGCGGCGACTCCGACACCGGCGAATCGACCGCCTCCGGGGGCGAAACCTCGCCCAGCCGCCCGGCGCCGCCGAAGGCGGAGTTCCCCAGCACCAGGAACCGAACCCTGCGCCAGGTCCTGAAGGCGGCCGACGGGCCGGCGGAAGCGAAGATCGCTGCGTCGGCCGAAGTCTTCTATCCGGGTGTGAATCGCTACCCCTTCAGCGTCTCCAATCGCGAGAGCGGTGGGATCGACGACGCCGAAGTCGCCCTCTACTTCGCCAAGGCGCCGACCCCGCATCCGGGCTCCAAATCGAAGCCGGGCAACCGCGGCCAGGCCGCCAAAGCGCAGCAGCAGGCACTCGACCAGCCGGCGGTGGGGCCGTTCCCGGCCTCGATCGAAAGCCTCGCGACCAAGCCCGCCTTTCGCGCCGACTCGACCGCCGAAGACCCCGATGCCGCCCGGGTCGTCTATTCGGCCCAGCTGAACCTGCCGAGCGCGGGGGAGTGGCGGATCGCGGCGATCGTCAGGGAAGACGGCGAGCTGAGGGGGACGCCGGTGGGCACGGCCGTGGTCGGCGAGTTCAAGCGGATCCCGAGGCCGGGACAGCGGGCGCCAACGATCCATACGCCCACCGCGCAGGACGTGGGTGGGGAGCTGTCGAAGATCACCACGCGCATCCCCCCGGACACCCAGAACAAGGTGGATTACGCGGAAGCACTGGGCAAAGAACCGATTGTGCTCTTGTTTGCGACCCCCGAGTTCTGCCAGAGTCGGGTCTGCGGGCCCGTCGTCGATGTGGCCGAGCAGGCGAAAAAGGAATACGGAGACAAGGCAGCCTTCATCCATATGGAGATCTACAACGACAACGATCCGGCCAAGCGGGTGCGGCCGCAGGTGCGCGCATTCCACCTGCCGACCGAGCCCTACCTGTTCACGATCGACAGCGGTGGCATCGTTCGCGCTGCTGTCGAGGGCCCCTTCGGGCTAAAGCTGATGCACGAAGCGGTCGACAAGGCGATCGCCGGATGAACGAGAAAGCCGCCACCGACGAGGAGCTCCTGCAGTCGTTCGCCGACGAGGCGAAGCGGCGCTGCGACGTGATCTCCGCCGGCCTCGCCACCGCCACCACCGACTTCGAGACGATGCGGGCCGAAGCCCACGCGCTGAAGGGGACCGCCAGCGTTGTCGGCCTCCGCCGCCTCGCCGAGCTCGCCGGCCTGATGGAGTCCGACCTGGCCGAAGCGAAAAAGACGGGCACGATCCGCGGCGGTCGCGACCACCAGATCGCCGACGCCGCCAAGGCGCTTGCCGAGGGTGCCGCCGCGGCGGCCAAAGGCGAAGAGGAGCCACCCGACGTCGGTCGCTCCCTGGCCCAGCTCTTCAGCGCCTAGGTTCGCGATCCCGCGCTACGCTCGCCTCCCCGGGGCGGTAGCTCAGTTGGTTAGAGCACGGGACTCATAATCCCTTGGTCGCTGGTTCGAGTCCAGCCCGCCCCACTGGCGCCTTACTGCGGTTCGATCTTCGACACTTTCACCAGGTAGACGCGGGCGCCGTTTTCGTAGGCCAGCCGGGAGGGCACGATCAGCTCCCTCAGGCCGCCGGCGCGAATTCCCTTCAAGCCTGGTTCCCAGCCCGGCACGCGTTCCCCGGTTCCCCAAATGAGTCGCCCGCCTTCAACCCAGGCGGCCGTGGCTTCCTTTCCGGGTTCCGGCGTGGGTTCGACCAGCTTTTCGCTCTCATAGCTGAAGCTGACGTATTCAGACACGAATACGTCGCCGGGTGCGATCGCCGGTCCACTGCCCACCTTCAGGTCCCTGATCACGACCTGGCCAGGGGACAGTCCCTGCGGAATGATCAGCTTGTCCGCGTTTGGTTCCGCGAACCGCTTCAGTATCGCCCAGCTCCCCTCGGCCGCCTGAACCGGCTCTTCCTTCGGGGTCGCGGAAGCACTGGCGCCGACGGTGTCCGTCTCTCCCGCGGTCGAGTCGTCACTGCTGCCGCAGGCGGAGAGCCCGCAGAGCAGAGCCGCGAGCACGGCGAGAAGGGAAACGACTCGCATATCGGAAGCTTAGGAGAATCTGAGCGCTCAGGGTGCAACCGAGAGATAGCGAGCGACGGCCTGGGCGCGGTTGGCCACGCCGAGAGCGCGGAGGATCTTGCGCACATGCCACTTGACGGTGCTCTCGGTCAGGTAGAGACGGGAGGCGATCTCGGCGTTGCTGAGGCCCTCGGCGACGAGAGCGAGGATCTCCAGCTGGCGGGAGCTGAGCAGTTTGTTGAGGTCGGCATCGCGGGATCGACTCGGGAAGCTGTGCAGCTCGGCTGCCTGGCGCCCGAGGTCGCTTGCGGTCTGATGGAGAACCTCGGCGGCAGCGCGCAGCTCGGTCACGTCCTGGGCGGTGCCGTTCAGGCGCAGCGCGTTGCCGGCGGCGTCGGCGACCAGCTCGGCCCGGCTGTGGAGCCGGCGCACCCGGCCGTCGGGTCTGATGATCCGGTATTCGATGTCGACCGGGGTGCCTGTATCGACCGCGCGCTGCATCTCGGTTTCGACCCGCTTGCGATCGGCGGGGTGGATGTACTGCGTGTTGCTGGGTTCGTAATGCCCGTCGAAATCCTCAGCGGTGATCCCGTAGATGGCGAAGAGGCCATCGGAGCAGGTCAGCTGGTTGGTCTGGATATCCCACTCCCAGCTGCCGATCCGGGCGATTCGCTCCGCCTCCGCCAGGCGGGTGCGGCTGTGGGCGACCTCCTCTTCGATCCGCCGCCGCTCGGTGATGTCGGTGACGAGGACGAAGATGCCGCGAACCTCCCCCTCGACTGTGTCGGGCACGTAGGAGGACTGGGTGTACCTCAGCTCCCCCGTGGCCGTCCGCAGCTCGCCGTCGAACTTCTGGGTTTGGCCGGCAAGGGCGCCTTCGACGTAAGGCAGGACCAGGTGAAAGGTCCCCTCGTCGAGCAGATCGCGAATGTGGGAACCGCGTATCTCCGCGGGCGTCTTGCCGAAGAACTCGATCGAGGCGGCATTGGCCATCCGGTTGCGGAGCTCGCTGTCCCAGTAGCCGACCAGTGCGGGCAGGGCATCGAGCATCGCCTGGATCCCTTCCCGAGAGTTCCCTGGCTCAAAGGAGCGACTCGCCTTACCCGTCGAAGCCACGCTTCAGAGGATGGACTAATCGCAGGGCGGGTTCAACCCCCCTTGGGACGGGGCGCCTTCGCTCTACTCTCCTTTATGTGTTCGATCGCGGTGAACACCCGTCGGCTCGCCCCTTTCGTCGTCGGTCAACCTTGCGGTCGAACACTTCCCCCGCCGGGGTCAAGAGGCCGCGGCCGGTTGCTGAACCCCTGCCAGTGATCGGTCGCGCCCCCTCGGATTCGCTGTTGAGAGCGGTCGAATCTCAACTGCAGAGGCCGAGGACCCGGGCGGGGCGATAGCCTGCCCGCGAGGGAGGCAGTGCGAGTGCTCCTGGGACCGTGCGGCGTTGAGCTTCTTGCCTGACTAGCGCAAAGTCTCTTAACCCGTCAGACTCTCGGGCGTACCCAATGGGCGAGTTGGAACGACGGATTCTGGGGGGCTGAGGGATGACGGAGATAGACGTCGATTTGAGCGCACTGCTTCCCCCTGACTTGCCGGACGGCAGGGAGGCGGTTGCGGAAGGGCGCGAGATGGCGAAAGGGGTCGAGCGCGCCAGGTCGTCCTACTGCGAAGAGAAGGGGGTCGGCTCGGAGCGGGAGGCGCGAGAACGGGCCCGCGAGCAGGGGGTTCCCTGTACCTGCATGAACATCGGCCTCGCCACCTGGGGGGATACCCGCGAGGCGCTGGGGGAGATCTACGAAGACGCGCTCTCGCGCGGCGTGCGCCCGCCGGACCGCTTCAACCTGATCGCCGAGCGCCGCATGGGCCTGCCCAAAGACAAGCGCGCCGAGGCGGCTCAGGAAACCGGCCCGGTGATGATGACCCAGCAGGATTGGTGGGAGCTGGCGCACACGGTGCCGATCGAGCCGGAGGCGGCGGACAACACGATCGGCGGGCCCGGCTCGGTCGAAAACGCCCTCGACGCGCTGCAGGCAGGGGTCACCTCGATCGGCGTCCTCTCGCAGTACTCCTGGCGCTGGCCCTACTACGACGACGACGTCAACCAGACGGTGGTGACGCTGCAAGCGGCGGGACTGCTGGCGGCCTTCAAAGACGAGGGAGTGGTCTTCGACTCCTACCTGGAGGACGGCTACCCGGGCGTCTTCCACGATTACGCCAACTACATCGGCTGGGCGATGGTCGAGCGCTACATCAGCGAAGAGCTGATCGGTGCCGCCTACTCGCCCTCCTGGGGCGGCCTGACCCAGAACCCAGTGATCAAGTCGGCGGTGACGCTTGCCCTCGACGCGGTCAACCCCGACCGGGTTCCGTTCCTCTACACCCAGGGCGACACGATCGGCAACACGCCGGATTTCGATGCCAACATGGCGGTGCTGAACACCGACCTGCTCTTCACCAAGATGGTCGACATGCGCTACCGGCTCGGCTCGGCGTCGATCGCCGTGCCGGTGACCGAGACCGAACGGATTCCCACCTGGCAGGAGGTGGCGACGGTGCAGACGATCAGCCGGCGGCTCGAGGACTACCTGCCGATGGTCGAACCGGTTGTCGACTGGGCGAAGATCGAGGCGATGCGCGACGAGCTGGTGCGCGGCGGCAGGGCTTTCTTCGAGGCCGCGATCAAGGGTTTGGACAGCGCTGGCATCGACGTTCGCGATCCCGCCCAGCTGCTGCTGGTCCTCAAGCGGCTCGGCTCGACCCGCTGCGAGGAGCTGTTCGGTGCCGGCGAGCCGGACCCGGAGTTTCCCCGCGGCCGCCGGCCGGTGCTGGAAACCGACCTGGTGAAGCGCACCATGGAAGAGCGCGAGCGCTTGCTGGTCGAGCTGCAGGGGCGCCGCGAAGAGGAGGCGATCCGGGGGATGAAGGTGCTCGTCACCTCCACCGACGTGCACGAGTTCGCCGGCTTCCTACTGACCTCGACGCTGACCGCGGTGGGTTCGGAGGTAATCGACTTCGGCATCAACCGCGATCCCGAGGACATCGTCAAAGCGGTGATCGAGACCGACGCCGACGCGGTGGTGATCACCACCCATAACGGCGTCGCCCGCTCCTTCGGCCAGCTCTTGATGAGCGAGCTGGAGGGGGCCGGAGTCGGCTCGCTCCCGGTCTTCATGGGCGGTGTGCTGAACGAGGACGTCGATGGCTCGGACATCCCGATAGATGTCAGCCCTGACCTCAACGCGAATGGGATCGGCACCCCCGGGACGATCGACCGCTTGATCGAGGCTTTGATCGAGCGCCGCGCCGGCGGCGTTCCGGTCTGAGGCGCCCGGGTGGGCGTCGTAGCTCTCGCCGATTTCGGCAGCACCTACACCAAGGTCCGCCTCGTCGATCCCGCCCGGGGGGAGCTGCTGGCCCGAGCCGAGGCGCCGACCACCATCAACAGCGACCTGATGGAGGGGTATGCGACGGCCCTGGAAACCGCGATCCGGTCGCTGAGCGCGGCGCCGACGATTGACGAGCAGCTTGCGGTATCGAGCGCCGGGGGCGGCCTCCGTGTCGCCGCCGTCGGCCTCGTCGCCGATCTGACCGCGGCCGCGGCCCGGCAGGCGGCGCTCAACGCCGGTGCGCGGGTGGAGGCTGTTCTGGCGGGGACCCTGGACGAGGATCAGCTCGACCAGCTGCAAGCCGCCCGGCCGGAGATCGTTCTCTTCGCCGGCGGAACCGATGGCGGCCAGGCCGAGTTGGTGCTGGGCAACGCCCGGCGCCTCGCCGCTCGCGGGATCGGCGGCAACGCAGTGGTCGCCTGCAACAGGGCTGTCGCCGAGGAGGCGGCCCAGCTCCTGCGCGAGGGAGGCGCGCGCGTCGAGGTAGCCGAGAACGTGATGCCGGCGCTGGGCCAATTGGAGATCGACTCCGCCCGGGCAGCGATCCTTCGCCTCTTCCTCGAGCACGTAATCGGCGGCAAGGGGCTCAGCGCCAGCGCTGAGTTCGAGCGGATGGTGAGGCTGCCGACCCCGGAGGCGGTGCTCGAGGCGGCCAAGCTGCTCGGCGATGTCGTCGTGATCGACGTTGGAGGCGCAACCACCGATGTGCATTCGAACCGATCGGCGGAGCCTGCCCAGCCGGGTATCGAAGACCCGCTCTTGCCGCCACCGCTGACCCTGCGAACGGTCGAGGGGGACCTCGGCCTGCGAGCCGGGGCGGCCGGGGTGGCGGCGGTCGATGGGCGCTGGTTGGAGGCTGAGGGGGCCGGAACGGAGGCCGCAATTCGACACGCTGTCTCACGGCGAGCTGTGAATCCGGACTGGATTCCGGACGATGAAGATGAGCTTCGCCTCGATGGCCTTCTGGCGATTGGTTGCGCCGCCCAGGCGCTTGACCGTCACTGCGGAACGATGCTGCTGACTCGCGCTTCTTCCGGCACGCCGACCTTGACTCGCGACGGCGCCGACCTGCGAGAGGCGAGACTGGTTTTGGGTACTGGAGGGGTTTTCGCCCACCGCGACGACGGTGAGTGGATTCTGCAGGAGGCCCTGAAGAGGAGGGGGGCACGCTCGCTGGCGCCGGCGGATCCGTCTCTGGCAGTTGATTCGAACTACGTCCTCGCGGCGGCGGGCTTGCTCGCTACCGAGGATCGTGACGGTGCGATTCGCTTGCTCGAGTCCGAGCTTTCCCCGGTCCTTGACTAGACAAACTGACCAGTCGAGGGCGAAATCACGGCCGTCGGCCATCGGCCGAATGCCGCATCATCTCTTCACAGGGAGCGAGTGAGAGAGTGTTCAAACGTCGTCAAAAGGGTGAGCTAACGCGGCTTTTCTACGCGGGAGATGTGCACGGCTCGCGGCTCTGTTGGAAGAAGTTCGTCAACGCCGCCGCCCACTATCCGGCCGACGCTTTGGTGATGGGGGGCGACTTGACCGGCAAGGCGCTGGTTCCCATCGTTCGCGAGGGCGATGGCACCTACCGCGCCGAGGTGATCGGCGAACAGCGGACCGCCTGCACCGCTGAGGAGCTCGATCATCTGCAGCAGGCGATCTCGACCAACGGGATGTATCCGCTGATCGTCGACCGGGATGAGGCCCGCGCCCTGGCGACGGACTCCGAGCGGCTCGAGCAGGCTTTCGAGCGGGCGCTGCTGGATGAGCTTCGGCTTTGGGTTCAGCTTGCCGACGAGCGCTTGGCTGACACCGGGACTCGCGCCTACGTGATCCCCGGCAACGACGACCCCTGGGAGGTCGACCCGGTGCTGGCGTCCGGGGGCAGCGTGGTTGCCTGCGACGAGGCGGTGGAGCAAATCGGTCCTCACGAGATGGCCTCGTTCGGGTACTCGAACCGCACCCCCTGGCAGACGCCGCGCGAGCTCGACGAGGAGGAGATCTACGCGCGCCTGAAGCGGTTGGTCGACCAACTCGAATCCCCCGGCAGGGCGATCCTCAACGTGCACGTGCCCCCTTACGAGAGCAGTCTCGATACCGCCTATGAGGTGGACGAGGACCTCCGCTATGTAATGAAGGGCGGACGGCCCCACGAGATCCCCACCGGCAGCTCGGCGGTGCGGCAGATCATCGAAGAGACGCAGCCGCTCCTCAGCCTTCACGGTCACATCCACGAGAGCAGGGGTGTGGCCAAGATCGGTCGAACGGTGGCAATCAACCCCGGCTCCGACTACGGTAGCGGCCACCTGGATGGTTGCCTGGTGCACCTGGCACCTGACAGGGTCGTCAACCAGTATCTGGTCTCGGGGTAAGGGTCAAAGGGGAGAGCGATGGCTGAGTTGGGGGAGAGTCCGGCGGTGCAAAGCGAGCCACGGGGAACCTACGCGCGGAAGGCAACGGGCCTGGTTCGCGAGGTCTCGCCGTTCTCGACCTTTGTCTTCAACATGGCGGGCCAGCCGACCTCGGTCCTGCTTGCGACCTCGGTCTTCTTCACCCTGGGGGTCTTCCCCGGTGGCTCGATCTGGCTCGGTTTCGCGATGGCGCTTGGGGGCGCTCTGCTGATCAGCGTCTGTTACGGCCTCTTCGCCTCGGCTATTCCCCGCAGCGGCGGCGACTACGTACTGATCAGCCGCGTCACTCATCCAGTGATCGGGTTGATCTCGTCCTTCTTCTGGACCTCGGGAGTAATTCTCTCGATCGCCTTCATCGCCCTCGCTTTCGTCACCGTGGCCCTGGGTCCCTCGCTGACCGCGGTTGGGCTTGTCAGCGAAAGTGGCTCACTCGTCGACGCCGGCAACACCCTTGCCACCAGCAAGGGCTGGCAGTTCGGCGTCGGAACCCTGCTGATCGTCGTCTCGGCCCTGCTGCTGGCGGGGGGATGGCGCTGGACGACGCGCCTTATGAGCGGCTTCTGGGCGCTGATGATGCTCGGTCTCGCCACCGTGTTCCTGGTGCTCCTGTTCAAGAGCCACGACGGCTTCGTCAACAGCTTCAACCAGTTCGCCGGTTCGATCACCGGCGAACCCGACACCTACAACTCGATCATCGAGAGTGCCGGCAAAGAAGGTGTCGACACCAACCCGGCCTTCAGCATGAACAACACCTGGCCGACCTGGGGGGCGATCTGCGGCCTCTCGCTCTTCGGTTGGCTCTCGATCTACATCTCGGGCGAGGTGCGGCGGGCAAGAGACACCACCCAGATGAAGATGATGAGCCTGGCGGCGGTGGTTCACATCGGGATCGCGGTGGTCCTCGCGCTGACTTTCTTCGCCAAGTTCGGCCACGACTTCTTCGTCGCGATCAACGGCATCAAGGAAACGGAAAGCTACCCCTTCGCGGTGGAACCCTTCTACACGTTCCTGACCGCGATCGCGGGCGGCAGCCCGGTCCTCGCCTGGTGGCTGCTGATCACCTTCGTGGCGGCTTACCCGCTGCTGATGATCCCCAACATCACGATTGCGGTCCGCACCCTCTTCGCCTGGGCGTTCGACGGCCTGCTGCCCTCGAGCATTGCGCGGGTGTCACCGCGGACCCATGCCCCCAATTACGCGATCGCGGTGGTCGTCGTCCTCAGCGTTGGCGCCCTCGGCTGGGCTGTCACCAACAACGAAGGCTTCTACAGCCTGCTGGTCGAGGCCATCGCGGTGCAGCTGGTGGCGATGATTCTGATCGGGGTCGCGGCGCTGCTGCTGCCGTACCGGCGCCCAGATATCTGGCGTTCTTCGGCCACCACCCGGCGCTTCCTCGGCGTCCCGGTCGTCGCCATCGCCGGCGCCGCGGTCGCGGTGCTCTTGGCTGGCTTGTTCTACATCTACATGCACTTCGAAGGCCTCGGCATCGACGCCGGCCAGTTCCTCGGCCGCGATGCCCCGATCCTCCTCGGCGCGGCGCTGCTGCTGTTCTTCGTGGCCCGCTTTGCCCGCTCGCGGCAGGGCGTCGACGTCGACAAGCTGGCGGCGGAGATTCCGCCGGAGTAGTTGCGGAGGAACTGCTTGGAGCCGCTGGCGGACCCCATCGCCGAGGGATCTCGGATCGCCGAGGCCGCGGCCGAGCGCGCCGTCCCCTTGCGGCTGGTGGGAGGTGTCGCCGTTGCCCTTTCGTGTCCCAGCAGCCAGCACCCGCCGTTGCAGCGCCGGTACGGAGACATCGACTTCGCAACCAGCTCCGGCGCGAAGAAGAAGGTGAGTGGCTTGCTGGAGGAACTTGGCTACGTTCCCGATCGGGAGTTCAACACCCTTTACGGGCATCGACGGCTTTATTTCGCCGATCCGTTCAACCAGCGGCAAGTCGATGTTTTCGTTGACGAGGCGCACCTCTGTCACCACATCGACTTTCGCCGCCGACTCGAGGTGGTGCCCCTGACCCTTGCCCCGGCCGACCTGGCGTTGATGAAGCTGCAGGTGGTTGAGACGAACGAGAAGGACTACCTCGACCTCTGCGCGATCTTCGCCGACCACCAGCTCACCGAAGACGACAGTGGTGTCAACTGCAAGTACATCACCGAACTAGGAGCTTCCGACTGGGGGCTGTGGCGTACGCTTGGGATCGTCGCCGAGCGAGCTGAGGGCTTTGCACTTCAGTTACCGGGTTTCGATGCGGCAGGCCAGGTTGCCGACCGCCTGCAACGACTGCGGTCGAAACTGGACACGATCCCCAAGAGCCGCCGCTGGAAGTTGCGTTCCCGGGTTGGGGAGCGGAAGCGCTGGTATGAGATTCCGGAAGAAGTTCATTAGAAATGGTCATGTCACATCTATTGGATAGTCTCGCCTGTGTGATCGGGCAGAGGAAGCGAGTCTGGGGAGGCGCAAGTTGACTAGGCCACGGCGCGGGGAGCCGCGTGCCAGGACCAAGATCATCGACGCGAGCCGCAAGTTGTTTTCGCGGCGGGGGTTCTCTGAGACCTCGATGGGAGACATCGCCAGATCCGCGCAGGTTGCCCGGGCAACCGTCTACAACAACTTCGACGACAAGCAGGACATACTCGCCGCGATCATCAAGGACTACATGAAGGGTTACGCGATGATCGCGCAGCGGCTGCGTGAAAATGCCCGCTCAGGCGAAACTTCTTTCGACCTGATTCAGGAGATGGTTCGCGAAGCGTTGAGCTGGCGGGTAAAGAACGCCGACCTCAGGCCGATCGTTGCCGTTGCCAAGAACCTCCGCGGCAGTGGCTGGGAGGAGGCGGACAAAGCCGCTGACGACGCGCTGTTGGGGTGGATAATCGACGTTCACGCCGCCGACGCGGACGCCGGCCTGATCCGCGAGGACATCGACATCGAGTTCGCTGTTCGCGCGGCCTTCGCGATGATCGAGTCGGTGTTGTCCTCTTTCGACGTCTCCTCCTCTGAGGAGGAAATCAACAAGGCTGCCCACCAGCTCGCGCTGATGCATTGGTACTCGATCTGCTCGGTACCTCCGAAGGATGCCCCGCGCAGTCCGCTCGGCCGCAAGTAGTTCCATCGAGGGCCGTAGACAAACTGTCCAGAATCGGTAACCTGATAAGTCAGAATGTCGCGTCCAGATCATGTCGCGGGGGATCTGGCGCACCTGATCCACCCGCTTACCGACCATTCTCAGTTGTCCGGAACCGGGCCCCTGGTCATCGTTCGAGGGGAAGGGTGCGAGCTGATCGCCCACGACGGCCAACGCCTGATCGATGGCTTCGCCGGGCTCTGGGCGGTCAACCTCGGTCACGGTCGGCAGGACTTGATCGACGCGGCAACCGCCCAGCTGGAGCGTTTACCCTACGCCTCGACCTTCGGGGGCGTCTCCTCGCCGCCGCCGATCGAATTAGCGGAGCGAATCGTCGGCCTGGCGCCGCCGGGTCTCAGCGGAGTCTTCCTGGTCAGCGGGGGCAGCGAAGCGAATGAGACGGCGATCAAGCTTGCCCGTCGCCACTGGGTTCGCCGGGGCCGGCCGCAGAAGTCGAAGGTACTAGTCCACGATCGCAGTTACCACGGCTTGTCCGGGGTGACCACGACGGCGACCCGCCTGGACCCATACCACGGTGAATTCGGAGTCGAAGCCCCCGACATCGTCGAGGTCCCCGCTCCTTACACCTATCGCTGTCCGGCCGGGGTTCCCTGTGAGCCGTCGAGCTGCCCGGTCTGCCAGGGGGCGGCGCTGGAGCGGGAGATCGAAGAGCTGGGAGCCGAGCGGGTCGCGGCGGTGATGGTCGAGCCGGTCTTCGGATCCGGGGGAGTGATCGTGCCGCCCCGCGGCTACCTGCGGCGGCTGCGGGAGGTCTGCGATCGCCAGGAAGTGCTCCTGATCGTCGACGAGGTGATCACGGGCTTCGGCCGGACCGGCACCTGGTTCGCCTGCGATCACGAGGGGATCTCTCCCGACCTGATCACCTTCGCCAAGGGGGTCAGCAGCGGATACATCCCGCTCGGGGGAGTGATCGTCGGCGACGAGCTCTGGGACGAGCTCCGCGACCCGGGTCAGCAGCCCGGGATCCTGATGCACGGCTTTACCCACTCCGGCCATCCAGTTGCCTGCGCCGTCGGCCTGGCCACCATCGACGCGATCGAGCGCGAGGGCCTGCTGGCTCAGGTAGATGCGGCGAGCGAGACCCTGGCCAAGCTGGTTGCGCCGCTGCGGGACCACCCCGAGGTCGGCGAGGTACGGCAGGCCGGACTGATGGTCGGGATCGAGCTGGTCATGGACAAGGAGACCCGAGAGCCCTGGCCGCTCGAGCTCGCGCGCGGCCGCTCCGCCGCCGCCGAGGCACGGACCCGGGGGTTGCTGACCCGCGGGCTGCTCGACGACATCCTCTGCCTCACGCCCCCCTTTACGATCTCGGATGAGATGCTGGCTCGGAGCGTGGAGATTCTTGTCGAGAGCATCGAAGCCGTGAGCGACGCCGCCGCCGAGGCGCGATGACCGGCCCCTCGCGGCTGCCGGATGGAACCCGCCTCTTTCTCGGCGATGGCGGGCTGGAGACGACGATGATTTTCGAGCGCGGTCTCGACCTGCCTTGTTTCGCTTCCTTCACCCTGCTCGATCGGCCTGAGGGCATCGAGGCGCTCGACGACTACTACCGCGGCTACATCGAGATCGCGCGGCGGCACGGTGCCGGTTTCACCCTCGATACGCCCACCTGGCGGGCCAGCTCCGACTGGGGCGAGCAGCTCGGTTACTCGGCCAATGCCTTGGCGGAGGTGAATCGCCGCGCCGTGGGGATGGCAGAGGAGATCCGGTCCGCGGAGGAGGCGACCGAGACGCCGATTGCGGTCTGCGGCACGCTTGGTCCCCGCGGCGATGCCTACGCCCCGGAGTCGCTGATGGGCGCGGGTGAGGCCGAGGCTTACCACGCCCCGCAGGTCGGGGTTTTCGCCGCCGCGGGCGTCGACATGATCGCCGTCTACACCGTCACCTATGCCGAGGAGGGGATCGGGGTCGCCCGGGCGGCCGCCGCGGCGGGAGTCCCGGCGGTGATCTCCTTCACCCTCGAGACCGACGGCCGGCTGCCGAGCGGCGAGCCGCTCCAGGAGGCGATCGAACGGACCGACGCCGGGAGCGACGGCTCACCCGCCTACTTCATGATCAACTGCGCGCACCCAAGCCACTTCGCGTCGATTCTGGAAGCGCCTGGCGAGTGGACGCACCGAATCGGGGGAGTCCGCGCCAACGCCTCGCGCCGCAGCCACCAGGAACTGGACGAAGCCACCGAGCTCGACCCGGGCGACCCGGCGGAGCTTGCCGACGAATACCTGGGCCTGAAGCGATCCCTGCCCGAGGTGCGGGTGGTGGGCGGTTGCTGCGGCACCGACACCCGGCACGTCGCCGGCATCTGCGAGCGCTGGCTCGCAGATGCCGGATCTGAGCGCTAGCCGGATCTAGGGCAGGTACTTTTCCGCCTGTTCCTTGGCTTCTTCGAGGCCCTTTTCGGCCTTTTCCTTGCCTTCGTCGAGGCGGTCTTCAGCTTCCTTCTGGGCTTCTTCGAGCTTCTTGTCGGTCTTGCCGTTGACGCCCTTTTCGATTTCCTTCTGGGCTTCTTCAAAGCCCTTCTTGGTCGTTTCGACGCCTTCGTCGACGGCTTCTTCGGCCTTCTTCGTGCCTTCTTCGATTTGGGTTTCGGCCTTGTCCTGGGCGGTGGTGTCGCTGTCGCCACCGCAGCCGGACCAGACGACGCCGCCGGCGAAGATCGCGATCACGGCGAGTAGCGGGGACAGGGCGCGCAGCTTTCTGCTCATTTAGTGCTCCAGATCGGTTGCTAGTTAACTTGGCGGCAGTGAATCAGACGGAGCCGGACAAGTTCGAATCCCTGGTCGCCGACGCCATCGACGCCCTGCCTGATGAATTCCAGCGCCTGCTGGAGAGGGTCCCGGTGGTGATCTCCGATCTCGGTACCGAACGCCGCGCTTATGGCGAGTATTTCGGCGACGGAATCGCGGCCGAACGCTACGAGGACCGGATCGTCATCTACCGCGACACCCTCGAGCGGGATTTCGGCCACGACCCCGGGTTGCTCGCGCGCCAGGTCGAGCAGACGCTGCGGCACGAGCTCGCCCACCACCTGGGCTGGGACGAGGGCGGCGTAGGCGGCCTCGGCCTCTAGGCGCTAGCGGACCGAGCAGCTCTGCACGAGGGCCGGGGGCTCGATCGGCCCGTGGCCTTCGAAGCGGAATTTGCCTCGGGCGAAGGGAAAGACGGCGAAGTTGGTGCCGGGCAAGGCGCTGCAGGCGGCGGAGACGTAACTCCGGTTCTCACCGGCGTAGGTGTAGCGCCGGCCGACGGTGAGGCCGATTTCGGTGACCGAGACGATGCCGCCGATGCGGGGAATTTGCGCTCGCAGGACGGTCCCGAACTGTCCCTTCCTGTGATTGACGGTGAGCGGCACGATCAGGGTGAAACGGACCGGCACCGAGGCGAAGAGGTGCATCAAGAGCACTTCCTTGCCGCCTCGCCGGCTGCGGAAGGCGAGGATCTTGCCGTTGGAGAAGACGTCGTCGCCGAGGTCGACCTCGGCGTGGAAGCTGCCGTGGCCGACCAGCGACTTCCCGCAGCGGGCAATGGCGGTTTGCGTGCTGGTCGATTGCAGGGCGCGCGCGGGGCAGACCGGCAGCCCTTCCCCGGAGAGTTTGCCGTTGCGGTGAATTTCGACTTCCAGCCAGCGCAGCGGCGGCGGATGGCTGCCGTCGGTGGTGGCTATCTTGCCCTCGATCCGGACCTTCATCGGCGCGGGTTCAGAGCGGGGCAGCGCGTGCGGGGCGAAGTTGGCGTTGAAGCTGACCCGCAGGTTTTCCTTCTGTTCGATCACCGCCCAGGAGGTGGCGCCGAAGGCGAGCGCGACGATCGCGATCGAAAGTGGGATGATTGCCCTTAGACGCATGTCTGGGGTCGAGTCTAGGCGGGGGAGTCGGCGAATAAGGTTGGGCAATGGTTGAGTCGAGCTGGACCGAGCTCGCCGCGGGCGACGAGTTCGCCGGCTACCGGATCGAGAGCCGTCTCGGCCGTGGCGGCATGGGCGTCCTCTTCCTGGCGATCGAGCCTGGCCTCGAGCGCCGGGTGGCGCTGAAGCTGATCGCGCCGGAGGCCGCCGCCGACGATGTCTTCACCCGGCGCTTCGCTGAGGAGTCGCGCATCGCCGCCTCGATCGAGCATCCCAACGTCGTCCCGATCTACGCCGCGGGCGAAGAGAACGGGGTGCCGTGGATCGCGATGCGCTACGTCCCCGGCTCCGACCTCGGCCGCCGGATCTCCCGCGAGGGCCGCCTCGACCCAGCCCAGGCGGTTGCGCTGATCGCCCAGGTGGGGAACGGCCTCGACGCGATCCACGCCGCCGGCCTTGTCCATCGCGACGTCAAGCCGGCCAACGTCCTGCTCAGCGGCGACCCCGGCGCCGAGCACGCCTACATCACCGACTTCGGCGTCGCCCGCAACGTCGCCACCCAGTCGGGGCTGACCCAGACCGGTCGCTTCGTCGGCACCCTCGACTACGTCGCACCGGAGCAGATCTCCGGCGAGCAGATCGACGCCCGGGTCGACGTCTACGCGCTCGGCTGCCTGCTCTTCAAGCTGCTGACGGGCGAGGTGCCGTTTCCCCGTGAGGGCGAGGCGGCGCGGCTCTACGCCCACCTCAACGACCCACCACCGGCGCCCTCGCTGTACGAGCCGTCGATCTCGATGGCGCTCGACGACGTCGTCGCCAGGGCGATGTCGAAGTCACCCGACGACCGCTATCCCTCGGCCGGCGATCTCGGCCGGGCGGCGCAGGCGGCGCTCAGCGGCACCACCATCTCGGTCCCGGAGCGCACGGTCGCCACCGGCGCCGCGGCGACCGGTGAGCGTGAGGCGCCGACGCAACGGCTGGCAGATGAGGCGGAGCCGCCGCCAGGAAGCAAGCGTCCATTGCTAATCGGTGGACTATTGAGCCTGGTCGCAGCGGCAGTGGTGGTGGCCCTGGTGGTCTCCGGCGGAGATGGTGGAGACGGCAGCGGAATCGACGGAGCGGTCGGTGACACCGTGGCGAGCACCACGACGGAAAAGCCGAAGCCGCAGACCCTGACCGAGGCGGAGCTGATCAAGAAGGGCGACGAAATTTGCGCCCGTAGCCGCGCGAAGTACAAACAGGTGCGCGACTCTGCCCTCGAGGAAGTTCCGGACGTCTCCTATTCGAAGCAACTGGTCGCCAACTCGACCCAGGCCGTCCGCGAGTTCAACCAACTACAGCCGCCCTCGTCGCTGGAGCAGGCCTACCGAAACTTCGTCGCCTCTCAGGAACAGGTCAACCAATGGGACATCGATGCGCTCGTGGCGGCTGAAGAAGAAGACGAGATCGCCTACGACGAAGCCCGCGAAGATCGCGACCAGACCGAGGACGATCGCAAGGAGATGGCCGAAGCGGTCGGCTTCAAGGAGTGCGCCGGCAGCGGCCTTTAGGAGTCGTCCTTGCGGTCGCCGGGATGGGTGACCCGTTCGGCCCGCTGCCGGACTTCTTCGCTGGCCTCGCGGGTTGCCGCGAAGGCCTCCTCTTTCGCCGCCGCCAGGCCCTCGCTCGGCTTGCCGCCGACGACGTCGCGGAAGGCGTTCTTGAAGCGCTCGGTCCGCCGGTCGGGCGGGAAGCGGGCTTCGGCTCGCCGCTGCTTCTCCGGGTTGCGCTCGCCGTAGCGGCGGCGGGCCCAGGCCGAGCCCGGCTTGCCGAGGCGGCAGGCGCCGTAGACGGCGACCGGGAAGACGAAGAAGCCGATCGTCCCGTGCAGCACCCGCCCTTTGGCGAAGCAGACCGTGACCCAGACGAAGACGGCGAGGGCGCTGAGGATGCTGAAGAAGACGGCGCCGAACGAGCCCGATTCGATCGTGAAGGGGCTGAAGCCGAGCAGGATCAGGCCCATCCCGGCGGCGGCGATCACCGTCGCGTCGATCGAGCTGCGCCCCTCCTCGGCCCAGTAGACGTCGTCGAGGTAGACCCAGAGGGCGAACTCGTCGATCGTCAGGCCGGCGCCGATCCCGAAGGCGAAGGCGCAGAGCTCGGTCCAGGGGCTCTCGCCGAAAGCGAGGAACCCGAGCGATCCGGAGACCATCATCGTCACGATCCCGAAGACCAGGTGGTGGAGGTGGACGCCGCTGTCGCTGACGATGCTGCCCGGCCACCAGGGGACCTTGGGGCTGCGCATCAGCCGGGTGCTCATCCGGATGAAGGCGAAGGAGAGGATGAACCCGGCCAGGACGAGGAAGAGGCCGGTCTCGTTGTGCCGTTCCAGCCGGTCCCAGAACTCGGCGAAGACCGAGGCGGTGAGGATCATGCTGGCACCGGCGCCGAGTGTACGGGCGGGGCCGACCCATCCTTGGCGGCCATGCGGTCGACGGTGAGCAGGACCGCGGCGACGGCGAAGATCGGGGCGAGGGCGGCGTCGGCCAGGGACTCGGCCAGCCAGGTGGCGAGGAAGGTGTGGCCGAAGAGGTCGTGGACTAGTGCCGCGAGACCGCCGCCGACCGCATCGCCGACGATCTCGATCGGGACCAGGACCCAGAAGACGAGCCAGAAGCCGCCGCGGACCAGCTGCAGGCTGCGGCGCAGGGCGCCGCCGACGCTGCAGCCCTCGAGCTCGACCAGGGGGCCGGCGAGGCCGAGCCAGACATAGGCGAGGACGCCGGGAATGACGCCGAGGATCAGCCCGGCGGCGACGATTCCGACAAAGACGAGGTCGACCGCGATCAGGCGGCCGTACTCGAGGCGCCCGGCGATCTCGCGCAGCCCAGGCGGCTTCTCGCCATGGGGGTGGGTGAGGGAGATCGCGATCGCGCCGCTGAAGAAGACCTCGCCGATCAATCCGGTCGCGGTGACCACGGTGACCGCCAGCGCGAAGGCGGCGAGTTTGATCCCGTTGGTGATGTTCAACGCGTCGAGTTCGATGTTCATCGTCAACGCGTTGAGCAGCCCGAGCGGGACGAAGACGATCACTGCAAGCAGCAGGATCGAGGGCGCCCAGCTCCAGTAGGTGCGCCAGATCTGCCCGTAGGTGGCGGCCAGCCGGCGCGGGAAGCTCACGGCCGCTGGCGGCGCCCGGCGGGCTGCCGCCCGCGCGCCTCGAGACGCGACTGGCTCGACTCGCCGGCGGGGATCCGCTTCAGGTTGCCGAGCTCCGGGACCAGCAGTTCTTCGGCACAGCGGCGATGCCAGTGGTGATGGTCCGTGCCCCCAAGCCGGCGGACGAACTGAACGACCGTGTGTTCCTCGCCGACGGGAATGTCGCCGTGGCAGCCGGGACAGTGGTAGAGCTTGCGGGCGATGCCGCGGATCAGCCAGGTCTCGTCGCCCTCTTCGTTGATCCCGACGAGGCTCCAGCGTTTGCTCGGCTGACCCTCGAACTCGCTCACTTCGATCGCCTCGACATCCAGGCGAAACCGGCGGCCATCGCCACGTTGGCAACGCCGGCGAGTTGCAGGCCGAGCTTCGCACCGGGTCGGCTAACGGCCGGCGAAGCGGACCAGAGGGCGTCGGTGGCGATCTCCGTTCCCCGCAGCCAGGCGAGCGACTGCCAGTCGGCTTTGGAGCCGCGGCGGTCGGCCACCAGGTGGGCGGCGGCGAAGGTCAGCCAGATCGGTCCGCAGCGGCGGAAGAGGTGCTTGGCGTCCGGCGAGGGCTCGTCGTGACCGAGGACCTTGAGGGTCGCGGCGGGGGCGGCGATCGCGGCGCTGCCGAGCAGCAGGTCGAAGGCGATCATGTTGCGGTTGGTGAGGCGCAGGGCGCTTTCTAGGGTCATCGTTCAACGAATCCAACCAGAACCCAGAAGGGAAAGGGTCAGGTTCGGCGAAATGGACCGCCGTGACCAAGACCGCAACGAAGTCCCCCCAACTCAAAAGCCTTTCCGACTACATCCAGGAGCGTTTCGACGAATTCTCGCGCTCCCAGAAGGACGTCGCCCGCTACATCGTCGATCACCTCGACGAGGCAGCCTTCCTCACCGCCGAGGAGCTGGCCCGGAGAGCGAGCACCTCGTCCTCGACGGTGGTGCGCTTCTCCCAGGCCCTCGGCTTCGAGGGCTACCCGGAGCTCCAGCAGGCAGCCATCGAGGAGTACCGCACGACGATCGCAACCGCCGGCCAGGCCGGTGGCGCCCTCTTCTCCTTCGACCACTCCGAGCTGGAGGGATCGCTGAGCGCGGACTACGCCAACCTCGAGGAAACCGCGCGCAAGCTGAGCACCGAGCAGGTCCAGAACGCGGTTGCCGCCCTGGCCGAAAGCCAGCGGATCGTGATCGTCGGCGTCGACCAGATGGCTTTCTTTGCCAGCTACCTGCGCCACACCCTCAGCCTGCTGGACATCCGGGCCGAGATCGTCGCCAGCACCGGCGGCGAGTCGCTCCAGCGTCTTGGCCGGATCGACGAGAGCACCCTGGTCATCACCCTTTCCGCCGGTCGCGCCCATCCGCTGCTGCTGCGGGCGATGAAGCTGGCGCTGCACCGCGGCGCCCGCACCCTGGCGATCTCCGACGCGACGATGTCGGAGGTGGGGGAGCACGCCGAGCTAACGCTCTACTTCTCGTCCAACAGCCCCAGCTTCACCCGTTCGCACACGGCGCTGATGGCGTTGGTCCAAGGTTTGGCCCACGGTTTGTACGCGCGGGATGAAGCTGCGCACAAAGACCGCATCCGTGCCTACAAACTGAAGTAACGCGGGAGCCAGCCCAGCCTCCCGGCCACGTAATATGGCCGGGATGACTGAGCGCGCGACGTTTCGACTGAAGACCGGCCTGGCCGAGATGCTGAAAGGCGGGGTGATCATGGACGTGGTCACCCCCGAGGAGGCGAAGATCGCCGAGCAGGCCGGCGCCTGCGCGGTGATGGCCCTGGAGCGCGTCCCGGCCGACATCCGCCGCGACGGCGGCGTCGCCCGGATGTCGGACCCGGCGATGATCAAAGGGATCCAGGAAGCGGTCTCGATCCCGGTGATGGCCAAGGCGCGGATCGGCCACTTCGCCGAGGCCCAGGTCCTGCAGGCGCTGGAAGTCGACTACATCGACGAGTCAGAGGTGCTGACCCCGGCCGACGAGCGCAACCACATCGACAAGCTCGACTTCGAGGTGCCATTCGTCTGCGGCGCCACCAACCTCGGCGAGGCGCTGCGGCGCGTTGGCGAGGGTGCGGCGATGATCCGCTCCAAGGGCGAGGCCGGCACCGGCAACGTCGTCGAGGCTGTTCGCCACATGCGTGAGATCACCTCCGGGATCAAGCGCCTGGCGCAGCTGCGACCCGAGGAGCTCTCGGCGGAAGCGAAAGAACACCAGGCGCCGATGGAAGTCGTTCAGGAGGTCGCCAGAGCCGGCCGTCTGCCGGTGCCGCTGTTCTGCGCCGGGGGTATCGCCACCCCGGCCGACGCGGCGCTGATGATGCAGCTCGGCGCCGAGGGCAACTTCGTCGGCTCCGGGATCTTCAAGAGCGCCGACCCCGAGCGGCGGGCCCGGGCGATCGTCGAGGCAACGACCCACTTCAACGATCCCGAGCGCGTTGCCGCCGCTTCGATCGGGCTTGGCGAGGCGATGCCGGGCCTGGAGATCGCCGATCTCGCCGCCGAGGATGCCCTGCTGCAGAACCGCGGAGCGTAGGTGGCCGATCTGAAGGTCGGCGTCCTCGCGCTGCAGGGAGGCTTCGAAGCCCACCTCGACACCCTGCGCCGGCTCGGTGCCGAGCCGCGCGAGGTTCGCGTCCCGGAGGACATGGAGGACCTCGATGCCCTCGTCATCCCCGGCGGTGAGAGCACGACGATTGGCAAGCTGATCGAGTCGGCCGAGCTGGAGCCGGCCCTGCACGCTCATCACCTGGCCGGCCGGCCGATTCTCGGCACCTGCGCCGGAATGATCGTCTGCGACGCCGAGCACCTCGGCTTGATCGACGCCGAGGCGAAGCGGAACGCTTTCGGCCGCCAACTGCAGAGCTTCGAGGCGGACCTCGAGGTGGCAGGCGTCGGCGACGAGCCGCTGCGGGCGGTCTTCATCCGCGCGCCTTGGGTGGAGCGCTGGGGACCCGAGGTGGAGGTCCTTGCCTCCTACGAAGGGCATCCGGTGGCGATCCGGGAAGGAAGCGTGCTGGCCTGCGCCTTCCACCCGGAGCTGACCGATGACCCGCGCTTCCACGCGATCTTCATGGCAATGGCGACCACTGCCCGCGAGCGGGCGGGGGAGGAGGCGAAGAGATGAGCGGTGGCGACCCGCGGGTCCAGAACCTGGCGAAGATCCTGGTCGGTTACTCGACCCGGGTGAAGGAAGGCGACGTAGTCGCGATCGACGGTGAGAGCGCCGCGGCGCCCCTGCTGCTGGCCGTCTACGAGGAGGTGCTGAAGGCTGGCGGTAACCCGATGCTGAACGTCGCCTTGGAGGGACAGATTGCCGCCTACTTCAAACACGCCTCCGACAAGCAGCTGGAATGGATCTCGCCCTTCGCCGAGTGGATGGTCGACAACGCCGACGTGCGGATCGCGATCGGGGCCAGCACCAACACCCGCGAGCTTTCCGGGGTGCCGCCGGAGCGCCAGACGCTGCGCCAGTCCGCCACCGGCGACCTGATGACGCGGGCGATGAAGCGCGCCGCCGAGGGCTCCTTCCGCTGGTGCTACACGCTGTTCCCGACCAGCGCCTACGCGTCGGAGGCGGAGATGAGCCTGGCCGACTACGAAGACTTCTACTACGGCGCCTGCCTGGCAAACGACCCCGAGCCGCTGACCGCCTGGAAGCGCGCTTCTGAGGAGACGACCCGGCTGGCGGACTGGATCGAGGGTCACGAGGAGGTGCGGGTGACCGCGCCGGGAACCGACATCAAGCTCGGCATCGCCGGCCGCAAGTTCATCCCCTGCATCGGCGACAACAACATGCCCGACGGCGAGTTCTTCACCGGCCCGGTCGAGGACTCGGTCGAGGGCGAGGTCAGCTTCCACCTGCCGGCGGTGATCGGCGGGCGCGAGGTCGCCGGCGTCCGGCTCCGCTTCGAGGCGGGCAGGGTCGTCGACGCCTCGGCCGAGCGCGGGGAGGAGTACCTGCTGAAGCTGCTCGACACCGACGAGGGCGCCCGCACCCTCGGTGAGCTCGGGATCGGCACCAACTACGGGATCGCCAACGGCACCCGCGAGGTCCTGCTCGACGAGAAGATCGGCGGCACCGTCCACATGGCGGTCGGCAGCAGCTATCCCGAGTCGGGAGGAGAGAACGAGTCGGCGGTCCACACCGACCTGGTCTGCGACCTCCGCCTCGGCGGCAAACTCGAGGTCGACGGCGTCGTGATGCAGGAAGACGGCAAGTTCGTCGTCTGATCTGGCGATTCAGACCTGGGTGAGGATGGCGACCACGCCTACGATCCAGGTGACGATCATTCCGCCGAAGAGCCGATAAATAGTTTGGTTCAGCATCGCGGTCTGGGCTGCCATCTCCATTCGCACGGCGCGGAATTCCTCCCGCATCTCTTTGAACCCGGCTTCCATCCGCCGGTCGATGCTCTCGACGCGCGCATTGAGGTCATCAAGCCTCGCGTCAGTCCACTGCTCTCTCGCCATCCCAGCCATATTGCCAGGCTACAGGGCAACATGCAACGTGTTGTACGCGAAACGTAAAAGTTTCGCAACAACTTCGCTACTGCTCTGGCAAGGGGGAGCCGGCGAGGAGGAAGAACCAGAGGGTTAGGGCCAGCGCGGCCAGCATCACCGAGGCCATCAGCACCGCCTCGACTACGGTCACCGAGTTGGTCACCGGGGACGTGTCGCGCATGCTTTTCAGCCAGCCAGGGCGGATCGGCGCCAGGCGGTTGGTGCCGGTGATGCGGATGTAGAGGTTATTGAGGCGGCCGATCAGCCAAGCGACGATCAGGATCGAGATGACGATGCCGACGGCGACCACCGCGTAAGGGCCGCCGCTGGGGAACTGGGTCTCGGAGACCTTGGAGCCGATGTAGACCCAGCTCAGCGGGATCGCCGTCCAGAGCGAGAAGGCTGCCAGCAGCATCGCCAGGAAGACGAGGCTGGCGGCGACGGCACGCCCCGCGCGGTGGCTTTTCTCCTGCGTCCCCATACCGACTCCATAGAATGGCAGGCCATGTCCGGGCACTCCAAGTGGCACTCGATCAAACACAAGAAGGGCGCTGCCGACGCCAAACGCGGCAAGCTGTTCAGCAAGCTGGCACGGGCGATCACCGTCGCCGCGCGTGACGGTGGCGGCGACATCAGCGGCAACCCGACGCTGGCGACCGCGGTCCAGAAGGCCAAAGACGCCTCGATGCCGAAGGACAAGATCCAGAAAGCGATCGACGTCGGCACCGGGGCAGGCACGGACGGCGCCGCGATCGAAAGGATCGTCTATGAGGGGTACGGGCCCGCCGGCGTGGCGGTGCTGGTCGAGGCGCTGACCGACAACCGCAATCGCGCCAGCGCGGAGATCCGCCATGCCTTCTCCAGTCACGGCGGCAGCCTCGGCGAGCCCGGCTCGGTTGCCTGGATCTTCGAGAAAAAGGGCGCGATCACCCTCGACGGCGGCCGCTACGGCGAGGACGACCTGATCGGCGCGATCGACGCCGGCGCCGAAGACGTGCGCGAGGAGGAGGACAAGCTGCGGGTGATCACCGATCCCCAGGACCTGACCTCGGTGCGCGAAGCGCTGGAGGGCGAAGGGATCGAGTTCGAGTCGGCCGGCCTGGTGACCGAGCCGAAAAGCACGGTCGAGGTCAAGGGTCACGACGCCGAACGGGTTCTGAAACTGCTGGAGGCGCTCGACGACCAGGACGACGTCGACGAGGTCTACGCCAACTTCGACATCCCGGCCGAGGTTCTCGAGCAACTGGCCGCCTGAGGCGCTTCGGGAAGGCATCCGACTCAGTTCCGAGAATCACTACCAATGCAGGTAGTGATGGGCATAGACCCGGGTGCCGCGAACCTGGGCTTCGGCATCGTCCGAGTCGAGGGGAACCACATGGTTGCCCTCGATGGCGGCGTGGTCGAGACCACGCCGGATCTGCCGATGGAGCGGCGCCTGGAGCGGATCCACAGCTCCCTGCGCGAGCTGATCGCCTGGCACGAGCCGAAGGCGATGGCGATCGAGGAGGTCTTCTTCGGCAAGAACGTGCGCTCGGCGATGGCCGTCGGGCAAGCCAGCGGCGTCGCGATGCTGGCCGCCGCCGAGCACGGGGTCGACTGCTTCGCCTACACGCCGCAGGCGATCAAGATGGCTGTCTGCGGCTCGGGCGGCGCCGGCAAGCGCCAGGTGCAGCGGATGGTCGGCACTCTGCTCGGCCTGCCCGAGCCGCCCACGCCCGACCATGCTGCCGACGCCCTCGCGGTTGCTATTTGCCATGGCGGCGGCAACGGGCACCGCGACGCGGTCAGCGTCGCCGCTGGAGCCAGCGCTCACGCCGGCCAGGAGCGAGTCGCCGGATGATCGCCGCGGTCCGTGGTGAGGTGATGGTGCGACGCGCCGATCACGTCGTGATCGATGCCGGCGGCGTCGGCTACCGGCTCACCGTCTCCTCCGAGTCCTTGAAAGCGGTCCCGGCGACCGGCCGCGACGCCTTTCTCCACGCCGAGCTGATCGCCCGCGAGGACTCGCTTTCGCTCTACGGCTTCAGTTCCGAGGAGGAGCGAGATCTCTTCCGTCTGTTGATCACCGTCAGCGGCGTCGGGCCCAAGGTGGCAATCGCCACGCTCTGCGGCGGTACCGCCCGCGATCTCCTCCGGGCGATCGCCGCCGGTGACGCCAAACGCTTCCAGGCGGTGCCGGGAATCGGCAAACGGACGGCCGAGCGGATCATCGTCGAGCTGCGCGAGAAAGTCGCCGGCGCGCTCGAGGAAGAGGTCGCCCTGGCCGCCGCCGAGGAGGGCGACGCGCGCTCGCTCGCTCGCGACGGTCTCGTCAACCTCGGCTATGCACCGCTCGAAGCCGAGCAGCTGCTCGACGGGGTGGAGGGCGAGGAGGCCCAGGAGCTCGTTGCCGCGGCCCTGCGCAAAGCCGGCGCCTCCAGGAACGCCGCATGAGCGGGCCTCCGGAAATCGGCGGCAACAGGATTCGCACCCCGGGGGTCGAGGCCGAGCCGGTGCCGGTCGACGCCGAGGTGAAGGTCCACGACGCCCGCGCCGAGGCTCCCGACGAGGACCTCGACCGCTCGCTACGCCCGCCCACCCTGGAGGACTTCGTCAACCAGCAGCAGGTGACCGAGCAGCTGGCGATCTTCATCGAGGCGGCCAAGCGCCGCGGCGAGCCGCTGGATCACGTCCTGCTGGCCGGTCCGCCGGGGCTGGGCAAGACCTCGCTGGCTCACATCGTCGCCGCCGAGCTGGGGGTGCCGATGGTGCAGACCGCCGGCCCAGCACTGGAGCGCAAGGCCGACGTCGCCTCGTTCCTCACCTCGCTGGAGCCCGGCAGCGTCTTCTTCATCGACGAGATCCATCGCCTCGGCCGCGCCGTCGAGGAGACCCTCTACCCGGCGATGGAGGACGGAGAGCTGCCCGTGGTCCTCGGCCAGGGAGCCGGCGCCCGGACCGTCACCCTGCCGTTGCCGCCCTTCACCCTGGTCGGCGCCACGACCCGGTCGGGGCTGCTGACGACGCCTCTGCGCGACCGCTTTGGCGTTTCCCATCGCCTCGAGTACTACGCGCCTGAGCACTTGGCCTTGATCGTCGAGCGCTCGGCCGGGATCCTCGGCGTCGAGATCGACAGCGAGGGGGCGGAGACGATCGCGCTGCGCTCGCGCGGCACCCCACGGGTCGCGAACCGGCTGCTGAAGCGGGTGCGGGACTTCGCCCAGGTGAAGGGCAGCGGGGAGATCGGCGCCGCGGTCGCGGCCGACGCCCTGGAGATGCTGGAGGTCGATGCCGGCGGTCTCGACCGCAGCGACAGGGCCCTGCTGGAGGTGATCGCCACCAAGTTTGGCGGCGGCCCAGTGGGCCTCTCGACCCTGGCGGTCGCGATCGGCGAGGAGCAGGACACGATCGAGGACGTGCTCGAGCCCTATCTGCTCCAACAGGGTCTCCTGAAGCGGACCCCGCGCGGCCGCGTCCTCACCCAGCGCGCCTTCGACCATCTCGGCCTGCAGGCACCCGAAGGCGCAGCGAGCCTCTTTTGAGCCGCGCCAGCTAGCCTGTCGAATATGCCGTTTTTCATCTGTCCGAATTGCGGACACCGGGAGGTGAGCGGGGAGAGGACCGCGGGGTTCAGCACCCGTCCCAAGGGCTGCTCGAAATGCGGCTTCGGCTTTGTCTTCGAATTACTCGACGATTATTATCCGGCCCCTAATGCTGCCTTTTTCGTCTGTGACAAGCAGGAACGCGTGATCGACGCCGGCAAAGGCAGCTTCGAGCTGACCGGTCTGACCGACGAGGACGTGATCGGCCGTCCCGTGCGCGAGGTTCTCGGGCTGGACTGGATCGACGCCGGCGACGGCGGCAAAGGCGCCGACACCGACAAGGACGGCTTCACCGACCCGATCGAGACCTCCCTGGAGTGGGGCGTCCGCTCGCTCGGCAAGCGGGTCTCGGTAAACGCGGAAGGCGACCTGCCGGCGCGGGCGGTGGCCGACGTCTTTCCCGCCTATGACGACGACGGCGGCCTACTCCTAATTCTCACCCCCGAAGGCTGACGACGATGGGAACCCGCCGCCGCCACCTCTTCGTCCTGCTCTTCGTGCTCGGCTTGGTCGTGGTCTCCGGCATCGTCATCGCCAAGAAGGAGACGAAGCTCGGCCTGGACCTGCAGGGCGGCCTCGAGCTCGTCTACCAGGGGCAGCCGACCGGGACCTCCGACGAAGTCAGCGGCGAAGACATCGAAGACTCGATCTCGATCATCGAACAGCGGATCAACAAGCTCGGCGTCTCCGAGCCGGAGGTCGCGCGACTGGGCACCGACCAGATCACCGTGCAGCTGCCAGGCGTCACCGACGCCAGCCGCGCCGCCGAACAGGTTGGCTCGACCGCGCAGCTCTACTACTACGACTGGGAGCCGAACCTGATCGGCCCCGAGAAGGCGATCGGCCAGAAACCGGGGCTGCAGCCGCCGGAAGGACCGCTCAAAGAATCGGAAAAACGCTGGGAAGAAGCGGGGCGCAACGTCGCCAAAGAAGAGAGCAAACAGCTGATCTTCTCCGGCGCCTACCCGACCGCCTACACCGCGGCGCAGCTCGCCGCGGAACAACCCCCGGTCGAACCCTGCGACGGATGCTCGGTCGCCAGGCCCCGCTACTACCTCTTCGAGAAAGACGAGCCGCACGATCTGATCGCCGGTCCCGAGCTGGCGAAAAAGGATCTCTACATCAGCCCGACCGGGAAAAAACGGCCGAAAGACGGGCTCGTGGTCGAGATCCCGGCGGGAACGATCCTCGTCTCCGAATACCCGAGTGACGCGGAAGGGCAGCTGGACGAAACGGCCGAGCCCGGCTGGTACGCGCTGAAAGACGATCCGGCCCTCAGCGGCAACGACATCACCAACCCCGAACAGACCTACGGGCCGAACAACGAACCGGTCGTCTCCTTTGGGTTCACCGACTCCGGCCGCGACGCCTTCCAGGAAGTTACCCGGCAGATCGCCCAGCGCGGCAAGGCGCAGGCGATCGGGCCGGTCAGCAGCGAAGAAGCTGCGCAGCTCTCCGGGCACTTCGCCGTCGTCCTCGACAACGAAGTCAAAACCCGGCCGATCATCAACTTCGAAGAAAACCCGGACGGGATCGACGGTCGCCAGGGCGCCCAGATCTCCGGTGGTTTCAACGACATCGGCGAGGCCCAGGATCTGGCGACCACCCTGCAGATCGGCGCCCTGCCAATCAGCCTCAAGCTGATCAGTCAGACCCAGGTCTCGGCGACCCTCGGTAGCGAAGCTCTCGACCAGGGCGTCAAAGCGGGGATCGTCGGCCTCGCCCTGGTGATCATCTTCCTGCTCCTCTACTACCGTTTCCTCGGCCTGATCGCCTCGATCGCGCTTGGCGCCTACGCGATCATCTTCTTCGCCCTGATCGACCTGATCCCGATCACCCTGACCCTGCCGGGGATCGCGGGCCTGGTGCTGACGATCGGCGTCGCGGCCGACTCGAACATCGTTATCTTCGAGCGAATAAAGGAGGAGGTCCGGGCTGGGCGCTCGATGTCGAGCGCGATTGGCGCTGGCTACAAACGCGGGATCAGCACGATCATCGACGCCAACGTCGTCACCCTGCTGACCGCTTTCATCCTCTTCGTCCTCGCCACCGCCGGGGTCAAGGGGTTCGCCTTCACCCTGGGCGTCGGCACGATCGTCTCGCTGCTCACCGCCGTCGTCTTTACCCAGGCGCTGCTGGGCAGCATGAGCCGTTCGCGGCTGTTGCGTTCGCCGAGCGTGCTGGGGGCCGCCGGTGAGGGCAAACGCTGGCACTTCGACTTCATGGGCGCGAGCCGCTGGTTCTTCTCGATCTCGGGAGTGATCCTGATCATCGGTGGCCTGGCGCTGGCGACCAAGCAGCTCAACTTTGGCATCGACTTCGAGTCCGGCACCCGGATCACCGCGGCGCTGCAGCAGGAAACCGACGAGGAAGAGGTGCGCGACGCGCTCGACGCGGCCGGGATCAGCGGCGAGGAGATCCAGCAGGTCAGCGACCCGAACTTCGGCGACAACGTCTTCCAGATTCAGTCGCACGAACTCGAGCCGAACGAAGTGCGCGAGGCAGAGGCAGCGCTGGTCTCGGAGTTCGGGGTCGTCGACAACGGCTTCGACAGCACCAGTGTCGGGCCGACCTTCGGCCAGCAGGTGGCCGACAGCGCCTTGAAGGCACTGATCTTCTCGCTGTTGGTGATTTGTGGCTACGTGGCGCTGCGCTTCGACCCGAAGTTCGCGGTGCCGGTCCTGATCGCGATCTTCCACGACATCTTGATCACCGCTGGCGTCTACTCATTGACCGGGAAAGAGGTGAGCAGCGGTACGGTCGCCGCCTTCTTGACCATCTTGGGTTACTCGATCTACGACACGATCATCGTCTTCGACCGGATCCGGGAGAACGTGCCGCGGATGCCGCGCGCCGCCTTCTCGCAGATCGTCAACCGCTCGATGAGCGAGGTCTTGACCCGTTCGCTGGCGACCAGCTTCTCGACCCTCCTGGGCGTGCTCTCGCTGATGGTCTTCGGCGGCGCCGTCCTCCAGGACTTCGCTTTCGCGATGCTGGTCGGGATCGCCTCCGGTACCTACTCGTCGATCTTCATCGCCTCGCCGGTACTGACTGCGTGGAAGGAACGCGAGCCGGGCTTCGTTCGCCGCCGGCTGCGGATCGCCGAAGTCGAGGGCGGCGTCGTTCCGGCTTACGCCGACGACATCGAGATGGCAAAACTGAGCCGCGACGACGAAACCGAAGCCGAAACCCCGCAGCTGGCCGAGGAGCCGGCAGCCGAGTCGGCTCCGGGCGCGGTGGCGACGGTGGAGCGGACCGACGACTCCGGCAACGGCAGCGGGAATAGCGCCTCCGGCAACGGCGACGAAGAGGGAGCGGCTTCGGCCTCCGCCGAGCGCCGCCAGCGAAACGCAGAGCGACGCGCGCGCCGCCAGGCTCGCCGCAAGCACGGGAGGAGCCGCTGATGGCACTGGTCGTCTACTTCATGATGGGCATCGCGATCTGGCACTTCACGGTCTTCATGCCGGACCGTTTCTGGCAGGGCATCATCGGCGCCTTCATCGGCGCGGTCTTCGGCTCGGTCATCTTCGGGATGATCGTCCAGGAGATCAGCGGTAAAAGCCTCAGCGACACCGATCTCTCGACCGCGCTGATCGCGATTCCCGGGACCGCGATCGGGCTGGCGGTCGTCTACGCGATCGGCGTCCGCTCTGAAGAGCGCGCGGGCTGAATCCCCCTTAATTCCGGGCTCTCCGGTGGGTCGTTCTGTCTGGGGTAGGAGGCAACCTCATGGAGTGGCCGCACCCGCCCCCGCATTCGTCGCCGAGCCCTACGACTACACCGAGGCCCGCGCCTTGGCGGAGGACCTTGGGATCAGCGAGCCGCTCGCGGTAACCCTGGTCAGGCGGGGATACCGGACTCCGGACGAGGCTCGAGCCTTTCTCGCCGCCGACGAGTCGCACCCGCCCGCGGCGTTCGAGGGGATGGACCTGGTCGTCGCCCAGGTGCGGGAAGCGATCGTGGCGGGCAGGCGGATCACCGTCCACGGCGACTTCGACGTCGACGGCGTCTGCGCCACGACGCTGATGATCTCGACCCTGCGCGAGCTGGAGGCCGAGTGCGACTGGTTCATTCCCGATCGGATCGAGGACGGCTACGGCCTCTCGGCGGAGAACGTCCGGCGGCTGGCGGAGCGCGGCACCGGGCTGTTGCTGACCGTCGACTGCGGGATCACCTCCGTGGCCGAGGTCGCGCTGGCGCGCGAGCTGGGCATGGAGGTGGTGGTCACCGACCACCACCAGCCCGCCGAGCAGCTGCCCGACTGCCAGATCCTTCACCCGGAAATCAGCCGCTATCCGTTCAAAGCGCTGTGCGGGACGGCGGTTGCCTGGAAGTTGGCGTCGGCCTTGCGCGAGGAGGAGGCCAGTGAGCACCTCGATTTGGTGGCGCTGGCGACGGTCGCTGACGTGGTGCCGTTGATCGGCGAGAACCGTTCCCTGGTCAAACGGGGCCTGGCGGAGATCCGCCGCTCCAAGCGGCCGGGCATGCGCGCCCTGATGGCCGCCGCGAAATGCGAGCCCGAGCGCCTCGACGAGGGTGACCTGTCCTTCCGCCTGGCACCGCGGATCAACGCGGCCGGCCGGCTGTACCGGGCCGACGCCGGCGTCGAGCTGTTCCTCACCGAGGACGAGAAGCGGGCCGAGACGATCGCCGAGGAGCTGAGCCGGGCGAACTCCGAGCGGCGGGCGACCGAGCGTGAGGTCGACGCTGCTGCGGAGACGGCGCTGCGGGAGCTTTCCGACGAGCTGCGCGAGGCCCGCGGGCTGGTCGTGGCGGGCGAGGACTGGCACCCCGGCGTGGTCGGGATCGTCGCTTCGCGGCTGGTCGAGCGCCACCATCGGCCGGTGGTGGTCATCTCGCTCGGCGAAGACGGCTCCGGGCGCGGTTCGGGCAGGAGCATTCCCGGCTTCGACCTGCTTGGCGCCCTGGAGTCCTGCGCCGAGCACCTCGAGGGTTTCGGTGGCCACCGCGCCGCCGCCGGCCTGCAGATCCGAGCGGAGAACGTCGCCGCTTTCCGCGAGGCGTTTGCGGCGCACGCCAACCAGGTGCTGAGCGAGGACGATCTGCGGCGGACGGAAAAGGTCGACGCGATCGTCGGGGGCGTTGGGCTGGGCCTCGACCTGGCCGAGGAGCTGCGCCAACTGGCGCCATTCGGGATGGGCAACCCCGGGGTGCGGCTCCTGGTTCCCTCGGCTCGGGTCAGCGACGTACGGACGATGGGGGAGGGCAAGCACGCTCGCTTCAGCCTCCACAGCGGCTCGCACCGCGCCCTCGGCGTCGCCTTCGGCCGCTCCTCGCTCGGCGTCGAGGACGAGGACGTGATCGACGCCAGCATCCGCCTCGAGGTCAACCACTGGAACGGCTCGGTCGAGCCCAGGGTGGTCCTGCGCGAGCTGTACCCACTGGAGGAGCCGGAGGCCGAGGCGCCGGTGGTGCCTCACTCGTGCGCCTTGGAGGAAGCGGGGTGGTGGCAGCGATTCGAAGCCGAGCTCGATGTCGATCCCGGCGCCGAGTCCGCGCCAGACCGCGATTTAGACGGTCTCTCGCGGACTCGCGGGGGAGAGGGGCGGCGCCAGGTCGAAGGAACCGCCCCGGCCACCGTGGCGATTGCCGAGCTGGTGTCCAGCGGCGCCAGCGTCCTCGCGGTCTGCGCCGACGCCTCGCGGCGGGCGGCGCTGGCCAACGGGGCCACCGGCCTCGCTCGTTTCAACGGCGGCGCCGCGCTGATCGCCTGCCATCGCTGCAGCGACGAGGAGATCGCCGGTCTGAAGGGGCGCGCCACGGCTGGCTTGGCCCTGACCGACTACGGCGCCCTGGGGCGGGAGCCGGAACTCGCGGCTGGCTTCGAGCACGTCGTCCTCGTCGATCCACCTCGCGACGAGCTCGATGTCGGTCGGGCGGAGCTGCCCTGCGCGGCATCTGGCGCCGGCTTTCTCCATGCCCTCTGGACCGACGCCGAGCGGGACTTCGCCGCCCAATCCCTGGCCGAGCAGTGGGCGACGCGGGAGGGCGTGGCGGCCACCTACCGCGCCTTGCGCCAGACCGGCGACGCTCGCGGCTGCCGTCTGCGCGAGGCGCTCGCCGGAAGCGGGGCTTATCGACTTTGTCCCGAGGCCAGCGCCCGCCGTTTCCGAGTCCTGCGCGAGCTCGGGCTGCTGCAGGGAGCTCCGGAAGGGGGCGCAGGGGTTGTCCGGGTCGTATCCTCAGTGAGGACGGATCTGCAGCGCTCGGCTGCGTTCCGTGCCTACAGCGACAGACTTTCGGAGGACCAGCAATACCTGACAAGGGCCAAACTGCCGTAGAGCGCAAGGAGCTCCTCGCCGACCTCTTCGCCGTGGTCGAGGAGTTCGATTCGCCTGTGGCCGAAACCGGCAACGGGGACGGCGGCGGCACCGCGCTCGCGGTGGCGACGATCGATCGCGCCCAGGTCGAGCGGGCCTTCGAGTTCGCCTGCGAGCGCCACGCTGACCAGCGCCGCTACTCGGGCGATGAGTTCATCACCCACCCGGTGGGCGTTGCCCAGATTTGCGCCGGGATGCGGCTCGATACCGAGACGCTCTGCGCGGCGCTGCTCCACGACACGGTCGAGGACACGACCGCCAGCCTGGAGGAAATTCGCGAGGAGTTCGGCGAAGAGATCGCCCTGCTGGTCGACGGCGTCACCAAGCTGACCGGGATCACCTTCGAGAGCCGCGACGAGCGGCAGGCCGAGAACTATCGGAAAATGATGGTGGCGATGGCCACCGACGTCAGGGTGATCCTGATCAAGCTGGCCGACCGTCTCCACAACATGCGCACGCTCGGCGCCCTGCCGAAGCAGAAACAGACGCTGAAGTCCCACGAGACGCTGGAGATCTACGCGCCGCTGGCCCACCGGCTCGGAATCCACGCGATCAAATGGGAGCTGGAGGACCTCGCCTTCGCGACCCTGCACCCGCGCAAGTACAAAGAAATCAAACAGCTCGTCGCCCAGCAGCGCGAGGAGCGGGAAAGGTTCGTCTCCGACGCCGGTGACTTCCTCGCCAAGGAGCTGGAGCAGGTCGGGATCGAGGCCGAGATCTCGGGCCGCGCCAAGCACTTCTACTCGATCTACACGAAGATGGCGAAGAAGGGCCGCGAGTTCAACGAGATCTTCGACCTGACCGCGATGCGGGTGATCGTCGGCTCGGTCAAGGACTGCTACGGCGCGATCGGCGTCATCCACTCGCTCTGGAAGCCGCTGCCCGGACGCTTCAAGGACTGGGTGGCGATGCCCAAAGCCAACATGTACCAGGCGCTGCACACGACCGTGATCGGGCCGGAGGGCAAACCGCTGGAGATCCAGATCCGGACCGAGGAGATGCACAAGCTCGCCGAGTACGGGATCGCCGCCCACGTCGCCTACAAAGAGGGCGACCACGGCGACCCGCAGCGGGAGAAGATGACCTGG